>JBLHLB010000084.1:0-12763 GCA_047618505.1 Planctomycetota bacterium
GGCTGCGCCGATCACGCCGCCCGCGGGACCTGAAAGGATGACGCGCACGGGTTCGGTCGCGGCACGTTCTGCTGGTACGGTTCCACCGCTGGACTGCAGGATGGAGAGGGGAGCGCCCCCGAGCCGAGCCTCCAGGGAATCCAGGTAGCGCTTCATGATCGGCACCAGGGCCGCATTCACGAGGGCCGTCGAGAAGCGTTCGACTTCGCGGTGTTCCGGGAGGACTACGCCGGAGCAGGTCAGGGGCAACCCCAACGGTTCGAGGGCGGCGGCGACCAGTTTCTCCTGGCGCGGATCGGCCCAGGAGTGGAGCAGCCCGATGGCGACACTTTCTGCGCCCGATCGTTTCACCCTGCGGGCCAGGGCGGTGAGCTCCTTCGTAGTCGGCTCCGCCTCCAGCACAAACTCCATAGTGGAGGACTTGTCCTCCGTAGACCCGACCTTGGGCCAGATGCGCGCGTTGATCTCAAAGCGACAGTCGCGCTCGACCAGTGGCCTGGGCCGCTCTGGCTCGAGGGCGTAGATGTCCGGGCGATCCTGGCGCCCGACCTCAATCAGATCGCGGAAGCCCGAGCCCGTGACAAAGGCCACCTTCGCGATGCGGCCCGTGAGCAGCGCATTCAAGGCAACCGTCGTCCCATGGACAATTCGATCGCCAGGCCCGAGCCCTCCCAGCTGGGCGATCCCGTCCAGAATCGCATCCGCAGGATTGCTGGGGGTCGAGGGCACCTTGGCGACCTGGACCTGCCCGTCCTTGTCGACGGCCACCAGATCCGTGAAGGTTCCGCCGGTGTCGACTCCGATTACTCGTGCTCCCACGGGGGGAGTTTATGCGGGAGGGGAGGGCGACCGGGCAGGTTCTCCGGACTCCTCTGCAATACCCCTGTCTTGTGGACCTGGAGAAAACTGGTTCGCGGGACGGAGAGGGCTATTCTCTGTGCGCATTCCCTCCACGTACCCGTCCCATGCTTCCTGTCATCTCCGTAGATTCCCTCGCCGCAATCACTGCGCCCATCGGCGCCGGTTGGCTGGTGGTCTTTGCGGGATATCTCCTGGGGAGCGTGCCCTTTGGCCTGCTCCTCGGACGGCTCAAGGGAATCGACATCCGCAAGGTAGGCAGCGGAAACATCGGGGCCACCAACGTCGGCCGCGCCCTAGGTCGTCCCTGGGCCCTAGCCTCCTTCCTCTTGGATTTCGCCAAGGGCCTGGTGCCCTCCATGGTCCTGGCGCCCCTGGTGGCGGAGCCCGGTGGAGCCACGGCAACCCTTGCGGTCCTGGCGGGATCGGCGGCGGTTGTGGGTCACTGCTACCCGCTCTACCTGAGCTTTAAGGGCGGCAAAGGAGTCGCGACTGGCTGCGGAGTCCTGGTGGGCATTGACCCGGTCATTTTCCTAATCGGCGGCCTGGTTTGGCTTCTCCTGGCGGCAATCTTCCGCTATGTGAGCCTGGCCTCCCTCGTGATGGGGCTGTCCTTCCCGGTAGTGGCCTGGTTTCGACAGGATTCCCAGGGCTATGGTCTCGAGGTCGTGCTCGGCGCCTTGGCCCTGTGTCTCCTGATCTTCCTGCGCCATCGAGAGAATATTGGGCGCCTACTGGCGGGAACCGAATCGCGCATCGGAAAGAGCAAGGGGCCGATGCCCAATGACGGTGCGACAACAGATCAGATCAAAGACGGCCAGACCGGCAACGGCAATACCCAAGACTGAGCATGACAAAGGAAATCAAGAAAGCAGTAGTGCTGGGAAACGGGGGCTGGGGAACGAGCCTGGCGCTGATCATGCACGCCAATGGAATCGACACGCGGCTCTGGTGTGCCTTCCCAGAGGAAGCCGACAAGCTGCGTTCCACGCGGCGTAACGAGCGCTACCTGCCCGGTATCGAACTTCCGGAGGGCCTGACAATCACCGCTGATCCATTTGCGGCGGCCGCGGACGTCGACCTTGCCTTGAGCGTCGTGCCCACGCAGTTCTTGCGCTCCGTTTCTGAGCGTTTCGAGGATGCCCTGGCGGGCCACGTTCCCCTGGCTTCAGCGACAAAGGGGATCGAAATCGAGACCTTCAAGCGCCCGGATCAAATCCTTCGGGATGTGTTCGGGAGGCGACCCTTCTGCGTGGTCACGGGCCCGACCCATGCGGAAGAAGTGGCGCGCGGCATGCCCGCCTCCGCGGTGGCGGCGAGCTACGATGCCCAGCTAGCAATGGCAGTCCAAAAGGCCCTTTCCTGTGATTCCCTGCGTGTCTACACCAATGGCGACCCCATCGGCGCGCAGCTCGGAGGAGCTCTCAAGAACGTGATCGCCATAGCCGCGGGCATCTCCGACGGGCTCGAGCTGGGGGACAACGCAAAGGCGGCCCTTCTAACCCGCGGAATCGTCGAGATGGCCCGTTTTGGGAAAATGCACGGTGCTGAGACGGAGACCTTCTTCGGGCTCGCTGGCATCGGCGACCTGGCGACCACGTGCTATTCCAAGCACTCGCGCAATCGCAGTGTTGGCGAGCGTATTGGTCGCGGGGCCACCCTCGAGGAGATCCTCAAGGAGATGAAGATGGTGGCTGAGGGAGTTTGGACGACCAAGGCCCTCTTCGGTCCGGAGTCTGATGCCCGTCGCGTCCAGATGCCCATCGCCCAACAAGTGCACGCCGTCCTCTTCGAAGGCCAGGATCCGCGCAAAGCTGTGACTGAACTTATGCGCCGGGACCTCTCCGGCGAGATGGAAGGGTTGGAGTTCCAAGCATGAATCCCGAGATTGGCTTTCCCGCCTTCTTAGTCCTGACGGTTGTGCTGCTTGCTGGGGTTGCGATCACCGGCCTCAAGGCCAAGCGCAAGATCCACCTACGCCTGGTCGCCTTGGCTCTGCTGTCCCTGGCGGTGACAATTTTCTATGCGGAGCGATTGGGCAAGGTCTTCGATCTTTCTACCGCGGGGAGGATCACACCGATTCACCTGTTCATTGCCAAGGTCACGACCCTTGGCTACCTGGCCCCCTTGCTCACCGGCTTCAAGACCTTGAGGGATCCGAGTTGGCGCAAGAAGCATCGCATCTGTGCCTTCACCATCATGGGCCTGACGCTGCTCACCGCGGCCACGGGCGCCATGATGATCATGGGTTCCGAGCGCTTCCCGGCCTGATTCCTAGGGGAACAGCTCGCCCGCGAGGGAGGGCATCAGGAACAGGCTCGCGTTCGCGAAGAGAGCCACCCCTGCGAGCAGCACCCAACTCTTCCTGGCCCGCAGACACAGGAATCCCGCCAGGGCCCCGGGACCGGCGAAGAGAAACCCCAGGGACTGCGTGGTCATCAAACTGGGGGCAAAGGCCGGCCAGAACCGGAGCAATAGGAGGGACATCCACCAAACGCCCCAACCAAGGGTCGCGAGGGTCATGGCCACCATCCAAGTCCGGTGGCGGCGCCGGGCATAGGTTCGGGTGACCCAGAGTGAGCGGGCGGGGCGGGGCATGGGCGTATCTTTGCCCAGGTGGGGGGCACACTCAATAGCTGGTTGCGAGCACTGGAACTTTCACCCGGCCCAGGCCCCCCAGGGGGAATTTTCGAGAAGCCGCCGCGACCGGCAAACTGCTGTTGACGACCTATCCCCGGATGCCTATAACCCTAGCCCTCGGTCGGGGCGTAGCGCAGCCTGGTAGCGCGCTGCAATGGGGTTGCAGAGGTCGGAGGTTCAATTCCTCTCGCCCCGACCACTTATTCGCGATACGGAGTCGCACCACTTCTACCCGATTTCATTGGGGCGGCCGGGAGCTGGATGGCAGAGACTGAGGGCGGTGGCTGCGATTTTCGCGGCTCCCAGAGCGTAGGTGGCGTCTTCTTCGACCAGGCGGTGGTGCATCCCGAGACGCCGTTGGCATGAGGAGAGCGTAGATCCAACGGCGAAAGCGATCTGCTCCCACGTTCGACCCGCCATCATGCGCAGCAAACCAACTTCTATCAGTCCCCAAGCGCAGCGCCCGTGCCCATTCGGAGAGACCTTCCACTCTCCGTCACTTTTCCGCGCGCTCTGAACGGCTTCCTGAATCGATAGGGCATCACAAACAGGGAGGCCTATTCGCCCGCCGTCCGCGAGATTCGTTTTGCGCTTCATCCAAGCAAGCACTCGAGGCGGCGCGCTACCAACCAAGTTATCCAGGTCGTCGCCAGAGAGTCGCTTGGACAGGATCCTGCTCTCGACAAGGCGGTCTGCGGCTTCACTGAATGGCCCTCCGAATGTGCGGACATAGTCACGGCCGCGGAATGGAGTGGATTGGTGCGGGTTCGCTTCACTCTCGACCCAAGACCGCTCGAGCCACGCTGGGCCGCTCGCGAAGGCGTACTGTGCGGCGCTGCACCAGCGGTAAGACCAAGGCGTGCGAGCCAGCCCTGCCTTGACGGCGTTGTTGTCGATGTAGCGGACGAGCGTGCGTCGGTAACTGAGGGTGGTGACTGGCTTGGAGAAGAAGCGCCCCCGCACGAGCGTGCCGTCTCGCTTGTGCCTGCGATTGAAGAAGCGGGAATACTCGTTCTGCGACCGACGCAGCGCCTCCGAGAGTTCGCCCACAGGACTCCGAACGAGTAGATGGAAGTGCGTCGTGAGGACGCACCAGCCGTGCAGTTCGAGACGCCCCCTGCGCACTTCGCGAGCAAGCCGCGAGAGAAAGAACCGGACATCGGCCCGGTCCTCGAAGAGCGGTCGCTTGGCGAGGCCCCGGTTGATGACGTGGTGCCAGGAACCGGGGTGGTCTAGTCTGGAGTGTCGAGCCATGGGTTGTGTACCTCATGACTCGCGGAGACGGACTTGGTTGCGGGCAAACTGGGTAGAAGTGGTGCGACTCTGTATCGAGCTATCTGAGTCCAAGCACTTCGTAGGTCCCGGACGTGACCAGCGTCACCTTGATGGTCTCGGTGCTCTTGTTTCTCCAGTACCAGCCGTGAGTGCCTTCGAATGGCGTAGTCAGAGTACCTTTCGCGCCCGACGCGGTACCGGCTGCAAAGCTCTCGAACACGTTCTTGGCAGCACCCTTGGGCTCGCCGTGGAAGTCGTAGAAGAGTTCGCCGGTGTCCGTGCTCCATTCGAACTTCAGCTTCTCCCCTGCAAGGACATAGAATTTGTATTCCAAGCCGCTGTCGGGGGGAACTTCAATCACGATCTGCTCATCGGCCTTAGTTTCTACCGCCGTGGAATCCTCCGCAGGGAGCTGCTCCGTACCCCCGGCCGGTGGCGCCGAGAGAGCCGTCAGCCCAACCGCGTGCCCGAATCCCGTGATGTCGATGTTCCGCTCTGCGGGCAGGACCACAAGGATAAGCAGCACGCCTGAGATCACGAATGCGATCGCCAGTGCCTTCAAGAGACTGGCCATAGACGGTTGGGCGGGGGCAGTTGAATCGACCATGGATCAAACCTTCGAAACGTAGTAGCCGGAAAGCTGGTAGCCAATGAGCAACAGTCCGCCGCTCATCAGGAGGACGTTGGCCGCCCAGGCGTGTTTGACAAAACTCGAGTGCCGCCGCCAGAACGCGAAAGCGAGGAGCACGAAGGCCAGGGCAGTGAACTGCCCGAGCTCTACGCCCACGTTGAACGCCACGAGATTCGCAACCAGTCCATCCTCCGGAATCGAAAATTCCTGGAGCTTCGTCGCGAGCCCGAACCCGTGGAATAGACCGAATACAAGCACCGCGGCCTTCGCGCTGGGCTGGAAGCCGAGCACCCGCTTCAGCCCCCCCAGGTTATCGAAGCCCTTGTAGACGATCGAGAGACCGATGATGGCGTCGATCAAGTAGGCATTGACTGCGATACCCGCAAGCACGCCGCTCATCAGCGTCAGACTGTGTCCGATTGTGAAGAAGCTAACGTAGAGCAGGATCTCTCTCGTTGTGGAGAGGAAGAAGATAACGCCGACGAGGAAGAGAATATGGTCGTAGCCAGTCACCATGTGCTTCGCGCCGAGATAGACGAAGGGCACGATCGCCGGACCGGTCAGCTGCTCAAGAAAACGACGCGTTAGGTCGTCGACACCATGTGCGGCCGCGGAGGGCGCCACAAGTGCAACGATTAGCAAGGCCAAGAGCAGTCGCCAAACGCTCACTGCACAGCCAATCCCGCGGCCTTCCCGGCCGCTCTAAACTGTAGAACCATCTTCGCTAACGCGGCCTCGCAGGCCAGCTTGCCTCCGACTTCGCCAATCTCTGACTCTGGCAAAGCTCCCAAGGATATGATCACCGAAGGCTCAAGAAAGACACGCGCGCTACTTGGACCGCATCTTGGGTTTGCCGACGGCTCGCTGATACGTCGAGCACGCGGGTGCCCATTGAGAAACTCTTCCATGACTCCGACTCTACTATGAGCGGGTAGCCCCCGGCGAGCCTTGAAAGGCGCGTTCCTTACCGTGCCGCACATACGGAGTCGCACACCACCCGGCGGAATTCCCTCAGGAAGTGCCGCAGCAGGCGCAACCAGGCTCGCGCCGGTTCGTCTACTCATTTGCCACTCGCGGCTACGATTCCCCTGTCTCCGTGACTCTTGGTTGTGCGAAGAATGGTGCGGTACTCTTGTGAATGAGTATTGCGGGCGGTGTGCGACTCCGCATCCACTCCGCATCCGATTGATTCTCGGAGGGCCGCAACGGGCTATTCGGGCTTGGCGCGGAGGACGTGCGACGCAATTTCTCGACAAGAACCTAGGCGCCCCGCTAAGGTGCGTGACGATCCTCTTGGCTCGCACGGGGTTCCTTTCCGCGAGTCCGGCTCCTGAGCGTCGATACCGAGATACAGCATGGCCAAGAAATTTGAACGACACCGGCAGGCGTGGACTCCTGCAGAGATTGGGAAGCTCCGAATCATGGCGGGCAAGGGCATGAGTCTTAGGACGATCGCGACCTCGCTCACCCGCAGCGAAGAGTCAGTGAAGAAGCAAGCCAAGGTCGAGAAGCTAAAGGTCTCCAAGGCTAGGTAGCTCGATGCGGGGTCGCACACCCTGTTGTTGTTCCTCGACAAGTCGCCCCCGCCAACCGCGCAGCGGCAGGAGCCGTCGACGCTAAGTACAAGCAGCCCTTCTTGGATCGAATCGATGGAGCCAAGTCCAAGGAGCATCTGATTCGGGGAGTAGAAGTTCAGGTCTTCCACGTATTTGCGTCCCAGGTGGCAGCCAAAGCGAACTTGACCACCGACCTGTTCCAGCAAGACGTCGTGGGGGAGACAAAGGACTTACTCGAAGCCGCTCCCGAGGTTTGGATGTATCAGAGTGTTTGACCCCAGACCGTTCCATTATCGAGACCGGTAGCCACTTCGTTAGGCTGAGGAGCGGGAACCAATAGCTGCACTAACGAGCTGCCCCTTCAGCAGGAAGAGCCCATGAGGAAACTAGAGCGCGCGAGTTTGGATACGGGATCACTAGCCTGGGAGACGGTATCCGACGGAGTGAGCGTGAAATCCATCGCCCAACCCGAAGGACCCGATCGTCACCTCACCTCTCTCATACGCCTAGGAGCCGGCGCTTTCCTACCCGTGCCGCCCGGGGGCTCGGGTATGGAAGTGGTCGTTCTCGAAGGCGACTGGAAACTTCCCGCTGGCGTCTTGCATGCGGGGGACTATTCGCGGCGACCTGTGGATCGCATCGAAGCTTCCTCCACGGAAATGGGCTGCGTGCTCTTCGTGAAAACGAGTCCCTTTCTCTCCGGTGACACGCAGCCTGTGCACTTGGAATCGGGAGCCGCTCCGTGGTCACCCGGACACGGAAACCTAGGGGTCAAGTCGCTGCACGCCTTTGATGAGGAAGGGACCGCCTACGTGCACTGGCCAGCGGGTGAGCGCTTCATGCCCCACCAGCACTGGGGCGGTGAAGAGATCTTTGTGCTCTCGGGGAAATTCATGGACGAGCACGGTGAGTATCCGGCGGGAACCTGGCTGCGAAGCCCACACCTCAGCGCTCACCACCCCTTCGTCGAGGAAGAGACCGTCATCTTCGTGAAGACCGGACATCTACGCGAGGCCTAGCCTCCCTCCGCATACGGAGTCGCGCATACGGAGTCGCACACCACCCGGCGGAATTCCCCCACAAGGTGCCGCAGCAGCCGTAATTAGGCTCGCGCCAGTGCGTCTAGTTCTTCGCCACTCGCGGCAATGAATCCCTTGTCTCCGTGACGCTGAAGAATGGTGCGGTGCTCTTGTGGATGGTACTCGCGGGCGGCGTGAGACTGCCAATGCAGACTCCGTAGGCAGGCCTGATGCCTGGCAGTTTGGGGCACCTATCCGTAGGTCAACAAGTCGCCGTCAAATGGAGGTGCTACCATGATGCCGATGTCTCGCAACTTGAAGTTTCTCGTAGCTCTCCACGAGCCTTAGATGATTGTCGATTCCATCGAGCTTCATGTTGGTCGGCGTTAATCCATAGAAACGAATCTTCCCAGATACACTCGAGATTGCATTGGAGACAATGTCCTCGTCGTACATTCGAGTGAGGTTGGGGACGTAGTTCTGAAGCTCGAGATCTTCACGGAGCGTGATGTCGAGAACAGCCTTCAAGGCTTGGTAGAACCTATTCCGCGCGGGCACGTTTTCGTTGTATTGCAATAACATGTCCACCCATCCCTTCGCTTCTTCATGCTTACCGAGAGCAAGGCAGATCAGACCGTTGAGCTCACTGATCGTGCATTCCCCCCACGGTGAATTTGCGTCGAACGCAACGCCAATTAGTATTGGGATCGATGTGTACCCATCAAGCTCACTTTCTTCGAGCCTTTCAAGCAGACGCAAGAGCTCTTCATCACTGAGTGAGTGAATGTTGAGCACGTCTTCCCTGAAGACGAGCCCTTTGTTGGTGTTGTCCCAGACAAGGTCCTCAATCGGGTAGATCTCCGAATAGCCGGGGACCAAAATCCTGCAGGCACTCGCCCCGAGATCTTCTTGGTCCGCGATGTAGACTTCTTTGTCCAGGCCTCTCAGAAGCCCCATCAAGTACTGGTACTCTTCCTCCGTCGAGCCTGCGAAACCCCAATCGCAGAATTCATAGTCGGCGGCTTGGCTAAAGAACTTCCAGGAGACCACCCCAGTCGAATTGATGAAGTGCTCCACCATGTTGTTCGGCTCGCGGATGGCGAACTCGTTGAACGTAGGCGGCGGAACTTCGTTCAAGGCCTCAAAGCTTCGGCCTTGCATCAACTCCGTCAGGCTTCTTTCAAGGGCCACCTCGAACTTGGGATGTCCCCCGAATGAAGCGAAGGCCCCACCCGTTTTGGGGTTCAGGATCGCGACACACATCACAGGGAACCTCCCTCCGAGCGAAGCGTCTTTCACCAAAACGGGGAAGCCCTGGCTTTCTAGTTTCGCGATGCCCGCAGCAATTTTTGGGAATCGTGCGATCACAGCCTTGGGGACATCAGGGAGCGTGAGCTCCTCGACAATGATCTGCTTCTTCACCGCGCGTTCAAAGATTTCAGACAGGCACTGCACGCGTGCTTCGTAGCGTGTGTTGCCCGCGCTCATGCCGTTGCTGACAAAAATATTCCCAACGAGATTGGCAGGAACATAGACCGTCTGCTGGTCGGACTGCCGCGTAAACGGAAGAGCGCAAATGCCGCGTTCGATCGCGCCAGAGTTTACGTCCACAAGATGGGAAGCTTTGAGTTCATGGTCGCAATCAAACACCTCCATGAACCGTTCGTCCATCAAGCCCTCCGGGATTGAATCGTTGGGCCCGGGCTTGAACCACTTCTCGTTGGGGTAGTGAACGAACTCGGCCTGTGCCCTTTCTTCGCCCAGGTAGAAGTCGTTGTAGAAGTAGTTGTTGCTCATTCGCTCGACGTACTCCCCGAGGGCTGAGCATAGAGCTGCGTCTTTCGTCGCGCCTTTTCCGTTTGTGTAACACAAAGGCGACTCGGCATCGCGGACATGGACGGACCACACGTGGGGAACGATGTTTATCCACGCCGCAATTTCAATCTTGATCCCGAGCGACTCGATGAGAGCGCTCATGTTGGTGATTGTTTCTTCGAGCGAGCAGTCCTTCCCCGGAATCATCGTTCTGGCGCCGTCTTCAGAATCACCCTCGTAAGGCAGGCCAGAGTTCTTCCCTAGAGCACTGACGGCATCGACTTTGAATCCCAGATCGTTTTGAATCACTTGCTTTACAGTGCAGCGGTCCATCGCACTGATGATTCCCTCCCGATGCTCCTCAGATATCCCTGCGGGAAGTTCAGCACGAATCTTGAGCGTTTGTTGATCCCCATTTTCAGGGTCAACGTTGTTGTCCTGAACGATGCTGATGTCTTTGGTGGGGATGTCCCTGGCGTTGCAGTACTCCTTGGCGGACTGGGCAGCGCAGAGTGCAGACGAGGCCAAGAAATAGTCAAAGGGTCCGGGGGCCGTGCCATCCCCCTTGTGCCGAATGGGTTGATCGCTGATGACCTTGAAATCATCAAAGCTGGCCTCTAGCCTAAGATTTTCCAGAAGCCTGACTTTTATCTGCATGTTGTTTCCCGGGGTGCGCCCGTCGAGTCATCAGCTGTTCGCTCGGGCTTGAAAGCCAAAGCCGAACGTCGGATTCCGCTTAGAGAGAGATAATGAGTCAGCGGCTGATGGGGGATGGAGAGTTATAGCAAGACTTTCGAGGTCAGCCGTTCGACAAGCTTGCAGAAGGGCTGGAGCCACACCATGTGGACCGGCGTGCTGTGGAATAGTCACAGGGGCTGGCGAAGCGATGCGGAGGCGGTCCGATGCTTCATTTGCTCGCTCATGTTTCGTGGCAATCCCCGATCGCCGCTCGAGGGGCGCCGGTGTTTGCACGACGAATTGAGGGGCAGGACGCCTCGTTCGGGCTCAGAGCGGGAATCTGACGGGAGGTTCGTCGGCCCCGTTCAGACAGTAGGGTCGTACCGTCGTTGGCTGTGGGGGGGCATTGCAATTCCTGCTCCGGACGCCGCTTACCCCAGATCCCACGTCTTCGGACCCGGGGTGGTCTGTCGTTCTGGGTAGATCCCCAATCTCTTCACCCTCGATTCGGACTGAGGGATCCAGGATCGAGTCGGATACACCGGATACAGCGGATACAGAGTCGCACACCACCCCGCATGCGGAGTCGTCTGCATACGGAGCCGCACACCACCGGGCGGAATTCCCTCAGATAGTGCCGCAGCAGGCGCAACCAGCCTCGCGCCAGTTCGGCTAGACATGCGCCACTCGCGGCAGCGATTCCCTTGTCTCCGTGACGCTGGGTTGTGCGACTAATGGTGCGGTACTCTTGTAAATGAGAATTGCGGGCGGTGTGCGACTTCGTATCGCTACTCCGTATCGCTTAATCTCGGATGCTGTTTCTGCAGTCACCGGAGGGGGCGGCCAAGTATTGGCATGCAGGGATGGATCGCTGGGAGACTATCATGGCACCCGTTCTCTGCCCCGAAAACACCGTGAGGTGCCGACGGGGAGGGACGGAAGGCGCAGCAGGAGTGGGTCGTCAACGATGTCGTCAAGACGGTGCGTTGGAAGGTCCGGACGGCGTCTTTTCACTCACGAACAAATGATCAGGGGAAACGATGAAATGGTCCCTCAAGCTCGGCACCTTCGCCGGCATCGCGGTCTACGTCCACACGACCTTTCTCGTGCTGCTGGGCTGGATCGCCGGCGCTCACCTGCTTCAGGGGAAAGGCGCCGGAGCGACGGCCTCGGGCATCGGATTCATCGTCGCGATCTTCGCCTGTGTCTTACTTCATGAATTCGGGCATGCGCTCGTTGCCAAGCGATTCGGCATCAAGACACGCGACATCACGTTGCTGCCGATCGGTGGACTTGCTCGACTCGAACGGATGCCGGAGGACCCCAAGCAGGAGTTCCTTGTTGCGATCGCCGGACCTGCCGTGAACGGCGTCATCGCGGCGGTCCTCTTTGTGGTGATTCTCCTGAGCGGAGGGCTCGAGGCATTCGAGCAGTTGGACATCGTCTCCGGCTCATTCCTAGAGCGGATGATGATCGTGAATGTCATCCTACTTGTTTTCAATCTGATCCCCGCCTTCCCGATGGACGGTGGACGGGTCTTACGGGCTGTTCTCGCAACGCGACAGTCCTATGTGCGCGCAACCCAGACGGCGGCCGGAGTCGGTCAGGCCATTGCCCTGGTTTTTGGTCTCATCGGATTGTTCCTCAATCCATTCCTGGTGTTCATTGCCCTCTTCGTGTGGATCGGAGCATCGTCAGAGGCCAGCATGGTGTTGATGAAGGCATCCCTTGGAGGTATCCCCGTAAACAGCGCGATGATCACCGAGTACGAAGCCCTTGCTGCGACCGAACCGCTCGCGCGCGCCGTCGAGCTAACCCTGGCCGGGTCTCAGAAGGACTTCCCCGTGCTGGACGGCGAGAAGGTGGTGGGGGTCCTCGTGCAGAAGGACCTCCTAGCGGCTTTGGCTCGCAATGAGCTGCAGTCTCCCGTCTCCGAGTTCATGCAGCGCGATGTCCAGTTTGCACATGCGAACGAGATGCTGGACCTGATTTTCCGAAGGCTCGGTGAGAGTAAATGCCAAACCCTACCCGTAACTCGGAAAGGCAAGCTCGTAGGGCTCGTCACGATGGACAACATTGGGGAGTTCCTCTCGATTCATGCTGCGCTCGACGGGAAGACTCGGGCGAAGGGCGTTCCTGCATGACCTGTGCGCTAGCTCTCTCAGATTACGGAGTCGGATTACGGAGTCGCACACCACCCGGCGCATTTCCGTAGGAAAGTACCATAGCAAGGGAAACCGAACCGGGGTCTTGATGGTCATCCCAGTGCTATGGCACGACGACCTCGAGCA
>JBLHLB010000085.1:0-12724 GCA_047618505.1 Planctomycetota bacterium
GTCGCAGTCACTCGGTCGGCCGCAGGGCGGAGGAATTGGTGGAGGACGCTCGCCAGGAGGTCGCCACCGCAATCGGCGCCTCGGCCAGCGAGATCGTCTTCACATCCGGCGCAACCGAAGCCCTGAACCTGGGCCTCAAGGGAGCAGCGGCCACGGCCCCCGCCGGCAAGCGCCACTTCATCACTTCGGAAGCGGAGCACCCGGCGGTCCTCGACAGCCTGATCTTCCTCGAGGGTCAAGGCTTCGAAGTTACACGGCTACGACCAGACTCCACGGGACGAGTGTCGGTCAAGCAACTCAAAGGAGCTCTGCGCAACGACACCCTGTTGGTGGCGTTGATGTGGGCCAACAACGAAGTCGGCACGCTCAATCCCATCCGTGAACTAGGCGCCCTCTGCCACGCACGCGGGGTTCTGTTTCTGACGGACGGGACCCAGGCAGTCGGAAAGCTGCCGGTTGATGTGCGCGCAGACAACGTGGATCTCCTGAGTATGAGCGCACACAAGCTCTATGGACCAAAGGGCGCCGGGGCCCTTTATGTCCGACGCCGCGATCCGGCCGTGCGCCTGGCTCTGCAGCAGCATGGCGGTGGACACGAACGCGGCATGCGTTCGGGGACCCTGAACGTTCCGGGCATTGTCGGACTCGGCGCCGCCTGTCGAGTTGCCGTCGAAGACCTCGAGCAGGAGACCACGCACCTGACACGCTTGCGCGATCAACTTGAGGAGCGCATTCGAGCCGGTCTCGGTGGTCCCGCCGAGAGTTCTGGTGTACACCTGAACGGCGACCGCAATACTCGGCTGCCCGCCTGCCTACACCTCTCCTTTGACGGAGTATCCGCCGAAGATGTCATGCGGGCCATGCCCCATATCGCGCTTTCCTCCGGCTCCGCCTGTGGCTCGGGTCAAAGCGACCCAAGTCACGTATTACGCTCCATGGGAGTGCCCGATGGACGTGCCCACGGATCCCTGCGCTTTGGTCTTGGGCGATTCACGACCGAGACCGAAATCAACCACGTGGCGAATCGCATTGTCGATGCGGTCGCCGCCCTGCGTAAACAGAACAGCGAACTAGCCTGACGGCCTTCGAACTCCCTTCATCACTTCGCCGCGGGCTAACCCGTCGGTGAGACCCTCTTCAATCCTCAATAAAATGGCTATTCAACTAACCGATCGCGCCCTGCGCGAAGTCAAGCGCATCATCACCGACCAGTCTCTCCCGGAGGGCACTGTCCTGCGCGTAAGCGTCAAGGGTGGAGGCTGCTCCGGCTTCAGCTATTCCCTCGGCTTTGACGAGTCGAAGACCGACACGGATCAAATCGATGACGTAGAGGGCGTTGAAGTCGCCTGCGATCACAAGAGCTTCCTGTACTTGAACGGGACCCAGATCGACTTCGAGGAATCCCTCATGGGACGCGGTTTCAAGTTCAACAATCCCAACGCCTCGAAGACCTGCGGCTGCGGCGAGTCCTTCTCCGTTTGATCAGTTAGGGGGCGCGCCCCCCTACCCGCCCCCCCAAGAGCCCCGCGGTCACCGAGCATGCAGAAGCGCCCCCTCACGCTCTTTGGCCTATTTGGCGGCGGGCTTCTGATCGCCCTTGGGTTACTCATCCTGTGGGCGGCCCTTCGCCCCGCCCCGAATCGAGTAACTCTGATCCAGCGAACGGGTCTTGTGATCAAGGCAACAAGGGAGCAGCAGGGCTCCGGCGGGAAGCGTGAGTCGCTCCTTTGCATAGAGCTGAACGATGGCGCTGAAGCCTTCTTCGTCACCGAGGATCGCCCTGACTTCGCCGCAATCGTCACTGCTCTCCAGATCGGCGACAATGTTTCGGCCCTAGTGGAAGCGCACGCGGGTCAACTTCTCAAGGGCACGCCCCTCGCGCGCGGTCGCACGGAAGCTTGGGAGCTGATTCAACTTGCGCCGAGCGACGCAGCCGACCCAAAGACTCTGGTCGCCTACGCTGACAGTTCCCGGGCGCGGACTCGTCAGCGCGCCAAATGGGGAATGGCCGCTAGTTTCATCCTGCTCATGGGGGCCTATGGATTATCCCAGGCTAGGCACCTTGGACGTGTGCCCTCCCCCTCAGCGAGTGCGGAAGGCTAGTAGCGAGCTAGGGCGTGGAGCCGCGTGTGCGCTGCCCACCGAGGGTAAAGAGCACGCCCACGACGAGAATCGTTCCACCGATCATGATCGCGCCGGTCATGGGCTCATCCAGCCAGAGGACGCCGATGAGCACTCCCACAAGGGGCTGGAGGAAGAGGAAGGGCGCCACCGATGAGGCTGGAATGCGCTCCAGGGCAAAGAACCAGAACCCCAGGGACAGGACAGTTCCGACCAAGCCCAAGGCTACGGTCCACCACAGGGCCGGCCCAATAGGACCGACGAATTCGAAGCTCATCAGCTCGTACGCAGCCCCTGGTATGAGTATCAGCATGGAGGAGAGCACAACCCATGTGGTCAACACGAAGGGATCCACGCGCATGGCCAGGGGCTTGGAGATAGGCGTGTGCAAACCCCACAGGGCACCGTGGAAGGCCAGCAGCAGATTGCCCATCATCAGCTCGCCGGCGAAGAGATCCCCCGGCGCCGCGCTGTCTAACACGATCCACGCAGCACCGATCAGACCGACACAAATACCGACCATCACGCGCGGTCGAATCCTCTCCTTGAGCAAGAGCCAGGAGAAAAACAGGATCATCGGCGGCTCAACCAACAGAAGAATGGATGCGTTGGAAGCCGTCGAGTACTTGGTTCCGACGATGCCGAGCAAGAGGGGCGCGCCGTAGGCCAGGATGCCCAACACAAGCATGCGCCCCAGGTCCCCACCTTCAAAGAAGCGCAGGCCCAGGAATCCCATGCCCCGGCCGGCGGACGTACCGTCGGACCTGCCCGCGGTATGCATGCGCTGGGCGAACTTACGCTTCGCCGCCGGCCGCATGGTCAAGAGCGCCAGGGGCACCAGTGCGAAGAGATTCCGCAGCAGGGTAACCGTCGCCGGAGGCAGGCCATCCAAGGCGAGCTTTTGAACCGGGTAGGTAGCGCCTCCGAGGATGTTGGCCAGGGCCATCAGCCCGAAGCCAAGGGCTAGGGATTTGCGCGCAGACATGGGCGCAAGATCCTCCCCGAATCCTGGCGAGGATCAAGGGGGTGGCGAAATCCCTAGCCGGCGGACCAGGGAGGACGAGCTGGAATTTCATCGGAGGAAGCGAGAATATAGCCCTCCCTCGTCAGTATCGCATTGATATCATCTCAATATCCCGCACAATGGCAACAGGGAGCACCAGGAAGCAACAAATGACAACCCCCACAGCATCGAAAGACACCGTCAAGAAGGCCGCCGCTGGCGGAAACTGGTTCATCGCACTCGGCCTGATCAACGTCGCTTGGATCTCCCTTGCCTTGATCTCCGGCCTACGCGAAGAACCGCTGGCTTTCGTGATTGTCGTGGCGATCCTCTTCGACATCATCTTCTTGACCGGGTTCTTCGTGGTCGGTCCCAACATGAGTCGGGTGTTCATTCACTTTGGCAATTACCGGGGCACGGTGCGCGACCAGGGTTTCTTCTGGGCCAACCCCTTCACCAAGAAAGTGAGCCTGTCGCTGAAGGCACAAAACGTCGCCTCCGACACGATTAAGGTGAACGACTCCAAGGGTAGCCCCATCGAGATCGGCGCGATCGTCGTCTGGCAAGTGCGCGAGACCAGCCAGGCTCTCTTCGACGTGGAAAACTACACCGAGTACGTGGACATCCAAATCGAGGCGGCCGTGCGACAACTCGCCAGCAAGCACCCCTATGACGAACACCACGAAGACGAGGGCGTCGTCTCCCTGCGTGGCGATGGGGAGCAGGTTGCCGATGAGCTCCAGGTAATGCTGGGCGAGCGCCTGAAACGCGCCGGCATTCAGGTACTGGAAGCCCGCATCTCGCACCTGGCCTATGCCCCCGAGATCGCCTCGGCGATGCTGCAACGCCAACAGGCCCAGGCCATCATCGCCGCCCGCCGAGAGATCGTGGAAGGTGCCGTCAGCATGGTCGAGCAGGCCCTCAAGGATCTAGGCGAACGCAAGGTAGTCGAACTCGACGATGAACGCCGCGCGACCTTGGTCGGCAACCTGCTGGTCGTCCTCTGCGGCCAATCGACACCGACGCCCGTGCTCAACACCGGCAGTCTTTACAGCTAGGTCTGCGTGGCTAATAAACGACAAGGGAAGCGGGAAGGAGCGCAGGCGGATCCGATCAGCTCCGCCAAAAAGCCCTTTCTCCTACGTATCCCCCCGGACCTCATGGAGGAGCTTAGGGGTTGGGCGAATCAGGAACTGCGCAGCCTCAACGGCCATATGGAGTATCTTCTGCGTGAAGCCGTTCGTCGCCGCAAGGGGCGGGGCGATTCTGATCAGAAGTAAGCGCCCCCTGGGGCACAGGAATAAATGGAACAGGAACGCAATCTCGGTGAGCAACCGATCGCCCAGCACATGCGCGAGTTGAAGCTAACACCGGCCAAGCTAGTGAGTGCGGCACCCGATCAAATGACGCACAAGATGATCCAACGCGCCATGAAGGGCCGGCGCCTAAGCGTCAAAGTCATGAAGAAGGTCCTGGGGGCCATGAACGCGGCCAGCGGCAAGAGCTTCGAGATGAAGGATCTCTTCAACTACCCGGCCTTCAAGGCGGATCGTGATCCGGTATCTCAAGATCCGGTATCACAGGATTCAGGGGAGACGCAGGACACGCAGTAGCGCGTCTAGCCCAGGATCAGGTCTTTGCCGTCCATACCCTTGGACTTGGGGATGCCTGAGAGCTGGCAAAGGGTCGGCACAATGTCCGCCAGGATTCCCATGGGTCGAATCTTGGCGCCACGTAGGTCCTCAGCGCAGAAGACGATCGGTACCGGGTTGGTAGTGTGCGCCGTGTGCGGTTGATCGGTGATCGGATCCCACATTTGCTCCACGTTGCCGTGGTCCGCCGTGATCGCAACGAGCCCGCCCTTGGCTGTGACGACGGGAACTATACGCCGCAGGCATTCGTCCACTGCTGCCACCGCCAGTTCAGCAGCACTGACAACACCCGTGTGCCCCACCATGTCAGCGTTGGCGAAGTTGATGATATAGACGTCCGTCTCGTCCTTCTCGAGTGCGGCCAGGATCCTGTCCGTGAGGATCGGCGCGCTCATCTCCGGCTGCATGTCATAGGTTGCGACCTTGGGGCTCGGGACGAGGATGCGTGTTTCGCCGGGGACCTCCGCCTCCTTGCCGCCGGAGAAGAAGAAAGTCACATGGGCGTACTTCTCCGTCTCGGCGATGCGGGCCTGACGTAGACCTGCAGCGCTGATGACTTCCCCGAAGGTGCCCTGAATTTCCCGCGGGGGAAAGGCGACGGGGAAGGAAAAGTCAGCGCGATACTGCGTCATCGTCGTGATCGAGAGCTTTGGCACGCGGGCGCGCTCAAAGCCCCCAAACCCCGGATCACTGAGTGCATCGCAGATTTGCCGCATGCGATCGGAGCGGTAGTTGAAGCACAGCACTTCGTCGCCATCCTCCAGTCGCCCAGCTTTGGAATCCCCGACCACATAGGGCTCACAGAATTCGTCGCCCGTGTCCGCGGCATAGCTCGCACGGATAGCCTCGCCTGCGGAAGCCGTAGCCCCGCCCACTCCACGCGTCAGGAGGTCGTAGGCCTTCTGCACGCGCTCCCAACGATTGTCGCGATCCATGGCCCAATAGCGGCCGATGACGGAAGCGATGCGTCCCACGCCGGCCACCTTAATATCCTGCTCCAGTCCTGCCAGGAAGCCCTCGCCGGAGCGCGGCGGCGTATCACGGCCATCGAGGATCGCATGCACTAGCACCTTGTCCGCCGCGACGCCAATCTGGGCCGCCAACTCAAGCAGCTTACGCAGGTGGAAGCCACTGGCATGAACGCCACCCGTGCCAACAAGGCCAAGGAAGTGCAGTTGCTTGCCGTTCTTCTTGGCGCGTTCCAAGGCGGAACGCAGGCCACCGTTGAGAGCGAACTCACCGTCCTGAATGGACTTGTCAATGCGCGTCACGTCCTGATACACGATGCGGCCAGCCCCCATGTTCATGTGCCCGACTTCGCTGTTGCCCATCAATCCCAGGGGCAATCCAACCTCCTCCCCCGAGGCGCTCAGAAGCGTGTTCGGGTAACGCCCCTTGAGATCCTGGAAGTAGGGGGCCTTTGTGCGAATCACGTTGTTGTCTGCGGATTCGCGATAACCCCAACCATCGAGGACAATCAAGAAAAGAGGACGGTGCTGCACGGTGCTAATTGATTGGGTAGGCCTGTTGCCTGAACGGTTTGTAGCGTGGGAGCGGGTGTCGGCGCGTAGGCTTACATCGCGTCTTGTTGGCGCAGCGCCGTCGCCGCACGAACTTCTGCCAGGAGCTCAGCTCCCTTCTTCATCAGAACCGGAAGGACGCGCTCGTGATCCTCGGCGAAATCGCTGTGCTGCGCCGCGGCGATCGGCAGATTGTCACGCACGATCCGCTCGCAGGCTTCCATGGCGGCCCAAAGGGCGAGCGCGCCTGTCTCTGTCTCACAGACCAGATTCGGATTCTGATCGGGCGCACCGACCGCCGCCAAGCGTAGAGCGGAGAGGGAAACCTCGAGAATCGCAAAAGGAACCTCGACGACGGAACAGGCGGCGCTCTTGAGGGCCGCTTGCCACTTGGCCCGTGCTGCCTCCCCTTCCACATCGGATTTGCGGACCTTGAGGAACTCTTCGAAGGCCTGTGCATCCTGGTCGATGAGCTGTTGGAGCCTGTGGGTAAGCACGTTCAACTCATCCGCACGACCCCCCATGTAGGCCGGCACCACCGAAGAGCCCTCGCTCGATGAACAACGGAAAGCCATACTGACCAGGGAAGCTCCCAGGGCTGCGACGGCCGCCGCACCACTGCCCGCACCGGGCGTGGGCTTGCCAGAGGCCAGCTTCCCACAGAGACTTTCAAAGGACTTCGACCCCAGGTCGAGGGCACTCCCTCCACTCCCCCCATCCAGCGACTCTTGCGCGGACGGGTTTGAATCTGCATCGGGCATAGGTGCATCGGAAACCATGACTACCTCCAGGAAGAGCGCGCTGAATTGCGCTAACGGCTGTGCGGGATCGTACGGGATCCACGGATTTCCTTCTATCTCGCTTGCCGCTGCTTCGGCACGAATGGTCGGGCGGAATTGGGTTCATAGCGTGCTCACGCTGCTGGTCCTCCTGGGCAGCCTCGGTCTCGGCGGCTGCGTCACGAGTTCCATCACCGGCAAGCAGAGCATTCAGATCCCCATCCCCGTCTCCGTCGACGTACGGCTCGGTCTCGAGGCCCTCGACCAGTATGTGGACGACTCCAAGGTGATCACCACCGGCCCTGATGCAGAGATGGTCCAGCGGGTCATGAACCGACTCATAGCAGCGGCGGGTGTCGAAGGCGAAGACTATGAGTGGAGCGTCCGCCTCGTGGACGAACCCAACACGGTCAACGCTTTCGCTCTACCCGGCGGGCCTATGGCGGTCTACACGGGGATTCTGCCTGTGACCCAGACCGAAGCTGGCTTGGCCGTCGTCATGGGACATGAGCTGGGTCACGTCCTCGAGCGTCACGGTATGAATCGCATGATTCTGTCTAACGGCACCAGCTTCATCACGAGCTTGATCGATTTGGGGGAATGGGGTCAGTTGACGCAGCTCGGCATTCAATATGGCATCGAGCGTCCCTTCGGGCGCAGCGACGAGTCTGAGTCGGACCACATTGGGATCATCCTGATGGCGAGGGCCGGTTATGACCCCCGCGAGGCCCCGAAGTTCTGGGAACGCATGGGGGAACTCGCGGGAAATTCCTCGGGACCCGAGTGGATGTCCACCCACCCTTCCAACGACAGGCGTCAGGCGGACCTGAATGATCTCCTACCCGAGGCCCTTGCCGAGTATCAGTCGGCTGGGTCCGGAGGCAGCTCAGACGGTGGAATGAAGCAGTACGACGATCGCTGAATTTGCACTCTAAAGCCCGGAATCACGGCGTTTCCTTAGTTTGCGCAATAAATCTCCCCGGTCAGAACTGACTTTGCTAAGGCGGTTTTCTAATCTCTTTAACCCACGTGAATGGGCTCCCCCGGTCCCTAGGTGGGACGCGCTGATTTGAAAATCGCCTTTGTTACCCCCGAGCTGCAGACCCTTGTCCGCCGCACCAATCTGGCCAGCACCGCCGAGTCCCTCGCGAAGGCACTCCTCGCTGGGCGGCAGGACGTACGGGTCTTCCTGCCCTGGACCCTGGATGTGGAAACGCAGCACCTGGGGCCCCTCTCGGAAGTCGCCAACCTGCAGGTCAAGGACGGCGCCGTCACCCAGACTGTGCGAGTGCTTGAAGGCAAGCTCGACCGCCTCAAGGTCTATCTTTTCGAGAACGAGCCCTTCTTCGGATCGCGCCACCCCTACGGCGGCGAAGAGGGGCCCTACGCCGACAATTGGCGCCGGTATGCGCTCTTCACGCGCGCTGTTCTGGAGAGTCTTGTGCCCCTTGGTTTCGCCCCCGATGTGATCCACGGCATGGACTGGACCACCGGCCTTCTGCCGCTGATTCAGAAGATCGACTACATCGAGAAGAATCCCGAGCACCCCGCCTCTGAAGCGGGCACCTTCTTCGCAGTTCACAATCTTGCGATGCAGGGCGATTTCGAGCGCGAGATTCTTCCGCACATCGGCATCCCCCATACCTACTTCAAGCAGATCGAGGGCATCGCGCACCTGGGCAAGGTCAACTTCCTGAAGGCCGGCGTGGAGTTCGCGACGATCATCGGAACGCACTCCCCCAGCCACGCCCTGAAGATCCAGGAGCAGGACCGTGGCTTTGGGATGGAAGCGCTCTTCCAGCGCCGCAAGAAGGAACTGATCGGGATCAACAACGGCATCGACTACCAGGCCTGGAACCCCATGAGCGACGGCGCTCTGGCGGCGTCCTTCGGCCCATCCGATAAGGAGATGGCTGGCAAGCGGCGTTGCAAGGCAGCGCTGCAGGCCATGCTCAAGCTCGACAACGGACCTGACACGCCCCTGGCCTGCACCATGGGTCGTTGGGATGCAGACTCCGGCTTCGATCTCGTGAACGAATCCCTCACCGAGATCCTCGAGCGTGACATCGAATTGGTTGTCATGGGGTCCGGCAGTCGCGAGATCGCCAAACGTCTGCAAACCCTCGAAGGCGCCTTTCTCGGCCGCCTGCGGGTGATTGAAGGCTATAGCGCACACACGGCACACATGATCATGGGCGGCGCTGACATGTTGCTTCTGCCTTCCCACTATCAGCCTTCGAACCCCCTCTTCGCCATTGGCATGCGCTATGGCGTAGTACCTCTTGTCTATGCCAACGGTGGACTCGAGGACACGATCGTCGATTACGCGCAGACGAAGCGCTACGGCCTGGGCTTCCAATTCAAGCCCTACTCCGCCGATGGATTCATGGAAGGTTTGACCAACGCCTTGACGTCCTACAAGGACGCCACGCGCTGGAGAACATTGGCCCGTCGCTGCCTGAACCACGACCTATCCTGGAAGGCCTGTGGCTCCGAGTACATCAAGGCCTACCGACGCGTCACCCGGCGCTCGAACAAGAAAGACAGCGCCTAGGCGTTCGCGTATCTAAGGATTGCTGCGCAAGGGAGCGCTAGGATTGGACATGGAAAGGATGCCCGCGGGGAACGATCAGTCGATGGTCCATGTGGGGATCGACGTTGGGGGAAGCGCGCTCAAGGTGGGAGTGCTGAGCGCCGAGATCTGCACCGGCACACCCGCCGACCTTGAGTCCGCCGTTCTGTGGGAAGAGAGCGTACCGGTCGCCAAGAACACGCGCTTCGAGACAGTCTTCGACGACCTTGTGGCGCTTCTCAAGCGACGACTCGTGGGATACACCATCGACCGAATCGGGATCGGCCTCCCCGGCGCCCTCAATCGCGAGCGCGGCGTCATCGAGATGTCCCCCAATCTCACCTGGCTCATCGGCGTCGATGTTCGCGCAGAACTCTGCCAGCGCCTTGGGGGGTTCGAGCCCGCCTCTATTCACCTGGAGAACGACGCCAATGTCGCCGCCCTAGGCGAGCAGACCTTCGGTGGCGGAGCGGGTCTTCGGGATCTCATGTTCGTCACCCTGGGCACGGGCGTCGGCAGCGGTCTCATCCTTGACGGCAAACTCTTCGTCGGCGCCGGGTTCGCCAGTGAAGTCGGGCACCTCTGCGTTGAACCGGACGGAATTCCCTGTGGCTGCGGCTCACAAGGCTGCCTCGAGACCTTGGCCTCGGCCAGCTCCACCGAGCGTCGCGCCCGGGAATTGAACTTGCCGCCCGAATCCCCCGGCGACCTGGTCCAACTGACAGAGATCGCCCGGGAAAAGGACGGACCGGAACGCGATCTACTCCTGGCCGTGGGCCGTGACCTGGGGCACGGCTTGGCGGCCGTTGCGGTCCTGATCGACGTTCGCACCTTCGTCTTCGGCGGCGGATTCTCGGCCGCTCTGGACATCCTCGCCCCCGGGATCCTGCGGGGGATCAATGAGCGCGCCTACGTGAAACGGCCCTTCGAGCTCCTGCGAGCGAATCTTGGGAACAGGGCCGGGTGGTTGGGTGCGGCTCGTCTTGGCCAGGACTAAGGCCAAGCAGCTCGGCCGAGAAAGGCCTCCCGCTGAAATCACAAGGCTTCCACACCGCCTAATGGGACTCGCCGTGAATAGTGTCCTCGGGCTTCCGTAGCCTGCCTGCAGCACCCCCATCCACCGTTTGTCCGCCTGCTCTCTGATCTTGTCCGAGCCTGCGGAAGCCAATTCCCCCACCCCAGCTAGCCGATGGTTTCCACTAACGACTCCCTGATCTCCGTTCGCGATCTTCGCAAGACCTATCGATCGGGGCTAATGGGGCGCAAACGACATGAGGCGCTGAAGGGGGTCAGCCTTGAGGTGGGGCGGGGGCAGGTCTTCGGACTCCTGGGACCGAACGGTGCGGGCAAGACGACGATGATCAAGGTCCTCCTGGGGCTGATCAAGAATTTCGAGGGCGACGCAATGATGTTTGGTCGACCCGTGGGCCCGGCGGAACTTCGCCAGCGCGTGGGCTATCTCCCCGAGGCACACCTGCTTCCGCCCTACCTCACCGGTAGGCAGGTCCTGGAACTCTTTGGGCAATTCAGCGGTTTGACTCATTCCGCGCTGCGCAAGCTCGTGCCCCATTGGCTGGACCGCGTTGGCGTAGCCGATTCAGCGAATCGCAAGGTGAAGGAATACTCGAAGGGAATGAAGCAGCGTCTTGGATTGGCCCAGGCCTTGATCCACGAACCGGAGTTGGTGTTCCTGGATGAGCCGACCGATGGTGTGGACCCCGTCGGTCGCAAAGAGATCCGCGACATCGTTGAAGAAGCCCGGCAAGGAGGTGCCACGCTATTCCTGAACTCGCACTTGCTGATGGAAGTACAGCAGATGTGCGACCAAATCGTGATCCTCAACAACGGCAAGATCCAGCGTTCCGGATCGGTCGAAGACATGGCCAAGGAGACAGAGGCAGTGCACTTCCATCTCCACACCGAAGCACAGATCAATTCGCAGCGATTGATCTCAGACCTTGGGCGTGACGCCCGCTGGGAAGGGAAGGCTCTGGTGATTGATATCGACGATGAGAAGCTTCAGGAGGCGATCGACCGATTGCGCGCCGAGGGGGTTTCTATCCTCGGAATCGAACGCAAGCACCTAACGCTTGAAGAGGCGTTCATCGAGACGGTGGAAGACAAGCAGAGCTCGTCGGCGCCGAGGTCTAGCTCAGGCTCTGGGCCGCCGGCCAATGATCCGCCTGGAGCGGGCTCGCCAAGTAAAGCAAATGCCAGCGAAGTCACGGGAGGCGTAGACCAATGATCAAGCCCGCCACACGCGCACTCGCCAAGGATGCGCTCTATCAAGTCCTCGACAACGGCGTCTTCCGCATCCTCGCGATTGCGGCGTTGCTTCCTGTCCTGATCTTCTCAGTGATCCGCGTAACCGCCGACGAATTCCAACTGCTCTTTGGAATGAAGAGCTGGGACTTGAATTACATGGCGGCCATGGCCGCTCCTGAAGGCAGCAGTGATCCGCAGGCTTCCGTCCTTGGATTCCTATTGGATCAAGTCTTCTTCAGCTTCCCCGGTACTTTCGGAGTCTTATTCTGCCTTTGCGCGGCATCCTTCTTCGTTCCCAAGATGCTGGAGAAAGGGGCAGTGGATGTCATTTTTCACAAGCCCATTTCACGCACTCGCTTCTTCCTGTCACGCTATGTCACGGGACTGCTCTTTGTTGCCCTCCTGACTTCGGTTTCGGCCACCGGAGTGTTCCTCGCTCTCCTACTTGTTTCCGGTTTCACAGACGTTGGGGTTTTCGCAGTGATCCCAGCAATGACCTACCTGTTTGGTGTCATCTATCCGGTCACGATGGTGGTCGGCCTGCTCACCCGTAGCACGGTTGCGGCGCTTCTATTGTCAGCTGTCTTCTACCTCCTAAACGGAGCCATTCAGGTCACGTGGATCTCGATCGAGATCTCTTCCCAGGACGCCCTGAGTCAACTCAGCTCCGGATCGGGACTTGAAGTGACAATCGAGACTTCGGGAGGAGAGTCCACCGACGAGGACAGCGCTGATTTCCAAGAAGATGAGGACGAGGCAAATGTGTGGCTCGACGCAGCCCTCATGACCCTCGATATCGCCCACTTCTCCCT
>JBLHLB010000086.1:0-12448 GCA_047618505.1 Planctomycetota bacterium
AACATCTCGCGCCCGCTGGCGAAATTACGACCGCGCAGAGGGCTGTCGAAGTCGTCGGCGAAGTCCGTCAGCTCCCAGAACTTCTGGAAGGGCCGGCCCGTCGTGGCCGCGCCGCCCTGGAGTTCGTCGGGTGAGTAGAAGCCAACCTTGCCCTGGGTGGCGACGCGAACCTCTCCGACCTTTTGGGCGCTAACGATGCCGGCACGGTTGCCGAAGGAGTTGCGCACGTAGGTCAAGACGTCGGCCACTTCCTGATCACTGAGCATGCCGCCAAAGGGCGTCATGGGTACCAAACCCGGGTACTTGACACCCTTGATCTCCATGGGCCCAAGCAGGCCGTTGAGGGAAATCATGATCAGGCGGTCCAGGTCTTCATTGACCCAAGGGGAATCGGCCAGGGGCGGGAAGCCGCCGGCCTGGAGGCCAAGACCATCGGGTTGGTGGCAAGTGGAGCAATGCCCATCGCGCGCGTAGATCTCGGCGCCGCGTAGGTATTGCCCGTGCGCGTCCTCTGCCAAGTGCTGTGGCACTTCGATGACGATCTTCTCCTCGATCATCTGTCCTTTGAGGTGCGCCTCGGCGGTGCGGTAGGGGGCGCGTAGCCAGGGATCAGCCAGGATGCCTGTGGCCGTATTGAGCTTTACCTCAAGCGTCACGAGGGTCTCTGTTCCGTCCTTGAATTCGACGCGAGCCCCATCAATGCGATCCTCAAATTCCGGGCGATTCCAGATCGTGATCCAGTCGATAGAAACCGGCGGATCAAAGCGAACCTCGATCCAGGGATCCTTCCCGAAGGCGGTGTGGCTAAAGTTCGAGCGTTCGCCGTCGACCAGATTGCCGATGGGGTATTCCCCGTTGTTGTACTCGCTGGATTGCGACAGCTGGGCGAGGTGGGTGATGTTCGCTCCGGCGGAGATGACCTCCATCTCCGCCAGGTTGATGACGCGTTCATCGCCCGGGACTGTAATGCGGAAGGAGCTGACCTTCCCGTCGCTGATTTTGGGGTGGGTGAACTGGAGTTTGCGCCCGCGATTCTCGACCGCCACTCCCGTGGAATTCACCGCTTCGTCCTCGCTGGCATAGACCGCCTCGGCCGCCGTGAGAACCGCCAGGCCTTCCTC
This sequence comes from Planctomycetota bacterium, assembly GCA_047618505.1. Lineage (GTDB taxonomy): Bacteria > Planctomycetota > UBA1135 > UBA1135 > JBLHLB01. The sequence goes on from JBLHLB010000086.1 coordinate 1,122, forward strand.
GCGATCAAGCCAGGATCCGGCAGTGATCGCCTCAAGCTGCACGCGACCGTGGGTGTCCCCTGCGGCCGCGACGAGCAGCTCGGGTTGGTCTTCCACGCGGTGTCCGTTGTAGCGCAGGACGCGGACGGCGGCGGCGCGCGCGCGGTGATCCTTGGCCTGAAGCAAACGCCGTAGCAAGCCCTCATCGACGCGGTCGAGTCCCCAGGTCACCCAGAGGGCTTCCAAGAGATGATGCTCGAAGTTCGGATCGTCCGTCTCGAGGCTCTCGACCCACTCCCGCAGGACCACCAGGACCTCATCGGCGTCACGTCCGCGAAGCTCCCGCCGTGTGCGGTAACGCGTGCGATACTCGTGCAACTTGAGATTCTCCAGCAGCGTCTCGATTGACGCCCCGTAGATATCTGCCGGCTCCACCAGCGGTCGACTCGGATAGGTGATGCGGTAGATACGCCCGTGGTCATGGTCGCGGTGGGGGTCGCGCGCGTTGTGCTGCATGTGCCCGATCAACGGGTTGTGCCAGTCCACAAGGTAGATCGAGCCATCGGGTGCGACTTCCATGTCCACCGGCCGGTAGTTGCCGTCGCTGGACTTGGTCAGATCCTGGCGGAAGGCGGTCCCGAAGCCCGTGCCGTCCTCGCTGACCTTGTGCTGCTTCGTTCCCAGGAAGCCAATGGTGTTGTTAAGCAGCATGTCGCCCTGAACTTCGTCGGGGAAATGGCTACTGATTAGGAATTCGATACCGGATGTCGGGCGCACGCGGTGGGCCGGCTCAATCAGGTTCTTGCTTCCGGGGGTCGACACGCCATAGCGCGGCTTGACCGTTCCGGGCAGCATCCACTCGGTCGTAGGGCCGGATGTGTGCAGGAAAAAGTGCTGCCCCCAGTCATCGAATGCGACCCCCCAGGGGTTCGGAATCGACAGTTGGGCGTGGCGCTCCAGGTGCTTGCGCTGGGGAGAAAAGCGATAGAAACCGCCGTTGGTTCCACGCACGGTGCCGTAGGGGGTCTCTACGCTTGTGCGCAGGAAAGTGCCCTCGCACATGATGATCGCGCCGGAGGGATCTGCGCAGTAGGCGCCGATGGCATGGTGCGTATCGTGGTCGTCGAATCCACTGAAGATGACCTCGCGCTTGTCGGCCTTGTCATCGCCATCGGTATCAGAGAGCAGGACCAGGTTGACTCCCTGGGAGAGGTAGACGCCCTCGGGGGCGAACTCGAAGCCCATCGGTAGGTGCAGACCATCGGCCCAAATCGTCTGCTTGTCAGCCTTACCGTCGTTGTCGGTGTCTTCGAGGATTAGAAGCTTGTCGTCCGGCCGCTCATCCCCCGGGAGGTAGTGGGGATAGCTCGGCATCGTCGCCACCCACAGTCGCCCGCGGTTGTCGAAGGACATCTGTACAGGGTTGGCGAGGTCGGGGAATTCGACTTCCGTGGCCCATTGTTCAATCAGGTAGCCCTCGGGCACTTCGATGGTGGCCAGGGCCTCTTCGCCTTCGAGGAACGTTAGCGCACCGTTCTTTCCGCTGAGTGTGTAGTTCGTTTCCACCGGCGGCAGTACCGTCGTTTCCGCATCGCGGGCGACCAAATCGATCTCTCGCCCCTCCGTCGCAGCCCAGATCGCTTCATCGCGGATGAGAGTCATCTCGCGCATTTTCTCGATCTCAAAGGGGTAGTTCGCGGGACCAAAAGGATTGTAGCGGCGACCGAAGACGTGGACTCCGTTGGGGACCTTGAAGTCGTTGATCCAGAACCAGTTCTTCTCCGTAACGGCCGCGTGGATCAGCTCGCGATGTTCGGCCGCCTGGTCGGTGGACGGCCCGAAGATGCCGCCGATGAGAAACTCTGCGAGCTGTCCATAGCCCGCGTCATTCAAGAGAGCACCATCCCCAGTCAAGGGCCGGGGCGATTCCGCGTACCACTCCAGAGAGGCGTTATAGGTGTTGATGAAGGGGACGCCATTCTCAGTCGCGACCGCGCCCATGACCGTTGTATAGGCGGCCAGGTTGGAGTTCTGGAGCTGGCCATCCGGCAGGCCCAGGGAGCGCGATCGATCCTCGAAGGCGGTGGGGGAGACAAGGACGAGCTGAGGAGGCGTGTCGCCTCCGTAGTTTTGCCCCTGGGTGTGCTTTAGAAAGGCGTCCAACTCCGCGCGGAAGTTGTCGAGCCCCGCCAACCCCTGAAAGGACTCGCTAAATCCGAAGAAGCAAATCAGAACGTCCGGCTCGAGTCGTGTCAGCCATTCCTCGTCTGTCTCGAAGTGTCCGACCCCATCGGCGGCTCTCCCCTCTGAATAGGGACCGATGAAGGCCTCGGCTCCCGCAAAACCCAATTGATCCGCACGGCCTGAATGCGGCCGAAAGCTGGGGGTGTTGCCCTCGTCGCAGAGGTTTCGCACCACGAGTTGCAGTTCGGGATAGCGTACGTGCAGCTCTGTCTCGAAGTGCCCGAAGTGCTGCATGCGCGAGCCAAGCCCGCCACCCAGGAGCATTACCCGGGCACCGGGTTCTAGCTGAATCCCTTCGCTTGCTTGGGCGCCAGACGGTACCGACGGAAGGGGGAGCAGGAGCGCAGCTAGAACAGTAGCGTTCAGAATCATCATCGGGGAGATTGAAGGAGGGGGTGGCGCAGGGGGACAGAGGCGCGTCAGGCAGCATCCTACGCTACCGCGCGGCCACCGGCATAATTCGCCCCGAGTCCCTGGCGGCTTTTCGCTCCTTCCCCCGGTTGGGACGGATGCGACGGACGTCTGGTTTTTACTTGCTGCGACCAGCGAGTTGAGCACGCGCCCCCGCGAGGGGCATGTTCGCGCTGGCGAGGTAGTCAGGGAGCATGACTCGGTTGCCCAGGATCCACACGGCACAACCGTAGTCCTGAAAGGCCGTCACAAGGTCCAGAATGGTTTGGTAGCGAGTAGAGAATTCACCGGTGCGAGGGTGTTGTCGGACCAGCCGGGGTGTGTGGACCAGTAGGCTCCGTTCTGGTAATGATCGCGGCGACAGGCGACTCCCCACGTTTCCCCGCTCTCCAATGGCAGTTCGGCGAGTCATAGGGCCTATCCCTGCATCCGCGGCGGTCCTGATGTCGTGGCTACGGATTGGGAAGCTCTTGTTCCGCCGGGCAAGTGGTGTGGAGGGCAAGATTCAGAGGCAAGCGTGTACGGCTAGCAGTTGATTCCGTGGAGAGCGCGCTTTTGTATGCTGATCGCCCCTCACATCCGTCCCCTCCCGCTATCACTTCCGCTTTGCAAATGAAACGACTCCTGACCGTTCTCCTGATCTCTGCCCTGTCTGCGTGCCAGTCGGCACCGAAGACGATCGCCCTCTTCAATGGGGATGACTTGAGCGGCTGGCACGCCGACGTTCCCGCGGCAGACAACAACCCGGACATCACGCCTTCCTTCGCGGTAGAAGATGGCTTGCTAATCAGTCGCGGCAAGCCTGAGGGGCACCTCATTACCGACGAGGTGTACTCGAACTATCGACTGGCCGTGGAGTACCGTTGGTCGGGAGAGCCGGGAAACTGTGGAGTGCTCGTGCATGCGTCGGTTTCCCGTCGCCTCTACGCGATGTTCCCCCAATCCATCGAGTGCCAAATGCATGTGGGAAACGCCGGGGACTTCTGGTGCATCGGCGAGGACATCGCCGTGGAGGACATGCTGGCGCGCCGCGGCCCGGAAGAAAAGTGGGGCGTTGACGAAGGCATGGCTCGCCGTGTGCGCAATACGACGGACGACTCTGAGAACCCCGTGGGCGAGTGGAACCGCATGGAGATTGAGTGCCGCGACCGAAGTGTGACCGTCTGGGTCAACGGCGATCTCGTTAACGAAGGCTTTGACTGCACGGCCAACAGCGGGCAGATCGCGCTCCAGGCCGAAGGGGCAGCCTGCGAGTTTAGGCTGGTGGAGTTGACACCGCTTGTGATGGACTGAGCCGCGGGGCTTGCCCTATTGGGGAAAGCCCTACTGGGGAAAGCCCTGCTTCCCCAGCCACGGCACAACGATAGATGTCATGGCCTCGAGTCCCTCGCCGCTAAAGGAATGATCTACTCCGGCGAGGGCGTGCATCTCTGCATGCCCATTGGATGCGCTGTGGATCTCGCGGGAGTCCGTGATCGGCACAACGTCATCCTTGTCGCCGTGGACAATGAGCCAGGGGACGCGGATCCTAGGGGCCCTGTCGACAACGGTGCCGATGGACTCCATGTCCCTCGAAAACTTGGGTCCGATGGTTCGTCCCGGCTTGCCCAACATGAGCTCCCCCGGGTTGAGGTGACCGAAGAGGCGCGTTGCGAACGCGGCCGTGTGTACCATGCCTGCGAGGGATACAAGAACTTCGATACGCGCATCGCTGGCGGCGCTCAGCACGCCGACGGCGGCGCCCATGCTTTGTCCGATGTAACCCATACGCCAACCTTCAAAGTCGTCCATCACGGCGCGCAGATCTTCGACCTCCTTTGTGATGGTCGAGTCCAGGAAGGAGCCTTCGGATTCCCCATTGCCCGTGAAGGCAATGCGTAGCGAGGCGACGCCGACTTTCCCGAGTTCACGGGACAGGGCTTCTGACCAGGGGCGATCCTTGTCCGACGTTAGTCCGTGCCCAATTACGATCAGGTTGCGGGAGCCCTCGGACCCGGGGGTCCAGCTTGTGGCGATAAGCTCGCCCTGTCGGTTGCGGATGTTGGCGTACACTGGATTCAAAGATTGCCTGGGGTGAGCCTGCTCGAAAGCGCAGGGACCGCGCCTACAACCGAAGATTCCCGTGCGGTGAGGCACGGCAACCAGGGAATACGGCACCTAGGAATGTAGCGCGGCGGCTTGTGGGGAGCGACAGTGCCTGGGAGAATGCGAGTCGATGGCTTCCGCGCCGATGGACTTCAACGGAGTTGACCCATGACCAAGACCCTTCGCCCTGTCCTTTTGTTGCTCCTAGCACTGGCGCTTTGGCAACCGCTCAGCGCCCAGCGCTACCAACGGGAGATTCAAACCTGGGTTGCCCAGGACGCCCTGCAGTCACCTCCGAAGGACGCGTTGCTCTTCGTGGGCAGTTCGAGCATCCTGCGCTGGAGCTCGTTGCAATGCAGTTTTGCGGAATACGAAGTGATCCAACGCGGGTTCGGCGGCTCACAGTTCTCGGACCTGAACGGCTACGTGGACCAGATCGTGCTGCCCTACGCACCCAAGGCGATCGTCGTGTTCGAGGGGGCAAACGACGTCGCCTCAGGCAAGTCCGCCGAGGAAGTGTTCCGTGACTACCTGGAGTTCGTGCGCCTCGTACACAGCGGGCAAGATCAGGCGCGTGCGTCGATTCCGATCTTCTTCATCGGGATTACGCCGACGCCCAGCCGCTGGGCGATGTGGTCCACGAGCGCCGAAGTCAACCGCATGGTCCGCTCGCATGCGGCAGGCCATGGGGCACTGCACTACATCGATGTGCCCAAGCTCTTTCTGGCGACCGGGGAGCCACCTTCAGAGACCAAATTCGTCTCTGATCTTCTGCACCTCAATCCAGCGGGGTACGAGCTGTTTTCCGGTGCGATCTACGCAAGCGTTACGGCTGCGTTGCCTTCAGAACGTCCCTACAAGCCCAATCCGTTACACCCGGCCAAGACCGAACGGATTCTGATAGATCTTGGACCGGGAAGTGCCGCGCAGGGCGGGCACAGCGTCGGACCGGATGTGCGCGGCAATCGTTGGAATAACTGGCACGAAGTGGAAACTGGCCAGTGGATTCTTCCCGGTGAGAAGATGGTGAATCTGATGACCTCGAAGGGCGCGCCCTCGGGGATTGACCTTGTGATTGCCGGTGCCTTCCGGGCCAGGGAGAACGCTCCGATGATCGATACGACCGAGGTCAGCCTGGGCAATCTAGACCGCTCTTCGGCGACAAAGGACACCTTCTATTGTGGCGCTGCCGGTCGCGCAGGTGGCCTGACCTTTCATGGGCTGGATCCGAGTCTCGCCTACACGCTACGCCTCTTTGGCGCGGAGGACTCAAAGGGGCAGGAGATCACACGCTTCACCGTCAACGTAGGCGGATTGGGCGGTATTGAAGATCTGCGGACTTCGGCGGCCATCGACGGGGATGATGGGGGTGACGGGAATCGGGGCTCCAATCGCGTCGCGGTATACGAACACCTGCACCCCGATGCTTATGGACAATTATTCCTTGAAGTCAGGTGCCTAGAGGGCAAGTACGCCTATCTTGGGGCACTCGAACTCGCGGTGGAAGAGAACCCTTTTGTTTACCGGATCTTCTAAGCGAGCTCCCCTGCATCTCCCGATCACGCTCCCCTTCTACGGGTCCCTTCTACGGGTCCCTTGGCGTAGACATTCCCCCGTAACCTCGATCCGTTCATGAAAGGCAAAGCACACGACAGCAAGCACAGCGAAGCGGCTCTTCCGCGCCGCGCACTCCTCGGCACGACAGCAGCAACCCTGGGGGTCCTTGGTTTATCGAGCTTCAACGGTACAAGTAGCTCGAAGGCAGCGGTCGCTGAGGGGATCATCCGCAAGGGGGCAACCGTCCTCTTTCAAGGTGACTCCATTACGGATGCGGGCCGTAGTCGCGCAGAAGCGGCGAAGGCAAACAACCAGCCGGCCCTCGGGACAGGCTACGCCTGGCTCGCTGCCGCGGGGCTTCTGGTCAGTAGACCTGACGAAAACTTGCGCACCTTCAACCGTGGTATCAGCGGCCACAAGGTCTTCCAACTGCGTGACCGTTGGGAAGCAGACTGCCTGGCGATGAAGCCCGACGTCCTCAGCATTCTGATCGGCGTCAATGACATCTGGCACTCCCGTGGTGGCAACTACGACGGAACGGTCGAGGTCTACGAGCACGACTTCGATGAGCTTCTCAGCCGCACGCTCAAGCAGCTGCCGGACGTCAAGCTCGTCATCTGCGAACCCTTCGTCCTTCGTTGCGGCGCCATCGACGACTCCTGGTTCCCCGAGTTCGACGAATACCGCGCAGCCGCCCGTCGCGTCTCCGACGCACACGGTGCCACCTGGGTCCCCTTCCAAGCCATGTTCGACGAGGCCGTCAAGTACGCGCCGCCGGCGCATTGGGCCGGTGACGGCGTTCACCCCACGTCAGCTGGGGCTGCACTCATGGCCCAGGCGTGGCTGGCCGCAGTGGGTTCCTAGGCCCAGCGACTCGTTCCTTAGCGGCCGCTAGCTCGCCGGGCCCCGGTGGCAGCTAGCGCGCCGTGCCCCCGTGGCAGCTAACGCGCCGTGCCCCCGTGGCAGCTAACGCGCCGTGCTCCCGTGGCAGCTAGCGCGCCGAGGAACGACGTCCCTAGCAGAAGTTCACTTCAAACGCCTGGGCCACCAGGGCGCGGCTTTGTTGCGAGCGGGGATCCATGGGGACGGCAATGCGGTGCATTGGTGACCTGGACACAGGGGAGAAACAATGCAGTCCAGACCTGAGATGGATGCCTTGGAGACTCGCCCTGCCCTCATGGAACGAGTAGCACGACATCCAGCGGAAGGTGATCCGACCCGCCGTCGGGTCCCAGTGCAGCGCTTTGGATGGCGAAGGCCTTGGAAACCCAAACATGATCTATGCGGACGAAGGGTGGCAGGGGCACGCCACGGTAGCGGCCGAAGAGAGGGAAGGAGAGGCCGAGACCGTGGCCTGCTTCGGCGAAGGCGTTACGTAAGTCGGAGGACTGAATGCGTCCGTAGCTCCTTGCCAATGGAGTCAGGTTGAAGTCACCGACGAGGATGCCACGGGGGTGAGACGCTGCTTCCTTCGCTGACTGGAGAAGCACGGCCTCGTCCGCTGACCAGCGACCCAGGAGCGCGATCGACGCGCTGGGATGAACGTTGTGGACCAGGAGCTCCACGCCACCGAAATCGATGCGTGCGCGCTGGATATTATGTCCGACCTCTGGCTGAACGAGGTGTTCACTCACGATCGGCCAGCGTGAGAGCAGCGCCTTTCCGTCGCGACCTAGGGAGTGGAGCACACGATAGGGGAAGAGGTCGGCGATCAGGGGGTCAAGCGCTGCGCCCACACCTGGCGCCAGCTCCTGAAGACAGACAACATCGGCCTCGACCTGGGTGAGGGCCTCGGCGATTTCTTCCGCGTTCGCCCGACCATCGCCAACATTCCAGGTGCGAATTCGAAGGAGCCTGCCTTCTCCCTGGGACAGCGGAGCCTGGCCCCCTGCAAGCATGGGTAGGGACAAGAACAGGCCAAGGATTCCACTGCCCAGGAGTTCCAAGCTCGCCAAGCGTTGCGCGCGGGGCCAAGCCAGGGGAATCGCGATCAGCGCGACAATCGAAAAGTACGGGAGGAGATGCGCTGCGAGGGTTACTGGAGGTAGCCAGTCGCCAGTCATCAGGTGCAGCAGGCAAACCCCGCCTAGGACGTAGGCGTAGACGTGGAAGAAAAACAGCCGTCGGTGTGGCGGGTCCTCCCTTGCGCGAGCGACGGGCTGTTGAGTTTTGGGCTGTGCTTTCAACCTGTGCAGAGGGAGGTGATGCGGACCGCACTCAGTGTACGCCCGGGCCTCATCCGGGCCTAACCCGGGCCTCACCCGGGCCCAAAATCAGATGCGGTTCGACCGGTGGTAGACCAACGCGTTAGGAACAGAGTCTTCAAACCTCCCGAACGAACACAAGCGGCTCAAGTGAGCCGCGTTGGAACGGCGCAGACCTAACGGGGACGCCAATGGAGTTTGTTGAGGAAGTGGATCCAGAGCGGGTGCCATCTGAGTGTCGCCACTTCGCGGGGCGGCTGCTGCGGCGTCAGCCCTCGAGCGCCTTGTGGAACTCTAGAAGATCCATGGCTTCGCCTTGGTGCTCTATCCCCTAAGAAAGGGATCCGGGGGGGAGCAGCGCATCCCTTGGAGCGAGCTGGCCCACGCGATCGGCGAGAACCAGGATCTCGGGGTCCTGGATGTCAGCCCTCAGGGGCGGAACGCCAAGCACTCGAGGAGCTCGGTGAATATCGAGCGGAGGACTTCATCCTTTCGCCAAACGAACACAATCCTTCGGCCCTGCACCGTCGGCTGATTGCGAAGGGGCTCAAGCGTTTGCTCGATGAGCGGGGACTTATTAGAGCTCCTCTGTCTGGGCAAATACGCTTCGAGTGATGTCGCTTGGCCGGGATTGGTGCCTAAAGAGGACTGTTGAGTACTCAGCGTCGCACTGACGCAAGAATCGCGTGGGACTGAAGGGTGCCAGCTCGATCGTGTCCGGCTCGGAACTCCATTCCCGTTCCATTAGTTTCGGACCCGAGAACAGGGATGCACGTAGACGCTTGTGAATTGACCGGTACTGTGCGCCGCTCGATCTTCCAGCCTGGGCCTATCCGATCTCTGTGTTCGAACTCAAAAGCAACCCCAAAGTACAGTTCAAGAGCGACCTGCTCTCGGGCATCACCGTGGCCCTGGCCCTCGTTCCCGAGGCTGTGGCCTTCGCCTTTGTGGCCGGTGTGGATCCCCTGGTCGGACTCTACGCAGCCTTCATCGTAGGATTGATTACGGCGATTTTTGGTGGGCGGCCTGGGATGATTTCCGGTGCCACAGGAGCCCTGGCCGTTGTGCTCGTCGCGCTGGTCCACGATCACGGCATCGAATATATGTTCGCGGCGGTGGTCCTGATGGGACTGCTACAGATGGTGGCGGGTTTTCTGCGCCTGGGTAAATTCATCCGCATGGTGCCACACCCGGTCATGCTCGGATTTGTGAATGGCCTCGCGATCGTGATCTTCCTGGCGCAGCTCGGGCAGTTTAAGGTGCTTGGCGCCGATGGCGAGCTGGAGTGGATGGTGGGACCCAAGCTGACAACGATGCTGTGCCTGGTCTTTGGGACCATGGCGATCATCCACTACCTCCCGAAGTTGACGAAGGCGGTGCCGTCCTCCCTGGTGGCGATCGTTGTGGTGACCTTGGTCACCCTGGGCTTCGGCCTCGACTCACCGACCATCGTGGACTACCTGCGCACGATGACGAACGACCCCGAGGCTTCCCTAGCGGGTGGCCTGCCGACGTTCCACATCGCCGCCGTTCCGTTCAACCTGACGACCTTGAAGATCATCTTGCCCTACGCGATCATTCTCGCGGCGGTGGGGTTGATCGAGTCGCTCTTGACCTTGACCCTGGTGGATGAGCTGACGGAGACGCGCGGTCGCGGGAATAAGGAATGCGTGGCCCAGGGATTAGCCAACGTGACCTGCGGTTTCTTCGGAGGCATGGGGGGCTGCGCGATGATTGGTCAAAGCATGATCAACATCAAGTCCGGCGGACGCGGACGCACGTCGGGGATCACGGCGGCGCTCGTGCTCCTGGCCTTCGTGCTCGTGGCCTCCGGACTGATCGAAATGGTCCCCGTGGCGGCCCTGGTCGGCGTCATGTTCATGGTTGTGCTCGGTACCTTCGAGTGGTCTAGCTTCCAAGTTGTCACCAAGGTGCCTCTCTCGGATGCCTTCGTTGTCGTGCTTGTCTCCGCCGTGACCGTGGCGACAGACCTGGCCTTTGCGGTCTTCGTTGGTGTCATCGTCTCAGCCCTCGTCTTTGCATGGAAGCACGCCAAGGTCATCCACGTTTTTACCCACGTGGACGAGAAGGGGACCAAGGTCTACTCCCTGCGAGGACCGTTGTTCTTCGGCTCCAGTACGAGCTTCCAAGACCTCTTTGACCCCAAGAACGATCCCGACGATGTGGTGGTGGAGTTCCAGCACGCGCGCGTGTCAGACCACTCCGCCATCGAGGCCATTGACTCCCTAGCGGAGCGCTACATCAAGGTCGGCAAGACACTGCACCTGCGGCACCTCAGCAACGACTGCAGGCAGTTGTTGCACAAGGCGCGCAGCCTGGTGGAGGTCAACGTGATCGAGGATCCGACCTACCACGTGGCGGATGACGAATTGGCTTAGGCACGTGGCCAGCTGACGCTCTGCTCGAGGGCGTTGCCTGCCTGTCAGTTGCTGCCGTGCACGACCTGGAAGCCAGCGGCATTGGTCACGCCGAATTTGCCGTTGTCAAAAGTCAAGGCAGCCCAGTCGATGCGGGTGCCCACCAGGTTCAGTAGCAACCCGGGCGGCACATCGAAGGCACCCTGGGCGCGCCCGCCGGCGTCCAGGAAGCCCCGGGTCATCTTCAGACGCGCGTTGCCGCCGCTGACCTGATCGTTGGCGTTGCTCCAGGTGCGCACTAGAGTCTCGTCCATGTTCAGGGGCAGAATGACATTGCCGATCGGGATACCGGGTACGGTTCCAGAGAGACTTGCCAAGAGGATGTAGCCGGAGCCCGCTGACTCCGGGGCGTTGATTACCAGGGGGACGGACGTCGTGTTTGCCGCGTCCACCGCATCGAAGCCAACAT
>JBLHLB010000087.1:0-12428 GCA_047618505.1 Planctomycetota bacterium
GTCGCCGAAGCCTTGGCGCTTCTTGCCGAGCACGGTGAAGACGCCCTCCTGATCGCCGGCGGAACAGACCTCGTGCCGAACATGAAGCACGAGCTGTTCACCCCCAAGGTGGTCATTTCCCTACAGGGAATTGACGGGTTGAACGGCATCCGCAAGGAAGGCGACAGCCTGGTCATCGGCGCGATGACGTCACTCGATGTTGTCGCCGCGAACGAGTTGGTCTTGGCCCAGGCCCCGGCCTTAGCCCAGGCCGCGAGTTTGATCGCCGGACCTCAGCTGCGTCGCATGGGAACCCTGGGCGGCAACGTCATGCTCGACACGCGCTGCCAGTGGTACAACCAAACCTACTTCTGGCGCAGCGCGCTGGGCTTCTGCATGAAGAAGGACGGCACCGTTTGTCACGTAGTCCAGGGCGGCAGTAAATGTGTCGCGGCTGCGAGCAACGACAGTGCGCCGGCTCTGATGACCCTGGGTGCGCACTTGGTCTTTGAGGGATCTGCGGGACAGCGAACGCTTCCGATCGACGAGTTGTGGGTCTCCGACGGAATCTACAACAAGAGCTCACGCGGCGAAGTGTTGACGGAAATTCGCATCCCCAGGGGAAGCGCGAATCAGCGCGGCGCCTACGGCAAGCTGCGCGAGCGCGGATCGATCGACTTCCCCATGCTCGGTATTGCCGTGCGTCTAAGCCTCTCCCCCGCCGGAGCTGTGGAAGACGCCGACATCTGCGCCGTCGCACTCCAGGCTAAGCCCACGCGGTTGAAAGGCGTGGCCGAACTGCTGCGCGGTAAGTCCCCTGGAACAGCGGACTTCGTAGCCGCCGTGGAACTGGTCGCACAGCTGGCAAAGAAGCGCTTGCGTCCCCTCGAAAACATCCCCGGTGACGCTCAATGGCGACAGGCCATGACCGCGGTCTACACGCGCCGAACGTTGCTGGCAGCCGCTGACAACAGCGGCCCCGTCCACCACATTTGATGGGCAACCGGTCGTGGGAGCGGATGAACTCCGCCCCCACCCAAGTCAGGCGACTACTCGGTGCCGAGAACGCCCTTGAGCGCGTCCGTGATCTCGTCCTTTCCGAATTGATGCCCGGGCATTTTGACGGCCGCTTCGCCATCGGCACCAAAGACGACCAATCCGTGGCGCATATCGGTAAACCCGTAGGTCTCAAGCTCGTCGCCCCGGGTTGCCGTGTCCTCCGCGGAGACAATGGTGAAATCGGCCTGACCTGCATACTCTGTTTGTAGCTCGCCCACGGCGGCTACGACAATGTTGCAGAACGGTCATGTGTCGGAAATGACGTAGTAGCGAACTTCTGGAAGAGCGGCCTGGGCCTGCTCGGCGGCTGCTCCTTCCTCGAGGCAGTTCCCGCAGCATTCTTCGGAGGTCTCGCCGCTCGAGGCGCAGGCTCCAAGCAGCGTGCACAGGATGAGGGTGGTGATTGCTTTCATGGCAGCAGTCTAGCGACCGTTCCCCGATTTGCGCGAGCCTCCGCCGAGCAAGTCCCCAAGGGCATCTCCCAGCTCGGGGTGATTGAAACGAAAGCCAGCCTCCAGGGCTCGCTTCGGGTACGCACGCTGTCCCGTGAGGAACATGCTGGAGACCTCCCCCAGAAGGAGTCGCATGGCGAGTGCAGGCACGGGGAGGATCGTAGGGCGCCCAAGGGCATGCCCCAGTTCGCGGGTGAAGTCGCGGTTGCTGACGGGCTCCGGCGCAGTCCCATTGAAGACGCCGGAAGCATCCTTGGACTCCAGGAGGAATCTAAAAAGTCGCGCCAGATCGCCCACGTGGACCCAGGGGAAAAACTGTCGCCCTGATCCGAGGCGCCCGCCAAGGCCAAGCTTGAAGGGCAACAGCATGTGCTTCAACGCTCCGCCGTTGGCGCCGAGGATCACACCGATACGCACCGCCGCCACTCGAATTCCCGCGGCTCGTGCAGGCTCCGCCGCTTCTTCCCAGGCGCGGCAAACACCCGCGAGGAAGTCCGAGCCCGTTCCTGTTTCCTCATCCACTTCGTCAGCTCCGCGGTCGCCGTAGAATCCGACCGCAGAGGCTTGGACAAGTGCGCCACTGCCCTTCTCCGCCAGGAGTTCTGCAAGCAGCGTTGTCGTCTCCACGCGACTCTTGATGATGTTTTCCCGACGCTTCTTCGTCCAACGACCAAGCACGGGCTCACCGGCCAGATGGCAAACAGCATCGGCCTCAGCCACGGCGGCGGCCAATGCCCCCCGCGACCAATCGACGCTCTCGCCGCCGGCGACAGGACTACGACTCACCGCCGTCACAGAGTGGCCGGCGGTCAAAAGCTCCTTTTGCACATGGCCACCGAGGAATCCTGAAGCACCGCTTAGGAGAATTTTCATATCACTTCGTGCGTTTGCGTTTTGATGATTGGATGAGTGCCTTCAGGCCAAGCCTGGAGACGATGCCACCCTTGAAGAATGAATCGGCCATGGAGTCGACCGTAGCGATCAAGCCTTCGATTTCCCCCAGTCGTGCACGGAACTCGCGAGCTTCGCTAGAGCGTTCACGCTTAAGTTCCTCGCGCCAGTCCCGGACGTTCTCCAGGATTGGATCCCACTCGCGGCGCTTGCGCGCGCGCACCACGGCGCGCACGATTTTCTCGGGGTCCTGCTCAGCTTGATAGAGCGTCTTGCGCGTGCCGTCTACGCGTCCCGCATGAACGATGCCCCAATCGAGGAGCTCGCGGGTAGCAGTGCTGACGCCGCCGCGACTGAGGCTAAGTTCCTCGCCGATCTGCTCCGCATCGAGGCCATCAGAATGCGAGATCAAGGCGGCAAAGACACGAGCGGCGGGGCGCGAGATCCCCCAGAAGGGGCCCAGCCGACCCCAGAGATCGGCGAACTCATCACGGATGTCCTGGAGGCTTGGCATGTTGTGAAACCTATAGCTTCTAGGATTCCCACATACTCACTATTTCCTGAAAGTTCTGATATTTCAAACAAGGCGAATGGAGATACCGGGCCCAGGCGCACAGGTGTAGGGTCTTTGGATAGTGCACCTGGTTGGGGTGCCAAGCCCACCACTTTCCCGCGAGGCATTCAGGGCACGTGTTGCTCCCCGATTGCCGCCGTTCCTGTCCCTGGTTCTCCTCATCGGCGGCGCACAAGCTTCGCCCCAGGCCGCCAACGCTGCTCGCGTTACAGACACGCTGCTTGAGACCTCGTCGAGACCGTGTGCGAGAAGCGCAGCAAGGTCGATTTCCCCATTAGTCTCTCGGGAGTCAGTACGGTAGCCGGCGCGAAGTCGCACCGATTAGTGGGTTTCGGGCTGCGCACCAAGACCTGGTTCGACGTCAAGGTCTACGCCATGACGCTCCACTTGGATCCCACAACAACCCTCCCTGCCCTGTCGGAATGCAAGGGCAAGGACAGCGACCCCATTCAGAGCAGCACCGCTGTCTACGAGACGATTCTAAAACCTGCGAGCGGCAAGACTCTACGCTTGGTCATGCGGCGCGGAGTCGATGGCGACGACATGCGTACAGCCTTCGAAGACGCCCTCGAGCCGCGGATGAAACGCGCGCAGAAGGAATTCAAGATGCCCGGTAGCGCTGCGGCCCTAAAACTCTTCCGCAGCTTCTTTGACGTAGATGAATTGAAGAAAGGGCAAGTCCTCAATTTCACCTGGCATCCGGCCTCGGCAACAACCCCCGGCCACCTCCAAACACGCGTAAACAGAGTCGTCTAGCCCGCCATCGAGAATGCCGCCTTAGCCTGGGCGCTCTTCGACGTCTACCTCGGCGGAGATCCGATCCACACGAAGGAGAAGCCGAAGATGATCAAGCGCCTGGGCGCAATCCTGGGCGATTGACCCTCCCGCCTAAGATGGTGGCGCGTAGAAGAACACGTTTTCTTCAAATTCATCACCAAGCCTGTGATCGACTCGCGACTCAAAGCAGTTCGCGTGCTGGCGTTCAAGCCACAGCATCGACTCAATCTGGTCAAGTCGACGTTGGTCCGGCTTGGAAGAGCCTTGGGTACAAGCGTGATCGAAGGCGCGCTTCCAATCAAAAGCAGCGTCCACCTCGGATCTGAGGGAGAGTAGAGCTGAATCGCGGTCGCGCAGCTCGGCCTGCCAGCGGGTAGTCCCATCCTGCGATCGCCAATTCAATTGGACACGACCTGAGTGGCGACTTAGTTCGACTTCTTCCGGTCGCGCCATCAGAGGTGATGCAGAGTTGAAGTCACGTCCCGCAAGGAGTTTAAGCAACTCCCCCACTCGTGGGGCGATTTAGCCGCAACGGCTGCGAGCAACTTCAATGTCGCTACCCAGCGACACGAGTCCAGCGCCTAAACGCCAGGCAAAGTAAGGCGCGGCCCGTCCCCAAATAACGACCCCGGCCCGAACGGCCGCGTGCGTTCCGAGCTCTGGGGCATCTGTCTGGAAGCGCAGGCGCTCGCCGGCGGCAAGGTGCAACTGGATTGACAAGCCTCCGCCCGACTCTCTAGCAGCACGGTCACCCAGCTGTTCCTGCCCCGCGCGACCACCCCAGGCTGTGCACTTGGCGAAGTACCAGCGAGCAGTCGCGTGGGCTCCACGCATCCTGGCCCACTGGTCCCGCCAATCGAAGAGCGCATCTTGATCTTCGCTCGCTGTCATAGCGAGCCCTCATCCAGCGGCTCGACCTGCTTGCGCCGCGGGTCAATCGAGCGACGTCGCAGGTCGCCGACGCTTTCGATCAAGAGCTTCACACGTGAGCCTTCGCCATCGATGCCGACGATGCAGCCCAGGTGCCGGCCGTCGACCTTGACCCACATTCCGCGGCGCCAAATACCGGCCTCGACGACTTCGTCGGCGCTCGTTTGGGGGGCATCGGCTGGTCGAATATTTTGCCGTTCTTCGATCCAACGCGTCGGCTCGAGACAGGTCGAACAGGCGCCGCAGGGCCCCGTCGGCTGGTCTAATCCGAAGTGGCGTGTGAGGTGAACGCGCTTGCAGGTGCCATCCTCCCGCGCCAGGGCAACCAGGGCCAGCAGCGCTCCGAGATCACCGCGCCGTTTCTCTTCGCTGCCGACAAAGGCCGGTAGTTCCGCTGGATCCAGGTCACGCGCAAGTCGGAGATTATTGCTTTCGAAGCTCCCACTCGTCACACCCAGGACCTCCAACCATTTTAGGGCCAGATCAATGCGGTGGTCGCTACGACTCTTGACCAACAACTCATCCCGTAGATCATCGCGATCCTTGGCCTGCAGTCGATCGCCCCAGGCGCGCAGTGTTTCGAAGACGCCCACGACATAGGAACGTTCAGGATTACGCCACTCGATGAAGTTCTGTTGCACGGCGACGTCTTCGGCGAAGTAAATCAACTCGCAGAAGCTCGGCTTTCCGTCTCGTCCTGCACGCCCGACTTCCTGAGTCCAGGCCTCCAAGGTTCCGGGGACCTGGGCGTGGAGCACGAAGCGGATGTCCGGCTTATCGACGCCCATGCCGAAGGCGTTGGTCGCAAGGACAACTTCGCGCTCGCCCCCCATGAAGCGCTCCTGCATGTCACGCCGTTCGCGCGGACTGAGTCGGCCGTGGTAGACCAGGCTCGGGATTCCGCGACTCCGGAGTTCGTCGTGCAGACGCTCCAGATCCCGAATCAACGTCGAGTAGACAATTCCCGATCCGTCGATCGCCGCGATGCGTTTCGCCAGGAGCGGAACCTTCTCCTCCACACGCTCGATCGTGTGCGTCCCGAGGAAGAGATTCGGACGCTCGATTCCCGTCCGAATCAGAAGCGGGTCCTCGAGGCGCAAACTCTTCACGATGTCCTCTGCCACACGCGGCGTCGCGGTCGCCGTCAGGGCCACGGTCGGAGGATTGCCGAGCAAGGCACGATACTTCCCCAGGAGAAAGTAGTCGGGTCGGAAGTCGTGGCCCCAAGAGCTGATGCAATGCGCCTCATCCACCGCTAGGCGCACGATGTGAAGAGCAGGCAGGACCTCCAGGAAAGCCGGGCTACGGAAACGCTCGGGGGTCACATAGAGCAGGTCCAGCTCGCCCCGCCGTGCCGATTCCAGTCGCCGTGCCCGCTCCCTTCCGTCCAGGGATGAATTCACGAAGCTGGCTCGAATATCGCGTTTGTGCAGGGCGTCCACCTGATCTTTCATCAGGGCGATCAGCGGGCTGACCACCAGGGTCAAGCCATCCAATAGCACAGCCGGCAGCTGATAGACAACTGACTTGCCTGAGCCCGTGGGCATTGTCACAAGGACATCCCGACCCGCCAGCACGGCCTCGACGGCCTCCTTCTGGCGCCCCATGAAGGCAGGGTGGCCGAAGCTTTCCTGGAGTTCCAGGCGCAGGACCTCGGGGTCGAACACCAGGGTTTGGGAGGCGCCTCCTTCGGGGGCGTCGTGGGGTGTCACCATAGCGGCAGTGTAGCGGGCTTCGGCCCGAGCTCACGGCCTGCTAACCTGCCTCCATGAGAAGTGCCCAATCTTCCCCCGGCGCGCCGCGGCTGCTGCTCGTCCCCACGGAGCTGGAGCGCCGGCGCCTCTTGGACCACGGCGGAGTTCCAAAGGGATTCGCCCTGCAGCATCTGGCCGGCTTTGGCCCCATCGCCGCCGCTGCGCGCACGGCTGCCTTGGTCGAGTGTCTGCGTCCCTCCCAGGTGATACTGATCGGAGTAGCGGGCACCTATGACGCAGCGGAGCACCCCGTGGGGTCCGCCCTGGCCTTCACGCGGGTTGCGCTGGAGGGAGTCGGTGTTGGTGAGGGGCAGCGCTTCCTTGGCCCGCCGGCCCTTGGCTTCCCCCAGTGGCCCGGTGAAGGCGATGGCGCTTCCCGGGACCGGGTCGACGATCTCTTGACCCTGGCGGTTCCCGATGGCGTCGACCCGGCACTGCTCCTCACAACCTGCGCTGCATCGGACTCAAAAGAACACGCCGGCCAACGACGCATCCGCTTCCCCGAAGCCGCCGCCGAGGACATGGAGGGATTCGGCGTTGCCTTAGCCTGCGCCATCGCCCACGTGCCCTGTAGCATCGTGCGCGGCATTTCGAATGTTGTTGGCGACCGCGAGCCCTCGCACTGGCGTATCCCCTCTGCCCTCGCTGCGGCACTTGAACTGCTGCTCGATCTCCCGCTCCGGGAAATCACGCCCCCCCGCTAGTGGACAAGATCATCGAAAAGACCATCCAGCTGGGCATCTCCCCCTGCCCCAACGACACCTTCACTTTCCACGGCTTGATCAGTGGCGCTGTGGACCTACGTGGGTTGCGGATTGAGACCCAGTACTTGGACGTGGAGGAGCTCAACGAACGCACCGCCCGCGGCGAGTTCGACATCGCCAAGGTTAGCTTCCATGCCGCCCTTTCCCTGGGCGAGGAGGTCGTGGTCTTGCCGACCGGATCCGCCCTTGGCTTCGGTGTAGGACCGGTGGTCTTGGCACACGACACGGCCGCCGCCAAGAACCCCAACCCCCGCGTTTTGACGCCGGGCAAGTGGACTACGGCCCACCTCCTTTGGCGTCTCTTTCACCCGAACCAGACAGACGTACACCAGGTCATCTTCTCGGAGATCGTTCCGGCCCTGGAGCGGGCTGAGGCGGACCTCGGCGTTTGTATCCACGAGGGTCGCTTCACCTATGCCGAGCGCGGATTGATCCTGGTCGAGGATCTTGGCAAGACCTGGGAGGACGAAGTGCGCGAAGCTCTCCCCCTCGGCGGTATCGTCGGTCGGCGCAAGCTCGGCCTCGACACCCTACGCACCTTCCAAGCCGTGCTCGCGGATTCCCTGAGCTATGGTCTGGCCCACCGGGAAGAATGCTTGCCGACGATGCAGGCCCACGCCCAGGAACTAGAAGCCGACGTCCTTTGGAAGCACGTCGATCTCTACGTCAATGAATGGACCCAGGACCTTGGCGAGCGGGGCAGAACCGCCCTGGAGGCTTTGGCCTGGCGTGCCCGCAGCGCCGGTGTTGTGTCCCCCGTCTCCAAGCCCCTTGAGATCCTGAGCTGACCTGCGCCGGGATCAGTAGCTCAGTTCAAGTAGGGCCGAGCTGGGCACCACCGCGCCCTCCCCTAGACCCACGGGGAAGGTGACCACGAAGATGCGACCGTACTCGTCGTCCTCGAGCCAGCCACGCCCTGTCAGGCGCTGGGGCTCAGCGCCCAGGAGCTGCACCAACCCCGGTGTTGTATTTGAGTGGGCCGCCACAGCCACCGTCGTTCCCGCCGAAAGAGCGCGCAGCTGTTCCACTAGGGCCTCGGAGTCACCGGCGTCGTAAACCTCCACCTCTGCCCCGACCATCTCCGCCCAGGGGCCCAAGGTGTGCTGCGTGCGCTTGAACTGGCTGGCGAAGAAGCGCGTCGCGCCGCTGTGCTCGAAGAGCTGTGCCAGGGATTGAGCGCGCTCGTCCCCCTCGGCGGTTAGCTCGGGGTCAGAACCGCCCTCGCTGCTTTTCTCCGCGTGGCGCATCAGGATGACCTGCACACTGCCAGGCGCCTCCGACTCCTGATTTCCGACGGCCGTCGACCAGGGTATGAGTGCTCCCAGGGCTACCAGGCAAAGGAGCAAGGCAAACCACCCGCGCGGACGCGCAGCAGGCGAGTGTTGGGTGGTGCGGGTGTCCAGGGGATTCATGGTCGTAGGAACGGTCGTCAGGTGGGATAAGTCCGAGGGAATCGTCTCAGGCTAGGCCTGCACAGGCAGGGTAGCCGCTAAAACACCAGGGAGTCTACGCAGCGGGGCCACCGTCCGCGCGAAGTGCACGGACGGCGGCCCCGTATTGGGCGCAAGACGCCTGATCTTGGATCTAGCAGCGTCTGTGGGCTCTGCTAGTGCCGGGCTTATTGGCCGCCGGCGTCGCGCAGCTCAAGCATCTCCTTGCGGATTTCCTGAGCGAGGTTCTTGACCTCTTGCATGGACTTGCGGACACGTGACGTAGCCGCCTTGTTGCCGGTCTTTGCCTTCTCGACGTCGTCAGCGCACGCATCAACAGCGGCGCGAAGGTTCTCGTAGTTCTGAGTCATGGGATTAGACGTTTGCAGCTCGTAATTGGGGGGTCCGGATACCTAACGGGGCTCCGGGTGCACTCCAGAGGGGGGCCTCAGGAGTCCCTAGGGGACACATTTCCCAGCCAGGATCAAGGGCTGGGAGCCCCTGGAGGCCCTTTCCTGTGGGGTTGAGGCTCCACTCAGGGGTCACAAACTGCACCTAACCCCTTTGTCTAAAGGGAGTTAGGCCTTACGCGCCCGGATGCGCCTCTGGGATGACTTGGAAACGCCCGCGAGGCCCAGGATGTGACTCCATTGCGCCCCTCCGACGCCCTGAACAGACAGGCGATTACCCCGGCGCAGGAGCTCGAGATCCATCAGCAGAGGGTCCTCCCGCAGCTCACTGAGAGGTACGAGACGCCCAACTTGTGCGGTTGCGCGCACATCCACCAACGTCCAGCGAGGTGCTTTACGGGAGCTCTTGGGATCGAAGTACTTGGACTCCGGGTCGAACTGCGTCTCGTCCGGATAGGGCTCACTGGCGACTTCCGCCACACCCGCAACGCCGGGCGTCAGACAGCTCGAGTGGTAGTAGAGAACGCCGTCCCCTACTTGCATGTCGTCACGCATTCGATTGCGCGCCTGGTAATTGCGGATGCCATCCCAGGGCGTGACTCGACCCTTGGCAGTCCAAAGATCATGGAAGGAAAAAACGTGGGGCTCGGACTTGAGCAGCCAGAAGCGCTGAGACATGGGTGTATTAGGCACAGCCTTCGCTGTCCCGGGGTGGTGAATCTAGAAGGAAGTCAGGGCCTGCCGCAGGCGGCAATCGCCCCCATCAAACCAGGTCCGAATCCGCAAGGGTCGTCCACCAGTTGGAGCGCAGCCAGAGCGTATCGAATTTGCGAGTGTAGGGTCGTGCCACCAGCATCAGGAGAAAGTCGTGTACCAAGAAGCCCTCGAGCTGCAGCAAGTCGTACCAACGCGACCACTCAGGCAGAATGGCCGTGACGCCGTGTGCGCCGCCTTCACGAGCGATGGCGTAGACCCCCTGGAGGAGCGCACGACCGACCTCGAGCTCCTCCGGCGGAACCAGCCAATCCACAATCACCGCCATTCCCGGCATCAGCCACGGGTTGATCATCACAACCGCATAGCCGCGCAGGATGCCCTCACTGTCGCGCGTGCCAATAACCCTGTAGGTGCGCGTCGGGTGGTCAAGAAAGCGCCAGTTCAAGAAGACATCGTCGCGGATCGTGCTCGCTCCCCAGACTCCGCAGCAACGCTCCCAGAGCCAACGGGCCTGGTGATCGAAGCGCTCTATCTCCTCGACGCCATCGGGCAGGACCGTCGCACCCGCGGGCAATTCGCGGCCTAGCAGCGATTGCGTTCGCACCAACTCATACTTTAGAAAGCGACTCCCAATGCGCCAGGCCGCGGGAATCGGCCAGCCGTAGCAAACCATATCCTTGTCCGCTCCGCCGATGGAGTCCAACATCGGCTCCGCCAAATTGACGAAGAGCCCAGGTCGCTTCAGCCCACCGCGATGGTCCGGGTGAACCATCGAATCGACAATCTCAGAGAAGTGCGTCTCGCGTCCGGAGAGCCAGGTCAGGTGCGGCATTGCTGCATACTGCGCAACAACGCGATCGTCCTTCGTCGCAACCCAAACCCGCATGCCCGCGGGATTCTTGGGGAACTTCCACTCCCATTCCTCGCGCGTCAAACCGCCGCGCTGAGCGTCCTTGTCAAAGACCGTGTTCCAGGTCTCCAGGAGAGACTCGAGGTCGCGATCCTCAAAGGGACGAATATCGTAGGAGCTCATTGGAAAACCTCCCTTGCTGCGACGCATCGAAGGGTGTGAGTCCGTCGGCGCGAAGAGTCCCGCCTGGGCATTGCGTTCAGCATGGAATGTCGCGGCCACCTAGCAGTCCGTTGAAAATCAGCAGCTTCCCGACCGGTCTCCCGGGATCGCCTGGCAAGGCGGTAGGTTCCCCGCGTAGTTGTACCTACGCGGGTGGCTCTGGCAACGCAGCCAGGCGATTCGTAGGGGCCGAAAGGAGAGTCGAGCGGGGAGCTGCTGTTCTTCAATGGGCTGCTAGACCAAGTCCGTGTCAGCGAAGGTATAGAACCAATTCTTGTAGAGCCAAAGCGGATCGTGGTTCCGCGAGTGGTGCTTGCAGATCGGAAAGTAGCTCGTGGGTCCCGCCCGGAAACCAGCCAACTGGAAGGCCATGAACTCGGGCATCGTTTCGGGAAAGAAGGCCACTAAACGTTCGGCCCCGGTCTCGCTGGCTACGTCGCAAAGCCAGGCCCGGAGGGCATTGCTCGCGCCAAGTGCCGTCGGCGGCACAAGCCAATCCACGATCAAGCCCTGGTCCTCACGTCCATCGAAGGCGCCCTTGGCGAAGACCGTGTAGCCCAGCAATTCCTGCCCCCGTCGAGCGACGGCCACTCGGTAGTTGTGACCGGGCTTTCTGAAGAAGCGCCAGTCGCAATGCTCCTTGTCCCGCACTGCGATCGCAGCGTGAGGTTCGGCCGCCCTCTCAAAGAGAGCGTCTGTCTCCTCCGGGAAGCTCGTCACCTCTTCCACCTCGATCCCCTCGGTGGGACCTTGCCGGACATCCCCCAGCTGTGCAAATAGCTCGAGCTGTGTTCGCACGAGCTTGTATCCGATCATCTTGCCCCCCACCCGCCAAGCAGCCACCACAGGCAAGCCCCAGGCAACGGCGTACTTGGGCGGCGCGTCCCCGCGGATGAATTTCCAATTCGCGTTTACAAGGGTCGCCAGGAGGCTGTCCCGACGGAGGCTCTTGCGAAAGCTCGGGTCCGTGAAGTTGTCCACCCCCTGTAGGAAGCGCGCATCCTCGCCATTCAGACGCATCTTCTGGCACATGCCCGCGAAGCTCCCGGCCAGGTTCCCCTCAGGGGTAAAGGCAAGGCGCATGCTTTGCCCATCCGGGTTCTCTCGGAAGCGCCACATCCACTCCTCCATGGTGCGCGGCACAAAGCTCGGGTTAACTGCCGCGAACACCCGATTAAAGCCCTCCAGAATCTTCACCTCATCCCCGTCCTCATACTCACGAATGAGCAGATCACCGTGCTGTAAGTCCTCGTCCTTGTTCCGACCCACTGCGCTAGACCTCGTAATTGAATTCGCTACGCCTAAATAGCCAAGGCTCCCGGTCGCCGCTCCACCGCAACAGTCTCGACGCCGTCAAGCGCCAAACCCGCCAACAGCTTCCGCCACCGCTCGCTCCGACCGTCTCAACGCCGTCAGGCGTTGAACCAAAAGGATGAAAATGGGGTGGCGACGCCACAGCAGTCCCGACGCCGCTAAGCGCCAAACCTGCCAGCAGCTTCCGCCACCGCTCGCTCCGACCGTCTCAACGCCGTCAGGCGTTGAACCAAAAGGATGAAAATGGGGTGGCGACGCCACAGCAGTCCCGACGCCGCTAAGCGCCAAACCTGCCAGCAGCTTCC
>JBLHLB010000088.1:0-12170 GCA_047618505.1 Planctomycetota bacterium
ATCTTCGGGTGGGAGTGCAGCCAGGGAACTGGCTGAATCTCCAATCGGCCTCTCCGGAAAGCCGGGAGCGCCCCTTGCTTACCTAATCTCGGCTCCTCAGTTCATTCCCAGCCCTGGGGAGGCGCTGTCGGGGCGGCCAGAAGCCTTGGGTTTAGCCGGCCAGCGAGGAAGACCTGTGCGAATCAGGCTCAGTCCCCGGAGACATAGAGATTGAGACTGGCAGGGTCCCGCTTGTCTGGCATGGCGTGTGAGGTAACGTGGCGTGAGTCCGGGACACTTTGCTTCTCCGGGCCTCCCTGAGAGTCCCTCGATCGTCACTGGCGATCCACAGGTGACCGCCGCCCTCACACCAGTCAACAGACCAAGCCTCCCCCCATGATCCCGCGCAGCGTCTCACGTTCGAGGCAATCCGTCAGCAGGTTAGGTCTCCTACGGAGCCTTCTCTTGGTCCTGTGCCTATTGCCCGTGTCGAGTTGCGGCCTACTCGGATCCCGGACTGTCTCCTACGACTCCAAGACCCTGTCTTCTGGCGTCGTCCTGCGCGACCTCGTGGTCCCGGACAAGGGTCTCAAGGCCAGGCTGGGTGACCGCGTGGCCATCGAGTACGAGCTATTTCTCCGCGGGGAAAGCGGAAGATGGGAGAGCATCGACTCCACCTGGGACCGCGGCCGCCCCGCACGCTTCGAGCTAGGCGGTGGCGAAGTTCCCGCCGGCCTGGAGGAGGGCCTGCGGGGAATGCGACTCTTTGGGCAGCGCCGTATCGTCGTGCCACCGGCCCAGGGCTTCGGCGACGTGGGACAGGCACCCCTGATCCCCCCTGGCGCTACCCTGCGCTTCGAGGTGGAACTGATGGAACTGGAGAAATTGGCCGTTCCCGCGAACTGATCCGCCTCGTAGGCCGCTGCGCCCTTCCCCCCATGTCCACCCCAGAGCAACCGAACCGACGCAACCGGCGCGGAGATCGAGGAAAGCAGCCCCCCCCGGCCGACTCCTCGGTGGACCTGCATGGCCTGCGCCCAGAGGATGCGCAGCGAAGACTCGAACGCGAACTGCACTCGGCGCGGGTCAGGGGCCACAGCACGCTCCTGGTTATCACCGGTCGCGGACTCGGTAATGAGCGCCTGGAACCGGTCCTTCGCCAACGAATCTCGGTTTGGCTACGGGGGCCAGAGGGGCGTGCCAGGGGAGTAAAAGACGTAGTCGTCGAAGCCAAGGGTGGCGCCCTGCGCGTTCGCCTCGGATGATGCGCCCATGAATCGGCAGAACTCAGCCCCAGTCCACTTCCACGCCTATCGGTCCGGCACAGCCTTCCTGTGCCTAGTCTTTCTCCTGTGCCTGGGGTCCTGTCGTTCCACGCCCCCCGGGGAGCGGCTCAGCCAGCTCTACGAACAGCGCGAGAACGAAGTCGCCGAAGAGCGTGGCCCTGTCACCAAGAAGGTCGAGGCCCGCGCCCAGGAAGCTCTCGCGATCGTGCAGTCCGGGGTGCTCACAAGTTCGAACGAGCACCTGACCGCCGCCCTTTTGCTGTATGACTCCAGAGCCCTGGAGAACGTCATGTTGGCCCGCGACTTGGCCCTGCACGCGGTCGAGCTCGGCGATGCCCGAGGCCTCGCAGTCGCGGCGGAAGCGGAAGACATCGAACTCATGATCCGTGGTGCGAACCAACGCTACGGAACACAATACGTCTACGACTCGATTACCAGACTCTGGATGCTGTATCCGGTGAACCCAAACACTAGTGATTCGGAACGCGCGGCTATGGGCATCGCACCCTTGAACGAGGCCCTACGTCGAGTGGCTCTTCTTAACCTTAACGCGCAGCAAGCAGTGCCCGAGCCCAAGCGCTGATCATGAGAGGCTTGACGGGAACGACACGGCTCCTGAAAGCACTCGGTGACGAGACGCGCATGCGTATGCTGAATCTCCTTTCAGAGGAAGAGCTATCGGGCACGGACCTGATGGAGATCCTCAACATGGGGCAGAGTCGGATCTCTACGCATCTCGCCCTCTTGAAAGAAGTTGGACTGGTACAGGACCGACGTGCAGGTCGACGAAGTTTCTATTCCCTCGCTGGCGGCGAAGCCATAAGCCTGTGGGAAGAGGTACAGAAGGAGAACGTCACAGCGCCAGAGTTCGCTGGTGACCGCGCCGGACTCGAAGCCCTGCGCGTGCGCCGCAAGCAGGACTCCCGTGCCTACTTCGACCGCGTTGCCGCGAGCTTCGGCGATCAACTTCTACCGGGCCGCACCTGGGAAGGGCTGGCACGGGCAATCCTGCAATTAGCTCCGAAGGCACGCTACGCAGATCTTGGGGTCGGCGATGGACTCTTGACCCTGATGCTTGCAGAGATCGGTGAACAGGTCACCGCCATCGACTTATCGAAGGAGATGCTCTCGCAACTCAGCGCCCGCGCACGGGCCAAGGGCATCACGAATCTACGCACGGTCGAAGGGGACATCGAAGACCTTCCCCTGCCGGACGCCAGCCACGATGTGGTCGTTGCCTCCCAGGCCCTGCACCACGCCAATTCCCCGGTACGCTGCCTCCGGGAAGCACATCGCATCCTTGTTCCCGGCGGACTCCTACTTGTCATCGATCTCCTGGCACACACGGAGGAATGGGTACGCGAGAAGCTCCAGCACTCGATCCTTGGTTTCAGCGAAGTGGAGCTGAAGGAGCTATTGGTCGATTCTGGTTTCCAAACCCCCGACGTTTTCCGTGCAGCTCGCGATCCCCAACCGCCGCACTTCATGACCCTTGTCGCAACGGCCCGCAAGGCCTAGTCCAATGCTGCAGCGAGTTCTCGAGCCCGAAATCATGGACACGGAGGAGGACGTCCTCGAGTACGAGTCCATGGATCACCGCGAGGCGAACAACGCCTTCGTCGATCGCCTCATGACCCTGGGACCGGCCGGTCGCATGCTGGACATCGGCACCGGCCCGGGACACATTCCGATCCTCGTTTGCGAACGGGATAGCAATGCGCGTGTTGTGGCCATCGACCTCGCGGATCGCATGCTAGAGGCGGCGCGGCGCAATGTCGCGGCCTCGCCCTTCGGCGACCGGATCGAACTCGTCAAGGCTGATGCCAAGGGCCTCGACTTCCCGGATGACTCCTTCGACGTCGTCTTCAGCAACACGATTCTGCACCACGTCCCCACACCCCTCGCACTGCTCTCGGAGGCTAGGCGCGTGCTTCGTCCTGGTGGTGTGCTCCTGATCCGCGATCTGATGCGACCTGAGACACGTGAGCACTTGGAGCAGCTCGTGAAGTTGCACGCCGATGGAGCGACCCCCTACCAACGGGAGCTCTTGGGATTGAGCCTGAACGCCGCCCTTCGCCCAGAGGAACTGCGCAGAGAAGCGCAGGCCGCCGGATTAAGCGACGCGGAGGTGACAATCGATTCCGATCGCCACCTCTCGCTTCAACTAGCCGCCCATTGATTGGACCTGTTCTAAGTTGGCGACGGGGGCTTCTGTTGAGCCCCGTGCCCATTCCACCCGTCAGTTAACTGGCGCCATGTCAGCGCTCCCCGCGCCTCCCTCTTTGATTTCTTCGGAGTGGTCGTGATCGCCGAAGCTTGAACCATCCTCGAGGGCTTCCTCACCCTCCATCGAGCAGCATTCGTCGTCACTATCAGCGTGCTCGTGCTCGTGCTCGGTCTCATGGGGATACCCAACCATCTGGGGCACCTCGGGATCGTAGAAGAGCACCCCGATACCAAGGTCGAAGGGACCAATCCCAACACTCGCCCCGGCAACTCCGACCTCTAGGCGAAACAGCTTCCAAATAGTGACTTCCACAAGCTGATCAAAGTCCAGGGAGACGTTGGCCCGCAGAACTTCCGACGTATCGCGAAAACCCAGGGCAGCGTGGCCGCGCACGATCCCCGTGCCGACGATGCGAGGCGGACTGTTGTAGGAGCGGATATGACAGCCGGGACCAAGGGTCAGGGATAGGCCCAGAGCTGCGACTGAGAGGGCCAACCGCGAACGGAGGGACCGGGAGAGAGTTACCATGGGGGTCACGTGTTGCGAAGTCATTGGAATCGATGGAGTCTTCGGGGGTTCGCGCGTCCTACGCAGGTTGCCCTTCGTCGTTTCCAGATTCAACGATTCAAGACCAGGCCATGCTCGTCAGTCAGCGCTGAAGAATGCACTCTGTAGTCATGAAACCCGAGCCCGAGGCAAGGAACAGCCACGCGCAAGACCCGGCCGCGGATGAACTTGCCCTAGTGATGAGCGGCGGTGGAGCCCGGGCTGCCTACCAGGTCGGCTTCCTGCGCTGCCTTGCCCGCCTGCATCCGGAATTGTCCCTGCCGATCCTCACGGGGACATCAGCCGGCGCCATTAATGCCGCCTTCCTGGCTTCGCATGCAGGTGATTTCGGAGAACGCGTGGAAGCCCTGGCGGAGCTGTGGTCACAGCTCGAAGCGGACCAGGTCTTCTCGGTTGGACCCTTGGGGCTCTTCACACAGGTCATGCGCTGGGGTGGGAGCCTGCTCTCCGGTGGCCTCATGCCCTTGGAAATGCGCGGGCTGGTGGAGACACAACCGCTGCGTGAGATGATTTCCAGGGCCCTCAATTGCGGGGCGAATGGTATCGCTCCGGGGATCGCTCGGAACCTTGAACAGGGAGACCTGAAGGCCGTCGCCCTGACGGCAGCCAACTACACCTCGGGCCAATCCATCACTTGGGTCCAAGGTCGGCGCATCGTGAACTGGGAGCGAGTTCATCGCATCGGACGTGAGGATCAACTCGGTGTGGAACACGTCATGGCCTCCTCGGCACTGCCGCTTTTCTTCCCCGCGATCTGGCTCGACGGAGCGTTCTACGGCGACGGTGGAATGCGTCAAACAGCGCCACTCTCGCCTGCTATCCACTTGGGTGCGAAACGCATCTTGGCGATCTCCACTCGCCACTCGCCAACCAAGAAAGTCGCCGGTAGCACACCGCCGGAAGCACAGATCAGCGGATACCCCCCGCCGGCACGAGTGGCGGGCATGATCCTCAACGCGCTCTTCCTGGACCAGCTCGACAGTGATGCACTCAGGCTTGAACGTATCAACCGTTTACTCCGAGAGTTACCGGACGAGAAGCGTGACGGGCTACGACCGCTCAAGCTCCTGGTGATGCGACCCTCGCGCGACCTCGGGGTCATGGCGAATGAGTTTGAACCGCGCCTACCGCGCACCTTCCGATGGTTGACACGCGGGCTGGGAACGAAGAAGACGCGGGGCAATGACTTCCTCAGTCTGGTGATGTTCCAGGGAGACTACCTACGCCGTCTGATCGCTCTCGGGGAAGAGGACGCGGAGGCGCAGCGTGCGGACATCGAAGCGTTCCTAGGGGAACCGATCGATTAGAAGCCGCGCGCTGCCAACTCGGCATCTACCTCGGCACGCAGCTCCTTGGAGTATGCGCGCACGCGCAGCGCCGGGTCAGAGGCGAGCATCTGGTCTACCTCTGCCATCACATCATTGAGCCGCTCCGTTGCCCCGAGCTCCAGCATCGCGAGCACTAAGTGGTAGTAACCACTGAGCAACGCCTCCTGACCAAGCAGAGACTTGACGCCATTGCTCAGGCGCGCCTTTTCAGTAACGCTAGAGAGGGTTTCTAGGGCCTGACCTGCGCGATCTGCTCGAAATTGCACGAGGCCAAGAACCAGCTCGATGCGCGGATCATCCGGTAGCTGCTGGGCCGCCGACTCAGCCTTGAAGAGTGCCTTGGTCAATTCCTCTGCGCTGGATGCACGCTCCCGTGCAACCGCCCGCGCGCGACCGGCCAGGTAGCCGGGGACGTCGACTTCAGAATCAAGGATCGAGCGGCTGGTCTCCTGCTCCGCTTGGCTCAGGTCATCGGATTTCCCGATGGCGGCCCGAACCTCTGATGGATAGGCGAGCTCTGCAAGCTGCGCGAACACACCGGGACGCAACCGTTCTCGCCGCATGCGTTCGCGCGCGCGCTCGCCACGCCGTGATGCGACGGCCTCATGATCGTCAAGGGCCGCCTCCAGCACCAAGACCCGCCCGCTCATCAAGACCACCAGCAGTCGACTGTCATCCGGTGAGAGGGTGATGTGGCGCGCATCCTCGGGTAAATCCAGGCGCAGAAGAACATCTCCCATTTCTCCGTCGCGCACCTGAATTGTGCTATCCAGGCTCGATGTGATCAGGCGGGATCCATCCGACGAAAGGACCAAGCCAAGGATGTCCGCCTTGTTCTCTGCCTTTAGCTCGCGCACAAGCTCGCCGGTCTCCAGGGACCATTTCCTAAGCGCCCCGTTGGAGTAACCTGCCCAAAGGAAGCGATTGTCGCGTGAGAAGCACAGAGCCCGCGCTGTTCCACCCGAGCGCTTGAAATTGGCGACCGTCACGAGGGTCTCCGAATCCCGCACGATGATAGCACGCGAGGCCGTAGCGACGAGACTGCCGTCCAAGGAGAGCTCGCTGACAAGGTTGGCGTAGTGATGCCCTTCATGACTCGAAAGCAGCTGTCCACTTTCTACGTCCCAGAGCAGCAACTGATCTCCACCGCTTGTGCTGAAGAGACGCGTTCCGTCCCCTGAAAAGCTCAGGTTCTTAACCCAGCGCTCGTGTCCGCGCAAGACGCGCACGAGACTCGCGCTCTCCGTGCTCCAAAGGCGAATCGTGTTGTCCTGGGAACCGCTGGCCACAAGGGATCCGTCGGGTGAGAAGGCCACGCAGCCAACGGGTGATTGATGGCCGCGCAGGCGAGCCTTCGGGAAGCCGCGCTCGAAGTCCCAAAGCACCACATCACCTTCCACGCCCCCGGTAGCCGCATAATGACCTTCGAGATCGATGGATCCGCTGGTCGCTCCATGACTGGCTTCACCATCCCAGCCAAGGGCGAGGGTTCCGCCGCCCAGGGCACTTCGCTGCGCCAGGGGATCCAGGCCCGGACCCAACTCCGTGGTGCTCAGGGGACCTTCTAGATCCCAAACAAGCAGGTAACCATCAATGCCGACCGCTACGACGCTTATCCCCTCCGGACCGAAGAAGACGTCGTTCAGGCCACCCATCGCGCCCCGGAAGCTGCGGGTGGTGAACTGCTCCACTGAGAGCAGGCTGGTCAACAATCCCCCAAGAGAGGGAAGTTCGCCTCCCACGGGCTCCATAAGGAAACAGCGCCCGCCTTGGCCCTTTCCCTCCGGCGAGGAAACGGCGGCGATGGCACCGGTGCCTGTCTGCACAGCGAGGGCCTGGAGCGGCTCGCGTAGTCGAGCGACCACCGCCTCCAGCTTCCCGTCCTTGGCACTCCAGCGCAGGATGGCTCCGTCGACTCCACAGGTAAGGAAGGCTTCGCGACCGGCGTCATAGACCACAGCTGTTGCCGCACCAACATGTTCCGTTTCTTTAACGATGTAGCGGCCCGTCGATAGATTCCAAAGGGCAAACTCTCCGCTCTCGGAAACGCTCGCCAGGCGACCACCGGAGGGATCCCAGGCCAAGCCGCTCACCCCCTTGCGGTGGTTAGCACCGAAATCCAGCGGGACCTTATCAGGATCACGCCGCATGTCGAAGATCACGATGGAACCTTCGTAGCCTCCGACCGCCAGGAGTCGGCCGTTCGGTGACCACGCCATCGAGGTGAGATTACGGTCGCCCACCGCGGTCAGGAGTCGCCTGCCCTCGCCTGAATTCCCCCTCTGACGACTCGTTAGAGTTTGGAGCCAAGGCTCGATCGAGCGGGTGCTCTTCTCGTCGGTGTTGAAGTCATAGAAATGAACATCAACACCCGATGTAAAGTAGGCCGACAAAGTTCCACCCGGCTGTAGAGCGACTCGGGCCGGTGTATCCCAGGCGTCTACGGAAAACTGCGTGCTCATGTTGAGCGGCCCGACCGTGGCCGGCTTGTCCAGGGCATCCTCCATGGTGTCCAGATCGATGACTTGGGCCAAACCTGTGCGGGCAAAGACCAGGGCCCGATTGGTCCCCGGGACCAAGATTGCGCGATCAAGCGATGCCGGGAAAACCTTCCGACTTCGCAAGGGCGGATTGCACTCCAATTCCATGTGTCCCCAGCCCCAACCACGCATTTCTTCCTCGCAAGCGGCCAAGCTAGCGCGGGCCCTCTCCACGTTCCCGAGGCGCATCGAGTAATCCGCCGCCAGGAGATTGGCCCCGTAGCTTGAGCGCCTCGCATGCCCGGCGCTGTCGCGGGCTTCATCAGCGCTCGCACGGGCACTGCTAAGGGCTGTTTCTGTTTGCTCCTGACTCTCGGTTGCATTGATCAAGTTGCGCTGCGCTTCGTCGCGCGCGGCGCTAGTTTTTGCTTCCTGGGTAGCTAAGACCTCAAGCTGTCGCAGGGTCTGTTCGTTTTGATTCGACGCTTGAATATTGAGGAAGATTCCCGACCCAAGCGCCACTAGGAGTAGCGCGCAGAGGGCGGCTGCCGCTCCCTTGTTACGTCGCACCCACTTCCTAATTTCAAGGATCGCGCCGCCGCCGTAGGCCTTGACCACTCGGTCTTCTAAGTACGCTTGGATGTCCGCCGCAACGGCCAACATCGACGGGTAACGATCCTCTTGATCCCGGGCCATGGCGTGTTCGCAGATTGCCACCAGCTCCGCCGGCTGATCCTTCGCGAGCTTCGCTACGGGTTCAGGTTCCGCATCAAGCACCCGCGAAAGCAGTACGTGTGCCGACACGCGCTCAGCCTCCTTCAGGTAGGGAACGCGCCCGGTCAGAAGCTCGTAGAGAATCGAACCGAGAGCATAGATATCCGCCCGCGGACCGAGATTCGCAAGATCACCCTGCGCCTGCTCCAAAGGCATATAGGAAGGCGTACCGACCACATCACCATCGAGGGTAACCAGGGGTGAGTCTGGGTCATCCTTCTCTGAATCGCGTCGGTCTGTGCGCACGATAGAGAGGGAAGACGCATCCTGGGGCTTGCTCTCCATCGCGGCCTCTTTGCCTGCTACGCGCGCCAGGCCCCAGTCCATCACATAGGTTTCCCCGAAACGCCCGACCATGATGTTGGCCGGCTTCAGGTCCCGGTGAATGACGCTCTTGGAGTGGGCGAAGGCCATGGCCTCACAGACTTTCAGAATCACACCCAGGGCGCGCGTTTGCGTCCAGCCCTCCTTGCCCTCGCGCGCTAACTTCAGGATCTCCTTTAGCTCCCGACCGCGCACCAACCGCATGGTGAAGTAGCAACGCCCATCGGGGTCGATGCCCAGGTCGTGCACAGGGACAATGCCGGGGTGATCGAGCTGGCCCGTAATCTGGGCTTCCTCCAGGAAACGCACGAGTCGTTCCTGGTCGGCACTGCCGGTGCGGGTGGAAGCGTCGGTGTTCGCCAAGCCATGCATGACCTTCATCGCCAAATTGCGACGCAGGTCGTCGTCCCACACTCTCAGGATCGTCCCCATTCCGCCGCGCGCCAGCTCCCTCGAAACGCGATAGCGGGAGGAAAGCTTGACTGAGTCCGCGAGCTTGTCGATCAAGCGCCGACCAGAACTCGAACCGCCGCTGCCCTTGGGATCGCCCGGGTCGGCACCAGCCTCGCCGTCACCTCGCAGAAGCTCGCTCTCGTCCTGCAGCTGGATCCCCGGGTCGATATCGCGACCGACTCGATTCTGTAGTCGCTGGATAAAGGACTGCTGCCCACCCTCCGGTATCCGGCCACCCGGATCCCCCTGGGGCTGCTCGTCTTCCTGTTCTTTGTCCTGATCGCTCATACCGGTTCCCCGTGAACTTCTCTCCTACAACGGAGGCCTGGCGTCTATTCAGGCGAGTGTTCAAGAAGGGGACCGAATTATAGACGGGGAGTGCCGATCTCCCCCACCTCCGCGGCCCGGAAACGAACTCTCCAGGCGGGGCACCCCCGGGCTCCCTGGGGAGTAGAATGCAGGCATGAACCGCTCCGCATCACACCTCTCTCTCCTCAGTTTCATTTTCTGCCTCGCCATTGGAAGCGGTGTCAGCTGGGGCTTGGCACCCGCAGCGATCCAAGTCCAGGACACACCGACGGCCGTGGAATCCAGCGTGAGGATCCCCACCGACCTCGAAGAGGTGCTGGTGGATCGCGACGATTTTGTCCTGGAGCGGTCAGCGCGGGTCAGCTTTGCCCCTGATGTCCTTGGGGATGCCGCAGGAAACGGAGTCCTGATCATCCGGGGAGAAGACCTGATCATCGACTTGAGCGATGCCCACCTCAGAGGAGCTGCAGAGGACGCTCTGCCCGACACCTTCCGTGGCACCGGAATCCGAATCGAAGGGGCGCGCATCAGCATCCATGGGGCGCGGGTCTCGGGCTTCAAGGTCGGGATCGATGCACGCGGCGTTGACGGGCTTGTGATCGAGGACTCGGACGTCTCTGGCAACTTCCGCCAGCACCTGGGTTCCACGGCGCAGCGCGAAGACTCCGGCGATTGGCTCTGGCCCCACGACAACGATGCCAGCGAGTGGATCGAGCGCTACGGAGCAGGCATTCACATCAAGGATGCCACGGGGGTCAGCGTCCGCCGTTGTAGGGCCCGCAAAGGACAGAACGGACTGGTCCTCGATCGAGTGGTCGACTCCACAGTATTTGACAACGACTTCTCCTTCCTCTCGGGCTGGGGCGTTGCCATGTGGCGCTCGAGCCGCAACGTCCTCTGCCGCAACTCCCTCGATTTCTGCGTGCGCGGCTACAGCCACGGAGTCTACAACCGCGGCCAGGACTCAGCGGGCCTGCTGATGTTCGAGCAGTGCTCCGACAACATCGTGGCGCTCAATTCCATAACCCACGGTGGCGACGGGATCTTTGGGTTCGCGGGCAAGGAAGCCCTGGGGCAGAACCCCGCGCCGGATGGTTTCGATTCGAATCGCAAGGGCAACAATCGCAACCTGTTCCTAAGAAACGACCTGTCCTATGCAGCGGCCCACGGCTACGAGATGACCTTTAGCTTTATGAACACCGTCTTCGGTTGCCGCTTTATCGACAACGCGATCTGTGGTGTTTGGGCCGGCTACTCCCAGGACTCTGCTTTCTCGCGCAACCTCTTTCGCGGCAATGGGGCGGGTGCCTACGGGTCCGAGCGCGGCGGCATCAACATTGAGCACGGCAAGGGCAACCTGATTCAATTCAATCGCTTTATTGACGACGCCTGCGGCGTTCGACTCTGGTGGGATGACGATTCCTCGATGGCGAATTTGCCCTGGATCGTGGCCAACGGTTCGGACTGCGGATCCTCCGCGCTCTTCGGCAACAACTTCATCCGCAGCACCGTTGGACTGGAGATCGATGGCTGTCCGGAAATCGCCGTTCAGGGCAACACGTATCAGGACTGCGAAGCGGATATGAAGGTGAGCGATGATGAGGCTCCCCGGACTGAATTGGCCATCGTGAAGGCGCCCACTCCCCCGCCCTTCCCCAGTTATGGCGGACGCCAGGCCCTCGGCGGCCGGGCGGAGTTCCCCGACCGCCGCTTTATCATCATGACGGAATGGGGCCCCTACGATTGGGAGTCTCCTCTTCTCGTCCGCGGAAAGGACAGGGACGGCGCACAGGTTTGGCGCCTGCTAGGCACCGATGGATCCAGCGCGACCTTCGACCTGACTTCAGAGGGTGCCGTCCAGGTCGAGGGCAGCCTCGTTCAGGGCGAAGACGGCCCCGAGATTCACGTGCGCACGAGCGGTAGTGGCGTGCTGGCCTACAGCTTGAGCGTGCCCGTCGGCGAGGAAGAATTGACTGCCTCAGAGCTCAGCTTTCGCACGAACTGGGCGGTGCGGGTCTTCGAATCCCCGGACGGGCTGTTCAAGGACATCAATGCCTGGCGCGCGGCCGCCGAGGATGGAGTGTCCTTCCAGGTTGAAGCCCTAGACTTCCCCATGGGAGGTGGTGCACTCAGCGCCCAGCCCGCCCTCGCTGACATCGCCGGTCTGAGTGCGATGCCGGCTGACTATGTTGGCCTTGTCGCGGAATCCACGTTTGTCTTACCGGCCGGCAACTACGTCCTGAAGACGCGCTCGGACGACGGCATCCGTGTCATCGTTGACGGCCAAGTAAAGATCGAGGACTGGACCCACCACGGCGCGACACCCCACGATGTGGAACTCGATTTCGAGGCGGAAGGTGAGCACACTGTGCGCGTGGAATGGTTCGAGCTGAACGGCGGCGCAGAGCTGATCGTGGGCCTCGAAGCGCGCGGCGAGTAGCTC
>JBLHLB010000089.1:0-12137 GCA_047618505.1 Planctomycetota bacterium
GTCAGTGGTCGCGTCCCAGGCATCGTGGTCATCGAGGGCCTGTTCGAGGGCGGCAAGGGCGCGCTTTGTGAGACCCGAAAAGTCCTCGTCGTCCTTGGCCCCGATGGACAGGGGTACGTGCTTCTCAAAGGGGCCGAGTGCGATGTCCAGACCCTCGTAGTCGCGCCCTTCGCTGGCGAGGGCGATGATCGGTACGTGGCGATCTGCCTGGCGGGAGATAACCAGGGCCAAGGCAGCCAGGGCAACGGATGAGCGTGCGGAACCAGCGCGAGTGGCGATGTCGCGCAGGGCTTGGCTTTCGGTCTCCGTCAAAGTGCGTTGGAATTCGATACGTGGCGATCCGGAGCGCAGCGGTCGTTCGAGACCGAGGCGTTGGTCGCCGCAGTTGTTAAGGGCCAAGCTGGACAGGTGTGCGCGTCCGTCGGCGCTATCCTCGTCCGTCAGCAACTCCTCCTGAAGTGCAGAGAGATCGGCGTATTGCAAGACTTCGCCGTCCTCATCGCGCGGCTGCGCGGGCTCCTGACCGCTGAGCACCGTGAGGATTCCATGGGCCAGGATGTCCAGGCTGCGTGAGTCAGCGATGGAGCGAGGTTGAGCCAGGAGAAGTTGGGGCTTGCCAGCGACAGTGCAGAGTCTGGCGGCGACATGTAGGTCCTTGGACGCGAGGTCAGTGATGAATTTCCGCAGGGCAATGCAAGCACTGGCCGCATCGCTGGGTTCTGCATCAACAACGACTCGTGCCTCAGCCTCGATGACCTGGGCCGTGCCGCTTGCGCCGGCCTCCAGTGTCGTGCGCAGGATTTCGTTGGACTGCGCCAATAGCCCGAGGGCCTGGGTCACTTCCGCCTGGCTGAGTTCCCCCTCGATTCCATAGGCCGCGCCTAGGAATTCCTGCGCTTGGGAAGCCTGCAGGGCTCGGCGCTGCTGGGGGGAGGCGGCGAGGCGTTGACTCGTGCTATCGCTCATCGGGAAATCCAAAGTCAATCGTCGAGCGTGCGACGGCGGACCTTTTTCAGTTTGCGTTTGGGGCGTGGAGCAGCGCTGACGGGGAGATCAGCTTCGGTGGACTTGGGCGCGATCACGGGGAACTCCTCGCGCAGGAGTGCGAGGGTGGTGTCGGGGTGTTCGAGCACGACTTCAAGCAGGGCAATGTAACGATCTGCGATGCTCGCCACCGTGTCTGAGTCCAGGAGATCCGCGTCGTACTCGAAGTAACAGTTGAGGGCGCCCTTGCCACCGGCGGGATCAACCGCGTCGTCGAGGATCAGGCACAGGTCGAAGCGCGCTGTCTTGGGGTCGAGGATTCGATAGGAAGATCGCATCCCCGGCAGCCTCAACACGGGGATCAGGTCCTTCATGTACCCGAACCAGGCCTGAATCACCGGTGCGAGGCCGGGCTCGCGCCGCGGTCGTATGGCCTGGACTACGCGATCGAAGGGGACTTCTTCGTGGCGCGCGACCTCCAGGGAGCGATCCCGGGCGCGGTCCGCAAGATGACGGAAGCTGGGGTCGCCATCCACATCCATGCGCAGGATCGCGGTCTGCACGAAGAAGCCGACTAGGTGTTCCAGCTCGCGCTTCGTCCGCAGCGCCGTTCCCAACCCAACGCGCAGATCCGTCTGTCCGCCAAGGGTGTGGAGCAGTGCCATGAAACCCGCCAAGAGCGCCCAGTGCGGAGTGACTTTTTCGCGCTTCGCGAGAGACTCAAGGGTGACGTAGAGGGTGTCGGAGAGCCTAAAGCGGTGGAAGGCCCCGGCATGTCGGGTCTCGCCTTCCGGGCGTGCGCGGTCGAAGGGCAACGCAAGGTGGGGCAGCTCACCGCCCAGATACTTCTTCCAGAAAGGTAGCTTCTCCTGGATGCGAGCTTCGTCGATCTGGGACCGCTCCCAGGCAGCGTAGTCGCCGAACTGAACCGCGAGGGCACTCAAGGGGCTAGCTTCGCCCTTGGAGTAGGCGGCGTAGAGCGCGCCGACTTCTCGGTAGAAAATGCCGTAGGAGACACCGTCAGAAATGATGTGGTGCATGCACATCGCAAACTCCCACACATCATCATCGAGGTGAAGCAATGCGGCGCGTAGCAGCGGCGGCTGTTCAAGGGGGAAGGGCTTTTGCACCAACTCCAGGAGGATGCGCTCCTGCTCTGTCTCGCCTGACTTGCAGAGGTCGTGGCGTGCGACGATCAAGCGCGCGTCTGCGTGC
Source organism: Planctomycetota bacterium (assembly GCA_047618505.1). Taxonomy (GTDB): domain Bacteria; phylum Planctomycetota; class UBA1135; order UBA1135; genus JBLHLB01. Next base: position 2,200 of record JBLHLB010000089.1, read on the forward strand.
ACCCGTTGCACCGGCATACCCTTGCTTGCGGGCAGGGTTGTGCGTAGCACTTCGTGGCGCTCCATCACCTCATCCACGCAGCGTTGGAAGAGGTCCTGATCGATGGCGCCACCCTCGAGGCGCACCACCAGGCAATCGTTGTAGAGCGAAGTTCCAGGTTCGAGCTGTTCCAGGAACCACAATCGTTCCTGGCCAAAGCTCGCAGGCGCGTCGCCTTCTTCGGCGCGCCTAGGAATCGCCGTGGCCGCTTCGGTGCGCATGCCCTTCAGGGCCATGCGTTGACGTAGAAGCTCGAGCTTCTTTGCGGAAAGGCGTGCCATCGCGGGGGGGCCGCGAAGGCTAGTCCCAGCTGGCGGGGGCGGGGTAGGTGCGGATCGGGCGACGCTGGGCGATGGCCTTGACTTTGGCCCGCATGGAATCTCGAAAGGACTCATCGAGGGTGTAGTTGCGGTCGTCGACCTGGACCAGCTTGGTCAGGATCCCGTGGATCAAGTCCACGCATTCCACCATGTCGGCGCGTTCCATTTCGCGAATCGCCAGGCCGTTTGTACCCAGACGAATGCCGCTCGTGGTAGAGGGGGGCTTCACGTCGTAGGGGATGCGGTTCTTGTTGACGACAATGTTGCAGTCCTCGAGGGCCTTCTCCGCGTTGACACCGGTGATGCCCTTAACCAGGACATCGACGACCACGATGTGGTTGTCTGTTCCACCGGTTATGACGCGGTAGCCCTTGGCCATGAAGGCCCGGGCCAGACCGTCCGCTAGGTCAACGACGCGTTCGGCTACGGCCTTGAACTGGGGACTTCCTACGAAGGCAAGGCCGCGCGCCTTGGAGGCGACGGCACTCTGATTCGGTGCTCCCTGGAAGAAAGGGAAGACCTTCTTCTGAATGACCTGGGAGAGTGTGCGCTTGCCATCGGGGCCAACGCGTTCGGCGTCCTTGCCGATCATGATCAATCCGCCGCGACCACCGTAGAGCTGCTTGTGGGTGCAGGTCGTCGTGAAGTGCGCGTGATCGATGGGGTTGGGGTGCAGGCCAGCAGCCACGAGCCCCGCGATGTGCGTAATGTCGGCCAGGAGATAGGCACCGACTTCGTCAGCGATGCTGCGGAAGCGCGCCCAGTCGATCTGACGTGAGTAGGCCGTCGTTCCGCAGATGATCAACTTCGGACGATGCTCACGCGCCAGCTTCTCAGCGGACTCGTAGTCGATGCGCTCGTCCTTTGTCAGTCCGTAGCCGAGGGCATTAAAGACCTGGCCGGAAATCGAAGCTCGCGATCCGTGGGTTAAGTGCCCACCGGAATCCAAGTCCATACCAAGCAGAGTGTCCCCCGCATTCAGCGTGCTAAACATCACCACTTCGTTGGCCGAGGTGGCTGACATGACCTGCACATTGACGAACTCCGCGCCGAAGACTTTCTTCGCGCGATCGATGGCCAAGAGTTCGATCTCGTCGATGTGGCGGCAGCCCGCATGGAAACGCGCGCCGGGATAACCCTCGGCCGTCACGTTCATGGTCGGCATCGCTTCGCAGATCAACGCGGACGGATCCGCGATGCTTGAGGAGGCCACCATGGTCAGACTCTCAGACTGACGGATGTACTCCTTCTCAAGGATCGCGGTGAGTTCCGGATCCTCCTGGCGAAGGCGCTCAACGCCTGCGGTGACGAAGCGTGCAAGATCGGTGTGTGTGTCCAGCTCGGGCATGGCCGGGAATAGAAGAGGGCCGGGGAGGCCAGTTGGGGTGATCAGGTGAAGTGTAGCTGTCCGGGGACAGTCTTGCTGAGTGGGCTACTCAGTCGCCTGGGACTCAAGCTCCTCATCGGTAAGGAGGTCGATCTCCTGGAGCATGTGGGCAATTTCTTCCGCGTCGATACCAGCCTGGTGGCCCAGGGCGGTGATTCGCAGGCAGAGATTGGCCACGGTCTTGGTCTCAAAGATCTCCGGAAGGGGGATCTCGAAGGGAAAGACCTCCCCAAGCCCGGCCTGGATTTGCACCGCCGAAAGCGAATGCCCACCCAGGTCCAAGAAGGGATCGTCGACTCCAATGCGGTCGAGGCCGAGGACGTCAATCCAGATTTCGGTGACGATCTCCTCTAGGGGCGTCGAAGGTGCCGCGAAGGGTACTTCGACATCGGGGCGCGAGGTGTCGGGCTCCGGCAAAGCCTTGCGGTCGACTTTACCGTTAGGGGAGAGGGGCATGGCTTCCAGGGGCACGATCACCGCAGGCACCATGTACTCCGGCAGTTCCGTGACCAGAGCCTTCTTCAGGGCCGGCCCAACCTGTCGCGAGAGCTTGCCCGCCATGGGGTTGTTGGCGAAGTCCGAAGCTCTTGCCGTTGGGTTGACGGCGTGACCAGCTGCGAAGAGTACGGTCGGCTCGTCGCCGCCACGTTGGAGTGCGATGTCGAAGCGACCCTCGTCGGCGGAGGCTGACCAGCGAATGTCGCAGCGCCAACCGATTCGCTCAGCCAGTGCCCAGACGTCTTCGGGGTTGATGCCAGCGCTGAGTTTGACTGCGGCGGCGACTGTGTCGCGAACTGAGCTGGCGAGTGTGCCCGCATCGACGCTGGATAAGGTCTTTGCCGCGTTGACCCCGGAGAGTGTGCGTGCGTTTGTTACCTCGCTGATCACGAAGTAGTCGTCGCTTGCGGCCTTCAAGTTTTCCTCGAGGGACTGCAAGGAACCAAGTTCACTCCAATCCAAACGCCGTGCTTCCGAGGTCGGAGCCGTCGCCCCTTCTCCAACAAAGAGCGTGACGTCATAGCGGAAGGCGTTCAGTTCGTTCGTGAAGGAGCCGCGCTTCAGCTGGATCTGCACGCGCCCGATACCGGGAATCGCCTGGGCAACCCATTGGAAGAACTGCGGATCGATGACCAGCTCCTCCTCTTGACGTAGGAGCCGAGCGAGTCGTCCACGCAGGCCTTCCGCGCTCAGGTCGTCGGCGGCCTGGAACAATTGCACATCTGACTGGTAGGGACGCAGCATGGGCAGGCTGCGAACGTCGCCGACAAAAAGCACGCCGCCAGGCCTGATGGCCTTGACCGAACCCCGTAGGACCTCCATGAGGTAGTCCATGCTGGGGAAGTCGAGGATGATCGAGTTCAGGACGATCGCGTCCAGGGAATCATCATCGATGCCTTCGAAATTGTCGGCCCAGCGACTGTCGAGCTTGACCTGGGGCAGCCCCAGGCGATCGGCGTGGGTCTGCACGTAATCGAGGGCGACCTTAGAGAAGTCCGTGCCCATGTAGAACGAGGCCTTCGGCGCCAGACGGAAGAGCAGCAGGCCCATGCCGCAGCCGATCTCCAGGGTGCGACCAGGGCTGTGACGTTCAATGCGATCGATAGTCTGGTCGACCCACAAACGCATCTCTTCGGTGGGTAGTGCTGTGTTCGTATAGCTGGAGTCCCAGCTGACGATGTTGAAGGTCGGGTCCTCGACGTCGGCGCTGGCGTTCTTAGCGTAGGCGTTGTCGTAAACCGCCTGCCATTGCTCGACCTGCTCGGAGGCCGCGTCTTCGCTGCCCGTCTCCTCGTCCGGCCCAGTCCAGTTGGGATCCTGCACCACGTAGGCCACCAGGCGTTTCTCGCCGGTGGAGTCAGCGCGTGCGACGACGACGCCTTCCTTGACCGCGGGGTGGTTGCGCAGGCGAGCTTCGATCTCCCCGAGTTCGATGCGATAGCCGCGGATCTTGACTTGGTTGTCGACGCGACCGAGCAACTCGAGGTTTCCGTCCGGCATCCAGCGCGCAAGGTCGCCGGTGCGGTACATACGCGGGTTCGTATCGCCGGCGACGGGACTGCCAAAGGGGTTCGCGAGGAAGCGCTCCGCGGTCAGCTCTGGGCGCCCGAGGTAGCCGTCACCAACGCCGATGCCGGCCAGGTACAGTTCACCGGGAACACCGATGGGCAGGGGTTCCAGCTGGTCATCTAAGACGTAGGCAAGCTGGTTTCGCATGGGCTCGCCATAGGGAATGCTGTTCCAGGTCGGGTCCACATCGAGTACCTCGAAGATGGTCGAATCCATGGAGCATTCTGTCGCGCCACCCATGCTGATGACCTGCACATTGGGCCGCAGGGCCCGCAGCCGATCCGGCAGGTCTACGGGAATCCAATCGCCACCCAGGAGGACCAAGCGTAAATGCGTCGGCGCCTCCTCCGGGTTGGACTCCAGGTGATCCACGAGCATCTTCAAGAGAGCGGGGGCCGTATGCCAAATGCTGACCTGCTCGTCGTTCAGGAGCTTGGCCCAGTCCGCTGGCGACTGCATCGTCTCCTGGGCAGGGAGCACAATGGTTGCGCCCGCCGCCAAGGTTCCAAAGACATCGTAGGCGCACATATCAAAGGACAGGGAGGCCAGGGCGATCAGGCAATCCCCGCCGCCGACGTCGAAGCGCCCGTTGAAGTCCAGGAAGTTGTTGACCCGTCCGCGGTGGTTCAGGACAACGCCCTTGGGTGCACCGGTCGAGCCCGAGGTGTAGATCACGTAGGCCCGGTTGGTTGCCTCGACGGTGACATCAGGCGGGGTGTTCGGCAAGGCGTCCAAGGTCGTGCGATCCGTGTCTAGGAGGACGAGCTTCGCATTGGTCGCGGGCATGGAGTCCCTCAAGTGTCGCTGGGTGAGGATCACCCCGACCTTCGAGTCATTGAGCATCAGCTCGATGCGCTCCTTTGGGTAGGCCGGATCCATAGGCAAGTAGGCCCCGCCTGCCTTGGCGATCCCGACCAGTCCCACAACCATCTCAAAAGAGCGATCGCAGGAAATTCCTACGATCGTGTCGTTCTCAACGCCGAGATCGCGCAGGTGTCGGGCGACCTGGTTCGCGCGCTGCTCGAGTTCGCCGTAGGTGAGCGTCTCACCGCGGTGGCGTGCGGCAATGGCGTCGGCCTGGGCGGCTACGTTCGTTTCGAAGAGACTGTGGAGAGTCGCATCCAAAGGGAAGTCGACTGTCTTCGCATTAAATTCCTCGAGCACCAGGCGACGCTCGTCACCGCTCAAGAAGGGCAGCATCGCGACAGGGGAGTCGGGCACAGCAAGGGCACCGGCCAAGAGCGTTGACAGGTGGCCGAGCATGCGCGTGCAGAGGGCCTCATCAAAGAGCTCGCCATTGGCTTCGAGAACCCAGGCCAGATCGTTGCCGTCGCTTTCGAGCACAAGCACCAAGTCGAGCCCCGGTACACGCTCCGCTACGTTCCAGCCTTCCGTGGCAGCCCCCGATGCGGCTTGCAGAATGTCAGTGGCGGAGATGTTCAGGTGAGCGGCGATCTCGGTCAGCCTCGATTCGCTAGCCTCGTCCGCTGCCGTGCGTACGAGCTTGATCAATTCTGCGAAGCTTGGGCCACCGGAGAGATCCAGTCGCAAGGGTCGCAGGTCTGTTCCATCAAAGGCCCCGAGGACTAGATCCGCCTGGCGGGTCGTGCGCATCAGCAAGAGCACCGTCGCGGCCAGGGCCAGCTCGCCGTTGGTTGCGCCTTCTTCGCTGGCAAGGGCAACAAGGCGTGCGGCCATCTCGGCTGGCACCGCGGCACGCGTGCGTAGGGCGCTGAAGGGCTGGTCAGCGACCCGGGCGCAGCTAGTGGGCAGTTCCAGGGCCGGCGGCAAACTCGCCAGGCACTCGCTCCAACCCCCAAGGGGATCGCCGGGGGGGTTGCTGGTGGGAGACATCGTCATGGGATTCTGGTGGGGCGGCGGCACCCCGTGAACCGGGGAAGCGTCAACTCGTTTTCATCGACCCTTCCGAGGCTCTCCTGAAGCTTCTCAAAAAGCATTCAAGGGTCGGGCTGGTTTGGCGATTTGGGCCAATACAATAGCTGCGATGGTGCCCCATGACTGGATCGAACCGCCCCTTCTCAGGGGGTCTAGCCTGCAGCTATGGTGGCGGGGGGTGGAAGCGGGCGGGGATGGCCCGGAGCTTGCCGAACTCTCGGGTCTGCTTTCGGATGCCGAGGCCGAGCGCGCGGGCCGTTTTCGCTTCCCCAAGGACCGCCTTGCCTTCGAGGGCCGGCACGTTTTTGTGCGGAGAGTATTGGGGCAACTGACCGGTCGAGATCCGGAGAGTCTCAGTTTCGGGGAGGGCATGTTCGGCAAGCCCTTCCTTGTGGGGGGTGGCCCCGCCTTCAACATGAGCCGTAGCGGCGCCGCGACGCTCTTGGCGACGGCCGGATCTGAGGTCGGGGTCGACATTGAGGAGGTACGTCCCCGGGGCAAGCTCGAATCAGTCGCTCGGCGAGTTCAAACCGCCGACGAGCAGGCCCAATGGAAGCAGCTCCCGGAAGACGAACGTCTCGCGGCTTTCTTCCGACTCTGGACCCGCAAGGAGGCGCTCATGAAGGTCACCGGCGAGGGCTTTCAACGCGACCCCGCCAGCTTCCGAGTTGGTCTTGAGGTACGCGACTGGGACGAAGTCCTGTCCTGCGATTTAGAAGGCTTTGGAGTCGCCCATTTGGTCGATCTCCCTCTTCCGTCGCCCTACCTCGGTGCGCTCGCTATTCCTGCGGCGGCCGAATAACAGCGGCTAGCAGCGCCTAAACTTTCGTTTCGACGTGGGTTAGGAGCGGCTTCTCTTCGAGCTTGCGGATGACCTTGGCTGGGATTCCAGCCACCAGCGAGTAGGGCGGAACGTCCTTCGTGACCACCGCATTGGCGCCGACGATGGAATCGTGTCCGATGCGGATCGGCCCCACGATAGCAGCCCCAGCGCCGATGATGACACGGTCTTCGATGATCGGCAGCTGGTGAATCGGGTCCCCGTGGGTGGACAATCCGAAGGTTATGTTGTGACGAATTTGAACGTCGTCGCCGATCTCGCAGGCTCCCAGGACGCACCCGCCGTGATGCCAGATGCGGACACGTCTTCCGCATTTCACAATGTAAGGCAGCTCAAGTCGGGTGATCCAATGCACCAGTCGATAGGCGAACATGTACATGGGTCGCGTCAGAATCCGCACGAGCTTGTTGCGGTCCATGCGCCAGTTGCCAAAGCGGTTCACACTTAGGGCCCAGAGGCCCTGTGAGAAAAAAATTCCGTGGGTGCGCAGATCTTCGCGGAAGAGGGCCCAGAGCCCCATGCCCGCGGGGTTCTGGTTGCGCGAGCCGTTCATGGGGAATTCCGTGGCGCGGCATACACCGTCAGGGGTGCTAAGGGGAACCCCGATCGCCGTGGGTACAATGCGACCATTGTCACCGTCCACCGACGCTGCCACATTCTCGTCTCGGTCGCTCCTGCGGGGCGCTGAGGATTCTTCTAGGAGGGGCTCGACCATCGATCTTTCTCTTACCACCATACTCGCCGTAGGAGATACGCGCTGCGGATAGGGACAGGGTAGTCTTAGGATCGACCGCTGACCCTGAAGACCGGAGCAGGAGATCGGGATTCGAGCCTGTCCGACAAGACCTTCAGGCCACTGGCATTCCGGACGATTGATCAAAGCACCAGGGGGATTTCAGCCCCGCCCCTCCCCGAGATGAGTTCCGAGCCCCAACAGGAAATCGTAACCGGCGCTGCTGGCACCCAGGCCGAGGGTGACAGTCCCCGAGGTGAGGTGGGGACTGGGGGAGCGAAACGGCCCCGGAAGCGGCATTCCCTCGGTCCGGTCGACACAGGTCGTCCGCCCTCAATGCCTTCTGCCCTTGGGGTTGTTCTGAGGATCGGGGTCTTTGCTCTATTCCTCCTGGGAACACTCGCGGTACTGCGGCAAGTGGCGGGTCCCGGAGGTGGCGATTTGATCGCGTCGAAACGTCAGGTATTTGAACACCGCGCTGGGCAAGTTGACACGCTCGTCATCGGGTCGAGTCATGTCTACCGGGCGGTGGTCCCTGAGTTGTTGGATCGTGCGTTGTTAGAGGGCGGGGTGACCGCGCGATCCTACAACTTTGGCATCCAACTCCCGGACCTGCTCGAGCTGCGCTTTCTGCTGCGAGAAGCCCTCGGGTACAGCGTGGTCTCGGGGCAGGGTGAACCTGATCAGGTGAAAGTTCGTCGGGTCGTGTTGGAGTACATGTATCTGCGTCCGCAGATCGATCCGCTGAATTCCTTCCTACCACGCACGGTGTATTGGCATGACTTCGCTCAAACCATGCTCGCGGCAGAGCGTGCCGGGTTCTGGTCACGCGAAGTAGAAGGTGGCTACTCTTTCTTTGAGAAGACAGCGACCGGGGCAGACGGTGAGGAGATTCCACTCCGTCCATACTCAACTACCGGGTTGCTGGACCGGGCTCTTCCGACAGATGTTCGAGTCCAACGCGATCACTTCCTGCACTGGTTCACAAAGCTAGGCATGGTTGGCCGCCACAAGGATCTCGCACGCGGGTTGCTAGGCCGACGCCAACCGCTTTTTCATTGGGTCTCCACCAGTGCCGGCTACGTCTCGCTGGAGGAGGAAGAGGCGCGGCTCGATCGGTTCGGCATACGCGACAATCTCTACTTGAAACGCAGGGAGCTCTTTGAGAGTGAACCCGAAGTCTTCTTGGATGGAGTTCAACGGCTGCGCACAGAGGAGCGGGTCTTCGGCGACGAAAATTGGCTCCAGAGCGACCTCTTCCGCGTCAGCGACCTCGAGGTAATGCGGCAGATTCGAGACGACTGCCGCGCAGCAGGGGCTGAGCTTGTGATCATGGTCATGCCCTCCAACAGCACGGATAGAGGCCTTGAGGCCAGTTTGGAAGGGATTCTAGAGGTGCCTGTCCTGATCTACTCCGACCCCAAATTGAACCCCGAGTTCTTCGATCCGGCCTTGCGGTACGACTCGGGCCACTTCAATGAGTCTGGGGCGCGAGCCTTCACCGCCGTTCTCGCCGCCGACCTCTTGCGCTTGATCGGGGAGGGACGTCTCCAGTGATCTTCACTGAGTTTCGCTTCGTAGTTTTCTTCGCCCTGGTCTTTGCTGTGCACTGGGCTCTCCGCAGCATTGCCACGCGCAAGCTCTGGCTGCTCGGGGCGAGCTGGTTCTTCTATGCCGCTTGGGACTGGCGCTTCCTAGGACTGATTCTGTTCTCCACGCTTGTGGACTATGGCGTGGGAGTCTTGCTTGACCGAGAGGAGCGGTCTGGGCGGCGGCGCCTCTATCTCGCTTTCAGCTTGATCGGCAATCTGGGACTCCTGGGTGCCTTCAAGTACTACGACTTCTTCATCACCTCGGGTGCTTCCGTGCTCGGGACCCTGGGGATGGATGTCACGCCCCGCACATTGGGTTGGATCCTCCCGGTGGGGATCAGCTTCTACACCTTCCAGACGCTCAGCTACACGATAGATGTCTACCGGCGAACTCTAAGCCCGGTAAAGAGCTTCCTGGACTTCGCGCTCTTCGTGGGATTCTTCCCCCAGCTCGTTGCTGGGCCGATTGTGCGGGCCTCTCATTTCCTGCCTCAGCTTGAGGGGCCCCGGCTGTTCCGCAACATTGATGTGCGCGCCTGCCTAACGCTTTTTCTGATCGGCTTCATCAAGAAGGCCGTCGTCTCGGATCACGTGGCAGGGGTGACGGATGACGTCTTCGCGAGCCCGGCGCAGTTCAGTGCGGCTTCCAACTGGATCGCCCTCTTCCTGTACCACGCGCAGATCTACTGCGACTTCTCCGGGTACTCGGACATGGCCGTGGGCACGGCTGGGCTCTTCGGATACCACCTCCCCAAGAACTTCGACTTCCCGTTCTTCTCGCGAAACATCAGCGAGTTCTGGCGGCGCTGGCACATCACGCTGTCGACTTGGTTCCGGGACTACCTCTACATGTCACTGGGGGGGTCGCGTAGCACAGGGCTATGGGCCAGCATTGCCGTGGGATGCTTCACGATGATGATCTGTGGGATCTGGCACGGCGCCGGCTGGCAGTACGTCGGATTCGGTGTCCTGATGAGTTCGGCCATCGCCATCTCACGCCTTTGGGAGCAGTTTGTTCCCAAGGAATCGACCCTGCGCCGGGCCGTTCATTTCCTTGGTATCC
>JBLHLB010000090.1:0-12115 GCA_047618505.1 Planctomycetota bacterium
GGTCTGCGCCGTCTTCGGTGACGACAACAATGTCTTCGAGGCGGATACCGAAGCGCCCAGGCAGGTAGATGCCCGGTTCGTCGCTAAAGGTCATGCCCGCTGCGAGCAGGAGCTTGTTGCCGCCATCGAGGTAGGGCTCCTCATGGCCCTCCAGGCCGATGCCGTGACCGAGTCGATGAGAGAAGGCTGCGTAGCCTTGACCGTAGCCAGCGCCTTCGATTACAGCCCGCGCAGCGCGATCAATGTCACCACAGGCAACGCCTGGACGCATCGCCTCATAGGCCCGCTTCTGCGCATCGCGCACCGTGTTCCAGCCCCGAAGGGCGTCTGCCGTGGGCGGTCCGTCGAAGGACCATGTGCGCGTGTTGTCGCTTTGGTAGCCCTGGAAGGAGCCGCCGGTGTCCACCAGGATTAGGTCGCCCTTGGTGATGCTGCGTCCCGTGGGTCCTCCGTGGGGCAGGGCGGCGTCCGGCCCAATCAGGGGCAGAACCCACACACCGCTTAGGCCGAGTCGTTCCTGGGCGCGACGCATCATGGCACCCAGTTGGTGGTCCGTCGTGCCGGCGGGCAAGCGCTCAGCTACAGCGCAGATAGCCTGTTGAGTGAGTTCGTTGGCCGTGCGCAGGAGGGCTAACTCATGGGCGTCCTTTGTTCCGCGCAACTGGGCGACGATGGCATCACCGGATAGCACTCGATCTGCTCCGAAGGCTGTCCCTAGGCGCGTGTGCACGAAGGCGCGGCAGCGCGGCTCGACGGCGATGCGCTCGACACCACGGGCTCGAAGCTCGGAGGCAAGCGGCGCAAAGGCGTACTCGTGTTCATCCCAACCAATGATCTTGCCCTCGGGTCCGCCAGCGGCAGCGATACGTGCCTGTGCCCGGGTCGCTTCGAAGGACGGTACAACCCAGAAGCTCGATCCATCCGCGAGCACGACCAGGGCGAACAGTCGCTCCGATGTTCCCCAGGACAGATCCGAGAGGTATTCGAGGGTCTTGCCCGGTTCGACGAGCAGCGCGTCCACCGAATTGTCAGCAAGGATCTCCCCCAGACGCCTTACGCGGGCGATCTTCTCCTCCCTGGCGATCGGAGCGTGTTGGGGCCGTTGATCCGTGAGGTCGGAGAAAAGCTCGTCCAGGACATCGCCGGCCTCGGGCTCCAGAGGCGGCATGCTAGTCGTTTCATCCATAGGTGTCTTGGACGCACAGGCGCCGAGACCAGCGCCGAGGGCAAGCCCTGATCCGGAGGCCAAGAGTGCTCGGCGCGAAGGGTGTTGAGCTGATGTTTGCATGGGTCAGTCTTGAATCGGTGCCCCGAGGGCCCCGATTAGATGCGCTTCGATGCGCCGGTATTCATCCAACCAGTGCGGACCATCGCGGAAAGCGTGTCCTTGGCTGGGATAGAGCATGGCGTCGAACTCCAGGCCTCGATCGATCATCTCTTCCATCAACCGAATCGTGTCCTGGGCAAAGACGTTCGAGTCCTCCAGGCCGTGGAAGAGGTAGAGCGGATCGGCCAGCCCATCGACCAGATCGATGGGCGACGAGCGCGCGTAGGCTTCCGGGTGCGTCGACGGGCGGCCCAGGCGCGGTTGGGTGTAGCCGGGGTTGTAGGTGCGCCAATCAGTAACGGAGCGCAGGGCAGCTCCGGCAGCCCACCGCTCCGGCGCAGTGAAGAGGGCCATCAAGGTCAGGAATCCACCGTAGGACCCGCCGTAAAGACCCACACGTTCCGGATCCACCAAGCCTCTATCAACGAGCAGGTCGACGATTGTGTGCAAGTCATCTAGGTCCTTTCCACCTAGGTGGTACTGCACCGCCGTGCGGAAGTCCTGCCCGTAGCCCGCCGATCCGCGGTAGTCCACGTCGATCACGGGATAGCCCATCTCCGCCAGGCGCGAGTGAAACATCGCGTTGAGGGGATAGTTCGTCATGGAGTCCGTCACGTTCTGCAGGTATCCCGCACCGTGTACGAATACGATCGCGGCGCGCGGGCTCCCGGGCTCCTCAAGGGTGACGCCGGGCGGCAGGTACACGTGGGCGAACAGTGTGGCGCCATCCGGAGCTGTCCCCGTGACTGTGATCGGGCGGATCCAATCCGTGTCTCGGAAGGAATTGGGCGTTGTGTTCGTCAGGGGCCACGCGCGCTCTCCGTCCGTGGCCCAAAGCTCGCCGGGTTGGAGCAGACTCTGGTGTTCAAACACGACGATGGAGGCGTCATCCGACGCGCGCACTGAAGCATTCCAGCCGATGGGGGTAGCGAGCCAGCGCTGTGCTTCGGGGCTTTCCCCGCTAACGGACCCGGCGCTGATCAACCCAATGGAGCGTCTGCCGGGGTCTTCGCGACTGGCGGAGAAAACGATTGCGCCGGAGGCTAGGATCGAGAATTCGGCGACCTCTCCCTCCACTTCCGTTAGTTGTCGAGGTGTCCCTCCGTCAGCACTCACTGCGAAGAGCTGGCTGTGCCCCGGGCGTTTCAAGTGCTCCGACGCTTCCGAGGAGAGAATCAAGAAGCGACCGTCCGGTGTCCAGCGCGCCCCCCAACCGGGGCCGCCAACCCAGCGGGGATCGCGCTCCGACCAAACCATCTGGGAGTAGCCTTCGGTGAAGAGCCAAATCTCCTTTTCACGGTGGTCCTGGGAACGAACCGAAATGGCAAAGCGCGCAGGCGAGTTCTCTTCGGGCTGTGGCGCCCAGCCGAGCATGCTCACCCAGGGCCGTTGGGGTTCTTCCGCCGCGCCCGCGTCAGGTGTTTCACCCACGGGCGCCTCACCTTCAGTCGTTTCAGTCGCCCCAGTTGTTTCAGTTGTCTCAGGCGCCTCTGCCACCAGGGCTTCCTTCAGGGGATCCACCGGCTGGCGCTTACCAGTGGCAGTCGACCAGGCCCAAAGCGCAGTGGGAGAAGGCAGGTCGTCCGCTAGCTGCGAGCGAATGTTGCGCGTCGTTACGCGGTCCCCGAGCCAGCGCGGGAGGATGTTCGGTGCGGGATCCCCGGAGTTGTCGGTGGAACGCGCAACGACCCAGCGACCGTCGGGCGAGAGCCGATCCGAGCGTAAACCCTGCTGCGACTCCATGCCCTCAAGGAGAACTCCCTGTTCCCTCGCGGTGCGCCAGATCTGCGGTGTAGGCGGAGCTTCTTCAGCCTCGGGATCTTCGTTGGGTTCGGAGTCCGTTGTCTGGGGCTCGGCTTCTTCGAGAGCGTTCTCTTCGGCTGGGTCCTGCGCTGCTTGCTCCGGCAGATCCACCGGACGCGTGCCGCGCCCAAAGACTGTCTCGAGGGAATCGCTCCACTGCAAGCGATGGGCAGCGCCGTCGAGGCCTTCCGAGTGCTTGACGACCTCCGCCAGCGAGAGGGTCTGCGCAGGTAAGCCGGCGTCCGGCAGGGGAATCCCAAAGAGGTCCTGGGAATCCATGAAGCGCAGTTCGCGGTCGTCCTTTGAAAAGGCGAGGGAGCGGATTTCGCTTTCCAAGCGCGCGGGCGTGTCGCCTACCTCTGCTTCGGTCGCGGGATCCGGATCGTCGAAGACAAGCACGGTTTGACGCGTCTTAGGGTCGTGCAGATACAGCTCGCGCCCGCGCGAAATGGCGAGGAGGTGTCCGCTTTCGCTCCAAGTCGTGCGATCCGCATCGGCGGCCTCGCCCTCTGGCGAAGGCGGCAGAACCTGAACCAAGGGCGAGCCGTGGAACTTTGAATCTCCCGGGCGCATCACATCCATGAGGCGTAGGGTCGCCCGCGGGGGATCACCGCTGCCGGGGACTGTCGAGTCCCAGCGCAAGAGCAACCAACGCCCATCGGCCGACAGGGATTCAGCGCTTGGGGCGACGCCCGCGATCGAAGGCTCGTGAAAGATCTCCGTGAGCTTCGGGATCACAACAGCCGGCGCCGGATTCTGACGATCCGGAGAACTGCCGCAGGCGCTGGAAAGAACAATGCTTACCCCGAGGCATATTCCAAGGGTCGTTCCGCGTGCACGAATCATGTGGTCGTACTGTCGATGTTGTTGTCGATGCTGCTGTCTATCTTGGCGCTGGAAGACGTTCGAGCGACGGGCTCTGGCATGCCTTGCAATCCACGCATATCGAAGAGTCCGGGTTGGCCTTCGCGGCTGTCCTGTTTCCAATCGAAAGAGCGCGCTCCGCCGGCAGCCTTAGCGCGATACATCGCATGGTCCGAGCGCTTCAGAAGAGTTTCCAAATCATCTGCGTCGTCCGGGAAGAGCGCGATGCCAATGCTCGGTGTGGACACGATCTTGGAACCATCGATCTCGAGGGGCTTGACCAGCTGGCGCACGATCTTCTGGCAGACCTTGCGTGCGTTCTCCAAGGTGCCGACACGCGAAAGGATGATGGTGAACTCGTCACCCGATAGGCGTGCCACCGTGTCCTCTGCACGCACGCAGGTGCGTAGCCGAGCTGCGACTCCTTTCAGGAAGAGGTCGCCGGCATGGTGCCCGTAGGTGTCGTTGATGGACTTGAAGCCGTCCATGTCCAAGAACAATAGCGCCAGGGGTTCTCCATGCCGCTTGGCGTGGGCGATCTCCAGGTCCAATCGATCCAGGAAGGAGTTGCGGTTCGGGAGCCCGGTCAGGGTGTCGCGGTAGGCCAGATCCTCGACAGCTTCCTGATAGCGTTTGCGCTCGCTGATGTCGCGGAAGACGAGCACCTGTCCGAGGGGCGCTCCATCGACGGATTCTCCCCGGGCCCGAATGGGGGCAAGACTCGCCTCGACGGGGACCGCGCGACCCTCCTGGGTACGGATGGCCATTTCATTCATGGCAGGGAGCGTGTCGTCGAAGGTCTCGTGCTCCTCGCGCTTTCCACGTCCCTCGGGGTGTCGGCGGTCCCAGCGTACGAAGACGTCGTCCAGCGGCAGCCCACGCGCGGCTTCGGCCTGCCAACCCAGGAGCCTTTCGGCGGCAGCATTCAGGAAGTCGACGCGGCCCTCGGCATCGGTCGTCACCACCGCCTCGGCGATGCTCTCCAGGGTTGTCGCTGTTGTTTCACGCTCACGGTCCAGGCGCAGCTCGATACCCGCTCTCATCAAGGCCAACTGGGCGGTGAACCAAATCACAAAGAGGGCCACGGCATGGTTGGCGACGCCGATCCACAGGGTCCTGGAGACGTTGAGCTCATCGGAGCCGAGGCGCAAGCTCACGAAGATCCCGCTGATGATGGTCAGGGCGGTACAAATTCCGGCCACCGTCAGGGCCGCCCTACGGCGCTTGAGCCAGCGCGTGAGGATCACCGGAAAGACGTAAAGCCCTCCGACCGCGATCGTGTGGGGGACCAAGCACTCCGCGATGAATATGGCAGCCGTGAGCATGGCCAATACGCGGAAAACAGCGCGTCGTTCACGCTCGTCGGGGGTCCTCTCCATGAGCTAGAGACTAGCGCTTGTCTCTGGCCGAATCAGCGTCCACAGGCCACTAGGCTGAGATCTAGGACATGTTTTCCCGGGGTTATCCCCAGTCGGTTCTGAATTGCCGTCTAGGGCTATCAAGATGCCGCCGTCGCCATGCCGACAGATACAGGATGGAGAACAGTCCAGAGGTCCCCAAGAATGACCGGCCTTCGGGGGCCCAGGATGTGATTTGCGGAACTGAGATGCTGGCGACAGCCAGTCCCGAGGCGACCCCGCCGCGAAAAGTTAGCCCCCTGGTGTTCCTTTCGGACGGTGTGCGAGTAGCGGCGGTTTCCCTCGTGCTCTATGTGCTTTTCTTCAACCTCTCGGTGGTGCGCGGCAATTCGATGGCGCCTGGGATCCACGATGGGGATCGGATCTTTGTCGAGCCCTGGAGTTTCGTGGTCGACGACGTGTCCCTGGGGGACGTGGTCGTGTTGCGCTACCCCCTCGATCCGCGGGTGGATTACATCAAGCGCGTGATCGGTGTACCGGGGGACCATGTCGTCCTTGCGGACGGCTATGTTTGGGTCAATGGCGAGCTCCTGACAGAGCCCTATGTGGCGGATGTGGATCGCTCGAGCTACGTGTCCTGCATCGTGGACGAGGGCAATGTGTTTGTCCTGGGTGACAATCGCCCACGCTCCTCGGACAGCCGAGAGTTTGGGCTGGTTCCCTTGACCTACCTGCGTGGTCGCGTGGACCTGCGTTTGTGGCCACTCTCACGGGCCGGCTGGATCAATTGATCGGGTAAGGGTAGTGGTGGCTGAAGGGCTGGGGAACGGATGGGGGTAGGCGCTGGGAGTCTGGGTCTGTACCTTCTGGGAATGGCGACCGACGCTTCGAATAGCCCGCGCGAGTCAGGGACTTCCGGGGTCATCCTGGTGACGGGCAGTGCCCGGGGAATCGGATTGGGCGTAGCGCGTTTCCTGGCTGCCAAGGGGGCTCGGGTGCATGTGGTCTGGCGCAGCGAAGGGCCGACCGCCGATTCCCTCGTGGAGGAGTTCGGGGCGCGGGCACACCGCGCGGATCTCACAGGTGAAGCCGACGCCGTGGCACTGGTCAAGGCGGTCGTGGAAGTCGACGGACGCTTGGATGGTCTCGTGCACGCGGTGGGTCCCTATCGATCCGGAGCCCTTGGGGACGCCACGGCCGACGACCTGCGGCATCTCTTTGGGGGCAATGTCGAAAGCGCTTTCCACATCTTCCAGGCGGCGCGTGAGTCCCTTCGGGAAGCCAAGGGCAGCGTGGTGTTCTTCGGGACCAGTGGTTTGGAGGGAATGCGAGCGCGACGTTTGACGGCTCTCTACGCGGCTGCCAAGTCGGCCCTGCGCGTGTTGGTGAAGAGTTGGGCCCTTGAGGAGGCGCCCCACGGTCTACGCGTCAACATGGTCTCACCCGGGCACGTTCCCCATGCGGACGCGCACGCGGACACACTGAATGAGAAGCTGCTCGCCTCCATTCCCATGGGGCGACCGGGCACATCCGAGGACCTAGCACAGGCGGTGAGCTGGTTGCTCTCAAGCGCCTCGAATTACAGCACCGGCGTCGACCTGTCCGTGACCGGCGGCTGGTTGCTCTGATTTGATCCCGCCAATAGGCAGGGAACCCCGGCGCTCGATGTGCTCTCGGTCTGGTTCGCTTGGCGCTTGCTCGGCAAACGCTGGAAGCCCCGTGGGTGATCGTGTCTTGCCCGTCATCTCAGGAGTCCCTCGGCTCCGCGAGAAGGCACACAAGGAAGGCAATTGCGCACCGCCAGGTCGCGGCGAAACACGCTCGCAATCGCTACGCCGAGAGAGCTATCCCAAGGGTGGGCTACCAGGCTAGTTTCGCTTCTTCCAGCCCGTGATCGAGCGGGCAATCTCTCCCGCAATTGCGGACTCTGCGGCATTCTCAAATTCCACTACGAAGAAGAGGCTCGTCTTGCCCGGAGTGTCTTCGGCCGTATTGAAGACGTTGGGGGCGTAGACCGCCACCACGTGGTGGAAGGACGGATTGTCCAGGGTGTAGGTCGCCAGCTGTGCTGCCACACCGCCAAGAACAACGTCCTCTCTGCTGAACCCCGGACTGTTGCCTTGGCCCTCGAAGGAGTCGTCGCTGTACCAACCAAAGTCGAATCGAATGCGGAAGCCTGCTCCTTCCAGCAGACCGACCTGGGAATCGGTTCCCTGTATGGGGATTGACTCGACGCCGGCGGGAATGCGGAAGCGAAATGTCTCCGCGTCGAACTCGTGCCACTCGGTGCTTACCGCCGGCTCCGGGGGCGCCTCATTGGCTTGGGGTGTTTGCGCCTCAGGCGCTCCTCCCGTGCCGCAGCCCAGGAGCAGCGCGGCGAAAGAAACAATTAGGAGCTGGGATCGCATTGGCTTGCTGGTGTTAATTCGCGCTACTTGGGTAGGGTTTCGCGCAGGGTGACCAGGGCGTAGGCCGTGGCCAGGACAGGGTTGCCTTCGTACCAACGTTCGGAGTTGTCGTTCTTCCATGATCCGTCCTGGCGCTGCATGGAAACCAAGCGGCCTGCGAGTTCCGCGCGCCATGCATGGGCTGTGCCGGTGGCGTCCACAATAGTCTCTTCGCCATAGAGCGATAGGGCCCGCGCCATGGTGAAGAAGTAATAGAACAACCCCTGGTAGGCGGCCCTCGGATCGTTGCTGGCTTCAAAGCCCGGGTTGATGTCGAGGGAGTAGTTGCGTTGCAACCAAGTCCACAGGATCTGCACACGGGGATCGTCTTTCTTCAGGCCCGCGAAGAGATAGCCGCGCAGGAGCGCATAGCTCATTGAGCCGTAACTGCGGGGCACCTTGACGCCGTTCCCGAGGTCGATATAACCAGCCTTCGACTCGCCCGGCCCATAGGTTGCTCCGCCGTCGATCCCGCTTTCAATCCGCGACCCACCTTCGATCTCCACAACGAAGTCGTTGGTTTCTGAGTAGTTCTGGCAACGCTGCAGGAACACCAGGGCGTTCTGGAAAACCTCGGCATTCTCGTCTGCGGGCCCGGTGGAAAGGGCCTCCAGGGCGAAGTTCAGGTTGGAAAGGTCGGGCCGCTCGTCGCCACCGTAGCCGACGCCGCCGTAGTACCGGTCTTCCGGTGTGTAGCCCTCGTCCTCGTCTGCCTGCAGACCACGCAGGTAGCCGCGTGCATCCGCCAGGAGCTGCTGGTCGGCCGGGTCCTTGGATCCCGATAGCGCCATGACAGCCGCCGACGTCACGTAGTTGTATAGCTGCCCATCGTGCAGCGCCCCATCCTCTTTCTGAAGGGAACGCAGATAGGTAAGTCCGTGGACAATCGCTGCCTCGATATCTTCCCCGCGCGGCTCGGGCAGGGCCTGCAGGGACGCAATGACCATGGAACTGATACCCGCCTCCGTCTGGCCGCGGAAGCCCCAGAGGCCCTCTTCGTTTCGCGCCGAAAGCAAGAAGGCTCCACCGCGGGCCAGCGCCGCCTCGGTCTTCTCTAAATCCGCCGTGGATAGGGGCGGCAAGGGGGTGCTCGCCGCGTTGGCCGAGCCGGCGCCCTCACGTGCCTTGATCTGAAGTTGGAGTGCGGCCAACTCCATAGCACCCCGTGCGGTCGCGTCGATTCTGGACTCCTCTGCTCCCCAACTTCCATCGGGGTTGCGACTGGCCAGCAATCTCGCCGCTTCGGCCAGTAGCAAGTCCGTGGGCCGCTTGTCATCCGCAGCGACGGGATCAGGTCGCAGGTCAGCGCCCGTGGTCAACCCAAGGAAGGCGCGCCCCTTTGCGCGGGCAGAGGTCGTGCTTCCATGGCCGATCAAGTCCAGCACACCGACGACGCCGATGGTGCGGAGCTGAGCTACAGCCTGGCTATCGCCACCCACGAGGTCCGCGTCGATCCAGGAACCATCACTGCGTTGCTGCGACACCAACCAAAGCGCGGCGCGGTCCATGAAGGGCCCGTCGCTCGCGCGATAGCGCCGGTGGCTGCTGGCGAAGGCGGTCAGGGCAGCCTGGGTGATGCGCACGCTCGTACCAAAAGAGCCAGTCTCTGCATCCTGCATTCGACGCAGGGCCCGCAGGGTCAGGTCCACGTCCACCTCAAGGGAGCCGGCACTCACGGGGCGCGTGGCCTGTACCTCTTCGGCCTGGGGTTGTTCCAGCCCGGGGTCGGCCACAGCCGAGGCAGGTTCGGTGGGGGAACCAACGCCCAGGGAAACAGTGGCGGGGCCTACAGAGCCAAGGGATACAGCGAGGAATAGAGCGTTGAGCAGCATGGTTCGTTTGAGGATTCCGCCCAGGGGGCTGACCGCAAGGGGAACGCAGGGCAAGGCCGAGGGTTCACCTTAGGTTTGGAGGGTAGCAGCTGACGGCCCCAGCACCGTGGCCCTGTTTGAGTCTCGATTCAGGAGATCCCTAGCAGTCCGCCCTAAAACCGGCAGCTTCCCGATTCGTGGGGGCTGGGCGAGGAGCGACTATTTTTCAACGGGCTGCTAGGGCAGACGGGGAGAGCGTAGGGCCCCAGCACTCGCTAGGCTCACTCTGGTTAGCGGCCCCATAGTCCCCCCGACCCCGACCGTGCAGAGATCCACCACACTTTTTACCAAGCGTCCACTTCCCGGCGTGGCGAAGACGCGTCTGAGCCCTGTGCTCGAGCCGGAGCAAGCGGCGCTCTTGGCCCAGGCTATGCTGCTCGATCGCGCCGAATCCCTCGGCTCACTGGAGGAGCTGGGACCGAGCCTGGCCTTCGCCGATCCCAGCGATGCCGCTTGGTTCATCGAGGCCCTTCCCTGGATCCCCAAGCAAGCAGCACAGGTGGGGGCCGAGCTGGGGGAGCGCCTCGCCAACCACTTCCGGGCTACCCTGGAGTCGGGGGAATTCGGGAGTGCCGTGGTCATCGGAAGCGACCAACCCCTGGTTCCCCTGGCACGCTTCGAGGAAGCACACAGGTTGCTGGAGGACGGAGCAGATCTTGTCCTTGGCCCTGATCAGGGTGGTGGCTACTACCTTGTGGGATTGCGAGCGGGGCGCCCCGATTTGTTCCTCGACATTCCCATGTCCAGCGCGGGCATGTTCGACCGAACGGTGATTGCCGGACGCCAACAGGGTCTCCGCGTCGAGCTGCTCGAGGCTGAAATCGATGTCGACACGGGGGAGGATCTTCGGCTGTTAGTCCAACACATCAATTCCAATCCAGGTCGTGCAAAGGAGCTTGCGCCGCGCACCGTGGACGCCATGGTGGACCTGCGAGCCCGACTCCTCGGGAGTCAAACAGAAGCGTGATGACGAAGAACAGCGACAACGTGAGCGGTGCATCCGGGCCTTACCAATTCATTCCCTATTCGGCGGAGCGACATTCGCCCGGGGACATGCTGGCGCGGGCTGAGGCCTTTCGAAGGGAAATGGCGAAGCGGCGGAGCGTGCGTGAGTTTTCCGCTGAAGCTCTGCCGGAGGGTGTTCTCGATGAGTGCATTCGCGCCGCCGGGCTCGCGCCCTCGGGTGCAAATAGGCAGCCCTGGACTTTCGTTGTAGTGACGGATCCCACAACCAAGAGCAAGATTCGAGAAGCGGCTGAAGCGGAGGAGCGCGAGCTCTACGAGCGCCGTATTTCAGACGAGTGGCGCGGAGCCCTAGAGCCCCTGGGGACCGACGCCAATAAGCCGTTTCTCGAAACCGTGCCGGCCATCGTGGTCCTATTCCGCCAGGTCTACGGACTCGACGAGGGAGGCAATCGCTCCACCAATTACTACACACAAGAATCCGTCGGCATTGCCCTTGGATTCTTCATCGCGGCATTGCAGCACGCCGGGCTCGCGACCTTAACCCATACGCCAAGCCCGATGGGATTTCTGGGTGAGCTGCTGGGTCGGCCATCCAACGAGAAGGCCTACGTTCTCCTGCCGATCGGCTTTCCGGCCACGGACTGTTGCGTTCCGGACATCACGAAGAAAGCTCTAGGGGAGATCCGGGTAAACTTCAAAGGCCCAGCCCAGGTCTAGCGGCGCAAGCAGCCCATAGAAAACAGCAGCTCCCCGCTCGGCTCTCCGTTCGGCCCCACGAACCGCCTGGCTGCGCTGCCTAAACCACCCGTGCCTGAACTACCCATGTAGATGCAGCTACAGGTACAGCACCGTTGGGAACCTCTCGCCTTGCCAGGCTATCCCGAGAGACCAATCGAGAAGCTGTTGTTTCTTCAACGGACTGCTAGTCGATGGTTACCGCGGTTCCGTAAACCAGCACCTCGGCGGTACCTGTGGCGATTTCGCTTGAGGAGAATCGCAGACCGACTACCGCGTTTGCCCCCAGGGCCTTCGCTTCGGCGCGCATCCGGTCCAGGGCCTGTTCGCGGGTTTCGGCCATGAGCTTGGTGTATTCCTGAACCTCGCCCCCGATCAGGTTTTTCATTCCAGCCACGATGTCACGCCCGATATTGCGGGCGCGAACAGAGGTGCCGCGGACAAGGCCGTGCACTTGAGAGATACTACGACCGGGTAACTGGTCGGTGGTGACAAGGAGGATGCCGTTGCTCATCGCTCGACTCTTCGATAGGGGTCGTGGGGGATTAGCAAGAGTCGTTGTCGAAGGGTCAAGAGGAAGAGCAGGACTACTCCACCGACCGCAAGACAGCACAGCAGTCGGCCGAAGACGGATAGACTGTCGTCGGTCACAAGGAACCAGCAGCAGCTGCCGGAACCCAAGACCGCCGCGGCGATCAAACAGAAAAAAGCCAGGCCCGTGAGACCCGACTGAAGCGGTTCATC
>JBLHLB010000091.1:0-12109 GCA_047618505.1 Planctomycetota bacterium
TCGTGGTCCGGTGCCACCGCGAAGTCCCAGGGTGACTTGCGCAGGTAGCCGCGCGATTGGCTTCCGCTTTCCGTTGCGTCGTTCACAGCGTCTGTCACAGCGTCTCCCTCTGAGAATTCCATGGGGGTCACGAGATAGCGAGGGCCTGGCCCGCACGCACGAGCATGTCTTCTTCCACCAGCAAACCGGCCAGGGCCAGCAAGCCGGCAAGGCCCCATAGCAGCGGCGAACCGAATACTAGGAGGACAAGCGGAATAACGATGCCCACCACGAGGGCGAGGCGATGACTCTTGGCGTAGGGCCCGCGGTGAATGAGGTCCATCACGCGGCCGTACTCCACTCCGCGGCGTTCGGGGGCGAGCTTGTGCTCGAAACGCTGCCAGGCATACATAGTGAGAAGCGCGCCGACGAGCAGGTAACGCAGGTTCGAGGAGCCTTCACCGCCAAGACCGAAGAGCAGCATGGTCGCAGCTCCAGCGGTCACTGCCTGGACAATCAAGCGCGCCCAGAGACCACGCTGCATCCAGAGCACGCGTCCCTTTGCCTGGCCGAAGAGCCAGCCCGTGTAGCAGGCAGCCAGGCCTCCGGCTAATCCCGTCACGACACAGAAGAGCGCGTAGATCGGGCCGGCCGGTGCGCCGCTGCCGAGGATCGCTAGCGCCGCCCAAACCGTCAGGAGAAGCCCGTAGGCAATCAGCGCGTAGGTGCCGCGCACAAGCCAGGAGCTCCAATTCGGCCGCGCCAGGATCATCCAGAAGCGTTCCGGTCGCTTGAGATCGAGGGCCAACAACAGGGACGTCCCCCCAAGGGTTGCGAGGGCCAGCATCGGCGCGACAACAGCACGCCAATCGGTGCCGGCGCCGCGGGCAAAGCCGCCCGTCTGGGTCACCACCGAGGCCAGGAACAGCCCCGCTGAAATCGACTTCAGGAACAGGTACGCCGTGATGCGCCAACCCCACAGGGCAGGGCGCGGAACGTCGTAGGTGGTGCGGGCCATGGCCTCAACTTCGGCCCCCATTTCGCGGGCCGCGTCCATGGCGCTCTTTTCCCACTGGGAGGCCTCGACCTGGGGACTCTGGTGACGATCCGCCCAGAGGTGTCCACCGCCGTCGTTGGTCAAGAGCGGGTCGAGCCCCGCCGGACCAGCATCGTAATACAGCACGTTCGGGCCCGTGCCCGCCTCGACCTTGCGACCCTCCAGGTCGAACTCACGCTTGAAGCGATTCACCGGGCTCTCCTCGTCGTCCCAGTCGCCGGGGATAATCGCCTCGGTCGGGCAAACTACCGCGCAGGCCGGCGCCAGGCCGACCTCGGTGCGGTGGGCACAGAAATGGCACTTCTGCGCCGTGCCCTTGTCCGGATTGATATACAGCGCATCGTAGGGACAGCCGTGCATACAGGACTTACACCCGATGCAGTGGTCCGGGTTGATGTCCACGATGCCGTCCTGGCGCTTGTAGAGCGCGCTTGTCGGGCAGATCGTGATGCAGGGTGCCGAGGTGCACTGGTTGCAACGCAAGACAGCGAAAGAGCGTTTGACCTCGGGGAATTCCCCGGCCTCGGTGTACTTCACCCAAGTCCGGAAATTGCCCAAGGGCACGTCATTCTCTGACTTACAGGCGACGGTGCAGGCGTGGCAGCCAATGCACCGTGATTGGTCGATTATGAATCCGAGCTGCACAGGTGTCCTCCGTTGCGGGCTCGTAGGGGTGGCGGATCGACATCCTAGTCCCCTGGCGCACCGGGGGACTGCCATGTCGCAAGGAAATCCGGTTCCCTTTGCATAGGGTTGTAGGCGGAGCGAAGACAATGGTCGCCCGTGCCGCTGCGGTCCCCGCCGGCGCTCCACTCAACCCCGGTCCGCCAGAGACCCACCCAGCCCTCAATCCACCATGGCCCGCCAGCAACTGCCCCAGCGCATCCCCCTCCCCGTCCTCATTGCCGCCCCCATCGTTCTACTCATCCTGATTGTAGCCTTCCAGAGCTACAGGGTTGTGCCCGTGGGTCACGTGGCGGTAGCCCAGCTCTTTGGGAAGGTCCAGGGCACGGCCTACCCGGAGGGCTTCCACTTCCCGGTCAACCCCATGTACCGCTGGGCGAACTACGACATCCGCCACAAGACCACAAAAGAGACGGCCGATGTTCCCACCCGGGACCAGCTCCAGAGCACCATCGATGTCTCGGTCCAGTGGCGCATCATCGGCTCCATGGCGTCCCAGATTCTGCAGGAGACTGGCGATGTGGAAGATGTTCTGACGGTGCACCTGATCCCCAAGCTGCGCAGTTCCCTGCGGGAATCCGGCAAGGCCATCGCCCGGGCCGAGGATCTGTTCCTGGAAGATACGCAGCGGCTCATGCAGGAATCCCTTACGACCACCCTGCAGGAATATCTTCTCCCCTGGGGAGTCGAGGTACAGCAGGTCCTGATCCGCGACATCAACATGCCGGCCTTCATCAATAAGGCCATCGAGTCCAAGAAGGAGCGCGAGCAGGAAGTCGAAAAGCAGAAGGCCGAGCTGGAGCGCTTCACGACTGAGCAGGAACAGGTCGTTGTCGAAGCCGCCGCCAACCGCCAGGCCGCGGAAGAGGAAGCCCAAACCGTCCGGCTCCTAGCCGACGCCCGCGCCTATGAAATCACTGTGCTGAACGAAGCCATAGCGCAGAACCCAGCCTACATTCAATTGCAGGCGCTCCAGGCTTTGGAAGCGATCTCGAAGGACCCGGCCTCGAAGCTGTACTTCCTCAATGGTGACGCGCCCATGCCGCTGCCACTGATGAATATCGGCCAGCAGTAGCGCAGGGAGGCGGGCAACACCGGGCCCCAGGCTCGGTGTTGCCTAGTCCTATTCAACGGCGATCTGCGACCGATCCGCGGTCATGTGGGCCTGGTCGTCGCGGCCCTCGCCGCCGGAGCGCAATACAGTGGTTCGTAGCGTGCAAGGCCCGGCAATGGCGGGGGCGGCCCGATCGCCGGGTTCGAGCGTGGCGGAGATTCCCGAGTCTCGCTATGGTCGATCTCACATGAGATTCACGACGACCCTGCTCCTCTCGCTTTTGATCACATCGGGCCTCCAGGCCCAAGCCACCGTCCTCGTCGAAGCCGAAGCCTTCGAAGACAGTGGTGGTTGGGTCAACGATCAGCAGTTCATGGACCTGATGGGCTCGCCCTATCTCCTGGCCCATGGCATCGGAAGGCCCGTCGCCGACGCGCGCACGACGGTAGAGTTCCCTGAACCCGGCGAGTATCGCGTTTGGGTACGCACACGCGATTGGGTTGCCCCCTGGGGAGTCGAAGGTTCTCCGGGACGCTTCCAATTGCTTGTCGATGGTAAGGCCCTGGACTCGACCTTTGGAACCGAGGGCGCGGAATGGCATTGGCAGGACGGTGGGCTTGTTGAGGTAGGGACAAGCGCACAACTCTTGTTGCATGACCTCACGGGATTCGAAGGTCGCTGTGATGCGATTGTCTTTAGCAGTGACCCGGATTGGCGAGTACCCGAAGAAGCAGGCGCCCTCGCGACCTTCCGACGCGCAGCCCTGGGCCTGCCGCTCGAGCCCGATCAGACAATCGAATTCGACCTCGTTGTCATCGGCGGCGGAGTCGCGGGCACAAGCGCCGCCGTCACTGCCGCCCGGCTTGGGCTTACGGTTGCCTTGATCCAGGACCGCCCCGTCCTAGGCGGCAACGCAAGTTCGGAAGTGCGTGTCTGGCCGCAGGGTCACGTGAATCAGGAGCCCTACCCCAGGGTTGGTGATGTGGTCATGGAGGTCGTGCCAGCGAAGCGCAAGGACTCCGCCAACGGTCAACGGGCGGTGGTCTTTGACGACGAACGCAAGCTGCGCCTTGTGCGGGCCGAGCCCAATATCACGCTCTACCTGGAACAGCGCGTGACCCAAGCCGAGACAGTCGACAGTCACATTCGCTCGGTCACCAGCCAGCACATCCGCACCGCCCGCCGCACACGCATTCGCGGACGCATGTTCCTGGACAGCACCGGCGACGGCGCCGTCGGCTTCGCAGCCGGTGCGGATTTCGAAACCACGGCTACCGGGCACATGGGCGCCAGCAACCTGTGGAACATCCAGTGCCTCTGCGAGGACGAAGACCCGCTCAGCTCGGAGCTCGAAGCCGCCTGCGAGGATGCCAGCTTCCCGCGCGTGCCCTGGGCCGTTGACCTGACCGACAAACCCTTCCCCGGTCGCGAGAGGGGCTCAAAGGAACCGGAGACCGCCAACCCATCCGTACCGATCACCCTTGGCAACTGGTTCTGGGAGAACGGCTTTGACCGCGACCCGATCACGGACATGGAGCACATTCGCGACCAGAACTTCCGCGCCATGTACGGGGCCTGGGATGCGATCAAGAACGTTGAGAAGCGCTACCCCGCGCACCGCCTCAACTGGGTTGCCTACATCGCCGGCAAGCGCGAATCACGACGCCTCCTTGGCGACGTGATCCTGACCGCAGAGGACCTGCGTGACGGTCGTCAATTCCCCGACGGCTGCTTCCCCTGCACCTGGGGCATCGACACGCACTTCCCCAATCCTAAGTACGAGGCTGGGCACGAGGGCGATGAATTCATCGCCGACTACACTCGCGGCGAGGGCTACACCTACGCCGGTCCCTACTGGGTTCCGTACCGTTGCCTGTACTCGCGCAACATCGACAATCTGTTCATGGCGGGTCGCGACATCAGCGTGACCCACGAGGCCCTTGGGGCAGTGCGGGTCATGAAGACAACCGGCGCCATGGGAGAAATCGTCGGCATGGCCGCCTCCCTGTGCAAGCGTCTTGATTGCACGCCGCGTCAGATCTACGCAGAGCACCTCGATGAATTGAAGGCGCTCATGCTACGGGGAGCCGGCAAGCAGGCGGACCACTAGGGCTCTGCCTTCGCCCAGTACGCTTCCCCGGCGCAAGCTGGTGATTGCCAATCGGGCAGCTAAGCTCGCGGAACCTCTGTTGGCTCACTGCCAAGCCTGGGCTACTCCTCAAGTCAGCGCCCCCTATGGGCCGCGCGTATAAAGGCAGGCCACTTGGGGTGAGGCCGATGAGTGGGCCTGGGGCGCCTAGCTGCGCTTACGCAGTTCTTCTAGCAAGGCGCTGGCCGCACCGGAATCCAGGGACTCCGCCGCCAGATCTACCCCCTCGGCCAAGGTCGGCACGCGACCTCCCACCTTCAGAATCAACGCTGCTGTGAGGAGTGAAGCGGAACGGCTCGGGCCCTGATCACCACACAAGACAGCCTCAACACAATCTCTCGCGGCACGCACTAGGAGCGGACTATCCCCAGCCCCCTGCCCATCCTCGGGGGGGCCAAAGATCGGCAGCTCGGGCTCAAAGTCTTCCTGCAAGCCAAAGTCCGAGGGGTCGACCGAGAGGGGCACCTGGTGGTTGCCGGAAAGCTCGATTCCCCGTGTGCGCTTGCGTAGGTACGGAACCGGACCGCCGGCATCTCCTTGCAACACGATGGCTGCGGGATGACCAAGGCTCTCCATCGTTTCCACAGCTACGCCCAAGACCGGCCCCGCCTGGGCGCCGAGCATCACCCGCGAACCCTTGGGGAAGATGAGCTTCTCAACCGTCGAGAGTGGTGTGCGCACTCCGACCTCTCCGCGAACCCCGCGCAGGGCCAGAAGATCCGGCAACATGCCCGAAGTCGCCATTCCACCGAAAGAGAGGCGCTCCACTGATTCTTCTGCCTTGCGCGGATCCCAAGCTATGGGCGCGCCCAATTCCTCGAGCACGTTCGCAGCCGTGATCCCACGATTCGGCGGCACGCCGCGATCGGAAATCAGCAAGACTCGCGCACCGGCGGCCGCCGCAGCCAGGCTCGCCACAACCTCCAGGGGAGGGCGATTGTTGTAGCCGTCCAGGGGCGACGAGACGCAGACCAACCCCTGCATCCCTTGGCAGGGCATGGTCGCGCGCTCCCGCGCCGCACTTGCGAAGCCCGTCAGCTCCTCCACGCTCACACCCTTCCAGCGCATGGCCATCAAGAAGGCCCCGATCCTGATCTCGCTTTGGGAACCATCCAATACAGCACGGAAGGCCCGCTGGGCCTCGTCGTGGGTGAGGTTCCGTCCTTCGCGGCGATCCGAAGAGCCGAGAACACGTAGCAAGTCCCGCAGGATCATATTCATTGGTTCCGCGCCGACTGGCGCGTTGCGGGAACTTTAGCGCCTTCTCGCCCAGGGTGAAAGCCGCGACCTCAGCGTTCCAGGTCAGGAACCGGTCGCAGCCCCGTACGTTGGACTCGTACGGACACCGTGCGGCCATTGCTTCAGGAGTGCGCAGTGCTCCCGAGGGCGAGGCTTAGCAGCCTCCACGGGTGATGCAGGCCAAGCCCCCGGCCGGACCCGAATCGACCTCGGTGGATGTCCACTCCCAAACACTTGCGAGCACACCCTACAGTCCAAAGGGCCTTGGCAGGAGCTGTCCCACAGGAGACGTGGAGCCATCGGCTGCCCCATCAAGGATGATTGGCGTAGGCCGAAGCACCCGCTTCATCATCCCTATGGAAGAACTCCGTCGTCGCCTCAGCTCTCGCGGCACGACACCACTCGCGATCGAGTGGGGGACGCAGACCGTTGCCTTCCGTCCTATTGGCGCACTCGATCCAGTTCACTCGCTGGACGGGATACAGCTCGCGCTCTTCGGCCTGGACAGCGAAGGGCTCGGCCCCCACGAATCGGGAAGCTGCTGGTTTTCAACGGACTGCTAGACAAAAGCACGCGCGACTCCCCGGGGTCGGGGGGCCGCGCGTGCTGTGCCGCCGGTTGGATGAGTCGGAGCTACTTGCCGCCGTCGCCCTCTTCGGGCTCGGGCTCTTCCTCGACTTCTACTTCCTCGACTTCTACTTCTTCGATCTCTTCGTCGATCACGATCGGCTCCTCTTCAATCTCTTCTCCTGGATTGGTGCCGCCCTCGAGGAGCAGACCAGCATCAAGGGGATCGAGTTCAAGCCGCGGACGAATGTGGGCGTAGAAGATCTCTTCGCTCTTGTCGTAGTGCACGGAGCCATCGACCACGGCCACCTGCACGAAGGTCTCGTAATGCATGATGTCGCCGTCGCAAATCAACGCGTCGAAGTCCTTGCCCGGCTCCAGCGTTCCGACACGGTGCTCGACACCCATCAGGCGCGCAGGGATCGTGGTGATAGCAGCGAAGGCAGCGTCATCAGGAAGGCCGCCGCGAATCGCGAAGCCAGCCTCAAGGGGCAGGTTGCTGAGGTCACGGCCCGTCATACCTGAGAGGTCGAAGGAGCTATTGCCTGTAATGATCGCGATCTGCACACCGGCGGCGTGAAGCTTGGCGGCGTTCTCGATGCTGGAGCCACCGGGGCGCACGAGGTTTTCGGACTTCGCACGGCGAGAGCGCGGGTTGAGGACGGCGTAGGCACCGGCGCGCCCCAGCTCATCAGCGACGGTCCAACCTTCGCGGGCGCCCCAGAGAACCGGACGGAAGCCGAAGCGTTGCGCCAGGCGCGCGATCCCCAGGAGATCCTCGCGAGTATCTGCGTTGAAGCGCACAAGCACTTCACCCTTCAGGATGCTCACGACGTTTGCGTCGACACCACTCTTGCTGGGCTCCTTCTCCTCCTTGTCCGCGCGACCTTCCCAGATGCGATAAGCGCGCAGGTACTCGGCAGCGCTCGCGAACTTTTCCTTGGCCGTCACGATGGACGCGGGGTTGCGCGAGCTCCAGGTCATGCGAACCATGGAACTACCGTTCATGTAGGTGTCTTTGAACGTGTCGCGACGCAGCTTCGTGGCGATGCCCGACTGGTCTGCGGTAGTCACCCCACCGGCCAGGGCGAGCACTAGGTACTCACTGAAGGGATCGTAGCCATCCTCGGCGGACTGACGCTCCTGCTCGCGGCGGGAGAGGGCATCCTCAGCGAAGAAAGCGTCGGCCTCCGGAAGAGGCGTGAAATCCGGAATCAAGGGCGTATCCAGAACACCGTCATCCACCTCCGGACTGTGCAGGTGCAACTCGTCGACGCTGACGTCATCGAGTCCGTAGTGGGTGTCGACATCCTCGTGGACGTGCTCGTCTTCCTCTTCCGCATCCAACTCGGCCGAGAGCAGGCCACGGGTGATGCGAGTGGTCGCGCTAAAGGCAACCAACCCGGGATAGACTGACATGCCGCGGGCATCGATCAATTCGGTGTCAGCCGGCAACCAGAGGTTGTAGCCGATCTCGACGATCTTGCCGTTCTTACCGAAGATGGTCGCGCCGCGCAGGACGGCACCGGTGCCGGTGTAGACGTCACCGCCAATGATGGCGACGTACTTGTCCTGCTCTTCCTCTTCCTTCGCTTCCTCCGCTTCCTCCGTTTCTTCCTCGTCGTCGAAGGACAGCAGGGGGGAAACGTAGGTCGAAGGAGCAGCAAAGGTCGACAGGGGCGCAAGGGCCAGGAGCGCAAGCGCAGCCGTTAGGTGGAGGGGATTCCGCATGGTGGGTTCTCGTGTGTTCTCTGTTGTTTCCGTTGCGGAGCTCAGTCCAGATCGCCGAAGACGACATCGCCTTCCAGCATCACAGCTTTGATCTCGGTGTTGGGCTCAAGGGGGTCGCCATCCCAGAAGATCAGGTTGGCGTCCTTACCCACGTCGATGCTGCCAAGGCGTTCACCCAGGCCAAGCACTTCGGCCGGCACAAGGGTGACCGCAGCGAAGGCCGCCTGGCGATCCATGCCGGAGCGCACAACCTGGGCCAGGGCGCGCATCCAGTTCTCGTGGCCACCGAGGTTGTCGGTCAGGGGCACAAAAGCAACGCGCGCACCGGCTCGATCCATCTCGGCGGGGATGTTGCGCTCGCGGCGGGTGTTCGGCTGCAGGGTAACTTCAGGGTCCAGAATGACCGTCACCTCGGCCTCGCCCATGACATCGGCCACGCGGAAGAGGTCGATATCGTTGCGCAGGGGCGCTCGCACCACCCAGCTGAAGTCGTGCTCTTCGAGCAAGTCCTCAACGTGCAGGAAGTCCGCCGCCTTACCTATCTGCAGAAGCGCATGGATGCGACCCTCGCGCAGGTCGATCAAACGCGCAAGCTTCGGATCCAGGTCCGGCGGAACGAAGACATCGGGCGTGTCATCCTTGGCCTTGTCCTCGTCCTTCTTCTTGTTCTTCTTCTCGATGGCCTTCTCCCACTTCTCGCGGGCCTTGGCTTCCTTCTCCTCGTAGCTGGCGAGGTCCTCCCAGCCCTTGCGGAACATCTTCTTCAGGTTCGCGTCGGCGCCCATGTAGATCTTCAGGTACGCGTCTTCGATCAACACGGCTTCCTCGGCCGTCGTGCCCTGGGGTCGAATGGCGACGGCCGTACCGGGGATACCGGTACCCGGCGCGTAGAGCCCCAGGGTGGTGACGCCAAACTCCAGCACATCTCCGTAGATGTCCTGGGTCATGTAGAGCTCGTCCTTTGCGGCGACATCCGGGGTGAAGTCACGACCGGCCTGGCTGTCGAGCCCAAGCCGCGAGTGGCAATTCACAAACCCGGGCGTCAGCACCCAATCGGGACGCTCGAGGATCGGAATCCCCCGCTCGATCGGAAGGTCCTCTCCAACGGCGGTGATCTTGCCGTCTTCGATCAAGACGACCGCGTGAAGAAGAGTGCCTTGGGTGATCGTTTCGGCCCGGCCGATACGAATAGCCAGGACGTCAGTCGTAGACCCGGGGGCCGGGACTTGAACCGGGGCCGGGATAGATGCGGTGGCCGTAAGAAGGGCGCCGCTGAGGAGCGTGGTGAGCATCATCGTTCCGTTCGAGCTCTGGGGAGGTGTCTGTCTGTTCGTGCGCGTGTTCGGTGAATCTCAAGTGAGGTCGGTTGCCCGTCCATCACTCAATACCACTGCCCATCGCGCTCGCGTTCGTATTGAAGCTCGCCATCGATATACACCCGATCCACGCAAGAGCGCGGGTCCATGGGGTCACCGGTGGAAAGCACGATGTCCGCGTCGAGGCCTTGGACAAGGCTCCCCACGCGACTTCCGATCTGAAAGGACTGGGCCGGGTTGGCGGTTAGAGCGCGCAACATGGCTGTATCAGGGGCTCCGAGGCGCGCCGAGAGGGTTCCCTGCAGGAAGAACTCTTCCTGGGGAATGACCGGCGCATCGGTGTTCAAGGAAAACAGCGGGACGCCCGCGTTCAGGAAGGATTCGGCTCCGCCTTGAATCCTGCCTTCGCGGCGTGCGCTATTGAAGTTGTAGATACGCGGACCGTGGTTGACCGGCACGCCGTTCTCGGCACAGAACTTCGCCGCCAAGTGTCCGTCCCAGCTACCGTGGGAGACGATGACGTCCGCATCCTCGCGCAGCTTCCAAAGGCGCACGACTCCGGCGACACCCTCGGCGCTGGCGCAGTGAACGAGTACTGGCAGATCGCCCTGGAGCACGCGCCCAAGGTCAGCCAAGAGCGGTTCCTCGCGATCGCCCCGTGCAACCGCGCGGGCCATGTCGTTGACCTTTTCGACCGTCCAGGAGAGTCCAGCCCAGGTCCGACCCAAGTCACCGAAGGCACGCTGGGGGTTGTAGTTGAAAGCCGCCTTCATCCCACCGGGGTAGCGCAGTACGGTCTCCGCATAGCGCGCCTCGGTCTTCGCTTTCCAGAGGCCACCGAAACCACCGATGCTGGTGCCCGAACCGGGGATGCCGAAGATCGTCGTGACCCCCGCAGCGCAGGCCAGGCGCAGGCGCGGATTGGAAGCAATATAAGAGGGACGCACGGACAGCTCGGGGTTCACCGGCATGACCATGTCGTTGATGTCCCCTGTCCCCACAGAGTGACTGTGTAGATCCACCAGGCCGGGAGACGCCCACAGATCAGTAGCGTCTATGTGCTCGAAACCATCAGGTGCGGAGCGCCGCGGCCCCACGTAGGTGATCTGTCCATCCTCCACCAGGATCGTGCCGTTGTTCACGACGCGGTCCTCGAAGTCGACCGTCAGGATCTTGCCTACATCGATGGCCAGACGCTGCTGCGCGTCGATATCGGCAGCCGGTGCCAGGGCAGCCAATCCCGCCAGAGCCAGAAGCCCGCGGGTGAATTTCCCAAGGTGCATACCCATTACCAGCGCCTGCCCTCCAGCGCGTCATAGACCAAATGGCCGTTGACCCAGACATAGTCCACACCCTTGCGGGGATCCGCGGGGTGACCGCTGATGGCGACCAGATCGGCGTCCTTGCCGACTTCGATGCTGCCTACGCGGTCTTCGATCCCTGCTGTTTCCGCGGGCACAATCGTCAAACCACGCACGGCGTCCATGGCGCTATCGTCAAAGCCGTACCGCACGGCCATGGCTGCCTGGAGCTGGAGCTCCTCGGCGGGAATCACCGGCGCGTCCGTGTTGAATCCGATGCGCGTGTGACCGCGACGTTGGTACTCGGCAGCGACGCCAAGAATCTTGCCGTCGTGCCCGTAGCCACGGCCCTTGTTCTGGGAGGAGATCGAGCGCGGGCCGAGGATCGCGGGCACTTCGTGCTCTTCGGCGTAGTGCGCCACGCGGAAGGCGTCCATCGTTCCGTGGTCGATGAAAACCGGCAGGCCGGCGATGATCTTAGCCAGGCGAATCGTCGAGGCAACAACCTGGGCCTGCTGGGTGTGCGCAGAGATCTGCGCTCGCCCCGCAAGGAGTTCGCGGAAGATGTCGTAGTGCGGCTCGCGGTCGGGCTCCTCGCCATTGCCCTCTTCGAAGGCCAACCAGGCGCGCGCGTAACCCACACCGCGCAGGAGTGTGTCGCGGATTTGGAAGTTCATGGCCCCGCGCTGCATGCGCCAACCCCAGGACTTGGGGTTGTCGGCCTGGGCCAACTTGAGGGAGCCCGGGTCGCGCACGACCATGTCATCGTAGTGCTCGCCCGCTGTCTTCAGGAGAATCCCCTGCCCACCAAAGTTCGTGGCCGACCCGGGGATGTAGAGGATCGTCGTCACGCCTGCGGCCAGCGCAACCTTTAGGGTCGCGACCTCAGGCACAACGGAGGCTCGCACACGCAGACCGGTGTTGGACTGAAAGACAGCGCCATTGATATCCATGGACCCGGCGATGTGACTGTGCAGGTCCACCATCCCAGGGATCAGCCAGCGTTCGCCGAGGTCAACGACCTCAAAACTC
>JBLHLB010000092.1:0-12093 GCA_047618505.1 Planctomycetota bacterium
CAGGCGGCCGGCCCCGGTTTGGCCTTCGCGCTCTTCGCGATCATGACCCTGGGCGGCGCCCTGGTTTGTATCTGGGAACGCTCCGTGGTTCGCAGTGCCTTCGCGCTGATGGCTACCTTCCTGGGGATTGCCGGGTTGTTCCTTCTGCTTGAGGCTGACTTCCTAGCCGCGGCCCAGGTGCTCATCTATGTGGGTGGCATCCTGGCGTTGATCCTTTTCGGGGTCATGCTCACGCCGCCGGACCTGGAAGAGCGCAAGTTGCCGCGCATTGTGTCGGGCCTCGTCCTGATGCTGGGGGCCACGGCCTGGGTTGCCTTCAAGGTTGGCTCCACAGTTGTCTGGGCCACCACGGGAACACCGGGCGACGGCGCCATTCAGAGCAAGGCCGAGGGTGCCATCCAAAGCGCCGAGTGGATCGGTATCGGATTCCTCAGCCCCAACCAATACATGGTCGCCTTCGAGCTGGCCGCGGTCGTTTTGACCGTTGCCCTGGTGGGTGCTGTCTACATCGCACGTCGTAGTCGCGTTGACCTGGAGCCCGGACCTCGAGCTGCTGGTCAGGACGCAGGTCAAGCCGCGGATCAATCCGCGAATCAAACAGGGGGAGCCAGCTGATGGGTCTCGGAGCCTACGTCGCCGTTTCCGCAGTGCTCTTTGCACTGGGAATCGTGGCCATCGTCACGCGCCGCAACATCATCTATGTCCTGATGGGCATCGAGATGATCCTCAACGCGGCCAACATCAACTTCGTCGCCTTCAACCGCTTCGGTCACCACGTTGTGGATGGCCGTCCGATTCTTGACGGGCAGATGTTCGCAATCTTCACGATCATCCTGGCGGCTGCCGAAGCTGCCGTCGCCCTGGCGATCGTGCTCAACGTGTTCCACCTGTTCGACTCGATTAAGCCGAGCGACGCCGACCTCCTCAGGGAATAGGTCGTTTCACCAGAGGCTCACTCCCCAGGAACTCCTGGAGCCACGCTCAGAACGAATTAGATGGCCACCTTCTTCAACGACACCGCAGCTAGCGCGGAAGCATTCAGTCCTAATTGGATGCTTCTGTTGCTCGTGCCGCTGATCCCCTTCGTGGGGTACATCATTCAGATCAGCTTCCGCAAGAAGCTGCCCTGGGGGGACAAGCTCCTGACCGGCGGTATGTTCGTGGTGCTATGCATCACGGTCTACGAGGCCATGCGCCTGGTGCTGTTTGCCTACGGCCACGGCGGCGATCACGGCCCCGGGAGCCTGGTCCACGAATCTGCCAATGACGGGAAGGTGTTCCACTGGCTCTATAGCGCGTCAACAGGCGTGCCGGTGCTGCACAACGTCGTTGCGGGTCTGATCTACGACCCCCTTGCCGCGGCCATGCTCGCGGTCGTCGGCATCGTCTCCTTCTGCGTGCACCTCTTCAGCCAGGGGTACATGCATGGGGACAAGCGCTACAACATCTTCTTCGCGAACCTGAGCCTGTTCACCTTCGCGATGCTGGGGTTGATCCTCTCGGACAACATTCTGTTCCTGTTTATCTTCTGGGAGATCATGGGGGTGATGAGCTATCTGCTCATCGGGCACTTCAGTCACGATTCCAGCCAGACCTTCTTCCAGAAATGGGCCACCTGGGCTTCGAAGAAGGCCTTCTTGACGACGCGCGTGGGTGACACGTGCCTCTTCGTCGGGATGTTTATGTTCTACAAGGGGTTCTCAGACTTCTACGCGGTGAACGAGGCCTTCAACTCCCTGGATCAGTTCAAGGGGGGCGCCTTCAACCCCTTCCGTTTCACCCACATGTGGGCGGCGGGCCAGGCGGTTGTCGACGCCAACGGTGGTGAATTCCCCCTCTGGATGACGGTCGCCGGCCTCTTCGCCTTCGGCGGCACGATCGGCAAGTCGGCGCAGTTCCCCCTGCACATCTGGCTGCCCGACGCCATGGCGGGCCCGACGCCTGTGTCGGCCATGATTCACGCGGCCACCATGGTTGCGGCCGGCGTCTTCCTGCTGGGTCGCATGTACCCCCTGCTGTCCCCCGATGTGCTTTCGGTGGTGACCGTGGTCGGTGCCACAACGGCGCTCTTCGCCGCGACAATTGGGTGCGTTGTCTACGACATGAAGGCCGTGCTGGCCTTCTCTACCATCTCGCAGCTGGGCTTTATGGTCGCGGCTGTTGGTTTGGGCGGAGTTGTCGCCGGTATGTTCCACATGGTCACGCACGCCTTCTTCAAGGCCTGCCTGTTCCTCTCCGCTGGATCGGTCATCCACGGCTGCAACCACATGCAGGACATGCGAGTGATGGGGGGCGTGCGCAAGTACATGCCGATCACCTTCGCCTGCACGCTGATCTGCACCCTGGCGATCGCGGGTGTGCCGCTGTTCTCGGGCTTCTACTCGAAGGACATGATCATCCTGGCGGGCTTCGCGCGTTTCTGGGACCAGCCCTTCTTTGACGGCTGGAGCCTCTACGCCCTGATCTCCCTGGCGATCGCGGCGGCGTTGACGGCCTTCTATATGTTCCGCCTGATCTTCATGACCTTCTATGGGGAGTACCGCGGCAACCAGGAGAGCCATGCCTACTCGGCGAGCCTGGCTCAGACCGGATACGAAGGTCCGCCGCCCCACGCTCACGACGACCACGGCGCTGGGCACGATGACCATGGTCATGAGGAGCACGGTTCGGGTCTGCCCCATGAGTCGCCGCGCACCATGGTTATCGCCCTGTGCGTCTTGGCCTTCTTCGGTCTATTCGTGGGCCACTTCTGGTTCCTGGATCCGACGCACGTCTATTCGTTCCTGGGCCACACGGAACCTTGGTTCACAAAGATGGTGTCCATCGACTCGCTCTACGGAGTGGAGTATGAGCAAGGGAAGCTCGTTTCCGAGGCGGTCTCGAGTCGCATCTCGCTGGGCATCACGGACCACACAAGTCACGTGGCTCATACCGCGCACCTCTGGGCTGTGGGCCTGTCTCTCTCCGTAGCGGGCTTCGGCATCTTCATGGCCTGGTTCCTCTACATCGTGCGCAAGGACCTGCCCGCCAAGATCGTCGCCCAGCTCGGTATGGGCTACGACTTCCTCCGTCGCCGTTACCTCGTCGACGAGGCGGTCAACGCCACAGTCATCCAACCGACCATGGGCGGCGCCCGAGTCCTGAAGGCCTTCGACGAGAAGGTCATCGACGGGTTCGTGCTCCTGGTCGGCCGCATATTCTCTGCCCTGGCCCTCTTCTGGGCCTGGGTCGACAAGACCTTCGTCGATGGCATCGTCAACGGGGTCGGGCTTGTCAGCCAAGCCTTTGGTTCCGGACTGCGCTTGTTGCAGACCGGCCGCATTCAACAGTACGTAGCCTTCGCCGTCGGCGGCAGCCTCTTGGCCGCCGCTTGGTTGATCCTCAGCTGAACCGCTCTAGCGAACTCACTTTCTAGGCGGTTCCACAACGGACTGCTAGCCACCTCCAATGTCGGACCAAATCCTCACCTGGATCACCTTCCTCCCGCTGCTCGGGATGACCGCGATTCTGTTCGTTCCCAAGACGAACACCGCGGCAGTGAAGGCGATCAGCTTGATCTTCACGGGTCTTCCGTTCCTCCTGGCGACCTGGCTGTACTTCGGCCTCTTCGACAAAACCACCGCCGAGCTGCAGTTCGTGCAGCAGGTGGATTGGATCGGGTCGCTCAATGCGCAGTACTTCGTCGGTGTTGACGGGCTTTCCCTGGCCCTGATCTGGCTGACGACGCTGTTGCTCTTCGTCGCGGTGCCCGCGAGCTTTGGGATCAACAAGGCGCAGAAGAGTTACTACGCCCTGCTGTTGCTGCTTGAAGTTGGCATCAATGGCGTCTTCGTCTCCCAGGACTACTTCCTGTTCTACGTGTACTGGGAGATCATGCTGCTCCCGATGTACTTCCTGATCGGGATCTGGGGCGGACCGCGTCGCGAATACGCGGCCATGAAGTTCTTCCTCTACACCCTGGCGGGCTCGGTGTTCATGCTGATCGCCGTGGTGGCCCTGCGCTTGGATTCGGGGACATTCTCCCTGCCGGCGCTGACGCAGCTGGCCTACGACGGACAGCTAACGGGGGCGAACCTGGTGAATGGCGGCCAGCTCCTGGGGATGAAGTTCACCACCTGGGTGTTCTGGTTCCTGTTCTGCGGCTTCGCGATCAAGGTGCCAGTCTTCCCATTCCACACCTGGCTGCCGGACGCCCACGTCCAGGCACCCACGCCGATTTCGGTCATCCTGGCTGGCATCCTCCTGAAGCTCGGTGGCTACGGCATGTTGCGCGCCTGCTTCACCCTGGTGCCCGACGCTTTCCGGGAGTTCAGCTACGTGCTCGGAGTCCTGGGGGTCATCTCGATTGTCTACGGCGCCTTCGTGGCCCTGGGGCAAACGGACTTCAAGCGCATGGTGGCCTACAGTTCCGTGAGTCACATGGGCTATGTCCTGCTCGGCATGGCGGCCCTGACGGAATGGGGCATGAGCGGCGCGGCCATCCAGATGTTCAACCACGGAACGAGCGCGGCCGTGCTCTTCCTCGTCGTTGGTGTCATCTATGACCGGGCCCACCACCGCGATCTCAACGGCTTCGGCGGATTGAGCCAGGTCATGCCCAGGTACTGGGCCCTGACGACCCTCGGATTCTTCGCGGCCATCGGCCTTCCGGGTCTGGCCGGATTCATCTCTGAATTCATGATCCTGGTCGGTGCCTACAACTCCGAGGTTGAGGGCTTCCAGGTCCTGGTTGTGATCTCGGTCATCGGCATCGTGCTGACGGCGGCCTTCCTTCTGTGGGCCATGCAGCGCGTGTTCCTCGGGACACTCAATCCGAAGTACAAGGATTACAGCGACATCTCCACGCGCGAAATCCTCTGCCAGGCGCCTTTTCTGGCCCTGTGCGTGATCCTCGGCATCCTGCCCTTCCTGCTCTTGGACTGGATGAACCCGACGATCGAGGCTCTGGTCAAGACTCTGCAGGGCGCGCAGTAGCGCTCCTGACCGAGTTTTCTTGGCGCGCCTACGCGCCACCCTTCGCCCACCAAACACTGCCCACCTGAACCCGGACCCTTCGCCTTGGACGTCTACATCTCTGGCCTGAAGCACATTGCTCCCGAGCTTGTGCTCATCACGATTGCCATGGTGGTTGCCGTGTTTGACCTTGTGACCAAGGGCAAGGACTCGCGCCGTGTCGGCGTCATCACCCTGGGTGGTTTGGTCTTCACCGGCGTGCTGCTCTTGAAGCAGTGGCTGAGCCTCTCCGAGACGGGCGGCGCTGTGCCGGAACCCGTTTTCGGGATGATGCGCATCGACCACTTTGGGTGCTTCTTCAAGCTCTTCACCGTTGGATCGTTATGTGTGGTCGTGCTCTACGTAATGGCCGATCGGAACGAGCGCAAGGACGGCATTGGGGAGTACTTCTTCCTGCTCCTGGGCGCGGCTATCGGCATCTTCTTCATGGTCAGCACCAACAACCTGTTGCTGCTGATGCTGGGGCTCGAGCTGCTGTCCCTGGCGAGTTACGCCCTCGCGGGCTTCCACAAGGGCGACCGCCGCTCGGCCGAAGCCTCCCTAAAGTACGTTGTCTTCGGTGGCCTTTCCGCGGGTGTGATGCTCTACGGAATCAGCCTGCTCTACGGCCTGACGGGCACTATTGATCTCGTGCAAATGGGCTCCGGCGGCACCGAGGGTTTCCCCGTTGGACTGGCCGCACAGTTCTCCGTGAGCCCGGTTCCCGTCGCACTCGCGATCGTCCTCGTCCTGGCGGGCTTCGCCTACAAGATCTCCGCCGTGCCCTTCCACTTCTGGACGCCCGACGTCTACGAAGGTGCACCGACGCCGGTCACGACCTTCCTGGCCGTGGCCTCCAAGGCAGCGGGCTTCGCGGTTCTGCTGCGCTTCATCGGCGCCCTGTTCCTTGTGGACGGCGTGCAGGAAACGGTGGCAGCCTACGGCGCGCGCATCGGTCTCCTGATCGGCATCCTGGCGGCGGTCACCATGACCCTGGGCAACCTCTCCGCCCTGCGTCAGAACAACCTGAAGCGGCTCCTGGCCTACTCGTCCATCGCCCACGCCGGCTATGTCCTGATGGGTCTCGCCACGATGACCCACGCGGGCTTCTCGGCGGCGATGTTCTACCTGGCCGCCTACTACTTCATGAACCTGGGCGCCTTTGGTGTGCTGCTCTACTTTGAAGGCGTCACCGGCTCGAGCCAGGTCAGCGCACTCAAGGGCATGGGCTGGAAGCATCCCTTTGTGGCCTGGCCCATGATCGTCTTCCTGGTCAGCCTGACGGGCCTGCCGCCGACCATCGGCTTCTTTGGCAAGTTCCTGCTCTTCAAGGAAACGGTCAACGCCGGCATGTACTGGCTCGTCCTCTTTGCCGCCCTGAACAGTGTTGTCTCGCTCTTCTACTACTTCCGCGTGGGCAAGGCGATGTTCCTGTGCGAGCCCGAAGGCGCCGTCAAGAGCCCGCAACCGATGATGGCGCGCTTCCTGGTGCTGCTTTCGGTTTGCACCGTGGTCTTCGGCCTACTCAACGGCTTCCTCTCGGACTGGTCCGACAAGGGCACGACAAGCCTGGGTATCCCGCCCGCTGTCGAAGCGGCGGAGTAGTCGCACCTCTTAGCCCCCCTGCATTTCCAGGGGGCGACTCAAGGCAGCAGGATGTTCCCGTGCGCCTTGATCTTGTAGCGCACGCCGCCGCCGAGTGCTCCATTGCAAAGGGAGCTATCGGCGGACCCGAGCAGCACGACGCGGTCGTTCGTGTCTCCATCGATGTCGATCACGAGGTCCACTGAGCCGCTGGTGTGCCCGGAGCGGCGCATCACCCAGATCCAGCCGAGATCGCCGGGGCTCGACCAGAGTGACGTGCTGCAATCGGGCCCGCTGATGGGGCGGAAGATGCTCACGTCCTGGCTCGTCCAATCGGCGGATCCCACTACGGCGCCTTCATCCGCGTCGTGGTAGTAGAGATCGCTGATGCCGTAGTTGAGTAGGCGCAGCTCACGCATGGCCGCCGCGTGCACGTGGTCCGGATGACCGTGGGGCGTCCAGAATTGAATCGTGGTCGTGGCCGGGTTGCGGCCCATGCAGCCCTGGATGATCTCGTCGACCATGGCCATGTCAAAGGCAGCATCGTGGAGTGGCCCCTCGCCGCTGAAGATTATGTCGCCATAGCCTGCGCCGAACATCAACACGTTGCTCGGTCCCAGCTCCACCAGGAATATCCCCACGTTATTTCCCACGCCAGGATCGCCACTGGACTTGTCGCGCACGCTGTAGACGCACCAGATGCCGCGGCCGTCCGGGGTCACTTGCACGAAGTCGTAGCGCCCCTCCTTGTAAGGGAACGAGGTGTTGCCCGAGGCATCCTCGGCATTGCAGCTCGCACCGCTTTGGACGGTGATGTAGCTCGTTTCCAGCAGACTGTCACTGCCGGCCGAGCCGCTCACTGTGAGCTGCACGGAGTAGGTACCCTCTGTGGTGTAAGTATGGCTGGGGTTCGCGGCCGAGGATGTGAATCCGTCGCCGAAGTCCCAGGCCCAGGTGTCGATCGTGCCCACGGAGAAGTCCGTGAACTGCACCGCCAGGGGGCTCGTGCCGCTGGTGGGCGTGCCGCTGAACTGCGCCGTCGGGGGTGTCCCGCCGGAGTCCACAACGATTCCGTTCGCGAGGATCTCCACATCGGCCCCATCCGGTCCCGTCGCGGTTAGCTGCACGGTGTAGGTCCCGGGCGTCGTGTAGGTGTGCGAGGGGTTGCGCTGGGTGGATGACGCTCCATCCCCGAAGATCCAGCTCCAGGCGGTAATCGACCCCGTAGAGGTGTCGGTAAACTGCACGTTGAGCGGCGCGTCTCCGTTGGTCGGGTTGGCGTTGAAGCTCGCATCGGGCGCAGGCGTATCGACCACAATCCCGTTGCTCAGGATCTCGATGTCACTGCCGCCCGGCCCGGTCGCGGTTAGCTGCACGGTGTAGGTCCCGGGCGTCGTGTAGGTGTGCGACGGGTTCGGCTGAGAGGAAGTCGCCCCATCCCCGAAGACCCAGGCCCAGGCGGTGACGGAACCGATGGAGGTGTCGGTGAATTGCACGACGAGCGGCGCGTCCCCGTTCGTGGGGTTAGCCGTGAAGCGTGCGTCCGGCGCGGGCGTGTCGACGACGATGCCGTTGCTCAACAGTTCCGTATCCGCGCCACCGGGGCCGGTGACGGTCAGGCGCACCGAGTAGGTTCCCGGCGTAGTATAGGTGTGCGACGGGCTGGGCTGGGTCGATGATGCGCCGTCGCCGAAGTCCCAAAGCCAGGCGTTGACCGACCCGCTAGATGTATCCGTGAACTGCACGACAAGGGGCGCGTCGCCGTTGGTCGGGTTAGCGCTGAAGCTGGAATCCGGCGCCGGCGTATTCACGACGATTCCGTTGACCAGCAGCTCCGTGTCTGTGCCGCCAGGTCCCGTGACCGTCAACAGAACCGAGTAGGTCCCCGCAGTCGTATAGGTGTGCGACGGATTACGCTGCGCAGAGGTCGCGCCATCCCCGAAGACCCAGGCCCAGGTGTCGATGGCGCCGCTAGAGGTGTCCGTGAATTGCACGGCTAGGGGCGCAGCGCCGCTGGTCGGATTCGCGCTGAAGCCCGCGGTCGGCGGACCGGGTCCGCCGTTGCCTACGACGATACCGTTGTTCAAGACCGAGGTGTCCGAGCCGCCGGGTCCCGTGACGGTCAATTGCACGGTGAAGGTTCCTGCGAGCGTGTAGGTGTGGGACGGGTTGACCTGGTTGGAGGACTGTCCATCGCCGAAGTCCCAGCTCCAGGTGTCGATCGCTCCGCTGGACGCGTCTGCGAATTCCACAACCAGGGGAGCCGTTCCACTGGTGGGGTCGGCGTTGAAGTCGGCCACGGGAGCCTGTTCGTTTACGCTGATCCCATTGCTCAGGAACTCGCTGTCCGTTCCGCCTGGGCCGACTGTCGTCAAGCGCACCGAGTAGACGCCGGGCGTCGCATAGACATGGCTCGGGTTGCGCTGATTTGAGAACTGACCATCTCCGAAGTCCCAACTCCAGGTGTCGATCTCGCCGCTTGAGGTGTCTGTGAACTGCACCAGGAGGGGCGCTACCCCGGAGGTCGGGTTGGCGTTGAAGCTCGCTACCGGCGGGTCGGGGTCGTCCTCTAATACGGTGATACCACCGGGGAGGGTTGTCGAATCGCTGTCCGTCTGACCGCTGGCGGTCAGGCTGACGCTGTACTGTCCGGGCGACGCATAGGTGTGTGAGGGATTCGCCGCACTGGAGGTCGCGCCGTCACCGAAGTCCCAGAACCAGGTGTCGACCGTGCCGGAGGATGTGTCCGTGAACTGCACGACGAGGGGCGCGGTACCCGACGTTGGGACGGCGTCAAAGCTGGCTGTAATATCGTCGCCGCTGGAGGACCCCAGCACGATGATCAAGTCTTCGACGGTCTTGACGCCCGTGCCGTTGGGGCCGAAGGCGCCGAGGGCAACCGTGTAGGTGCCGGGCTCCAGGAACGTGTGCTGCGGGTTGCGCGCGGCAGAGTACATGCCATCGCCGAAGTCCCATCCCCAGGCATCGATGTCGCCGCTGGATTCGTCGGTGAACTGAACGACCAAGGGTGCTTCACCCGTCGTCGGTTCGGCGGAGAACTCCGCAATGGGCGGGTCTTCTTCCCCACCCTCGTCGACAAATCTGTCGCCGCCGCCACCACCACCACAGGCAGCTAGACTCATGAACAGGGGCCCTAGTAGGACCGCAAACGACCTTCCCTTTGAAACGCGGAACAGCATGCCCCACCTCTCGGAGGGGCGGATTCCCAGTCTTGACGCGAACCCTCAGGCGTGGTCTAGGGAAGTGTTCGTGATGTGTGAACGGTCCCCCAGGCGTTCGAGGGGCGACTTTCTAACGTTCCACATACCGGCCGAGAACGGTGGTAGAGGCCCTTCTGGGATCAAGAAGCGGCTGGGCCAGCGGGGAAAAATACGCGCGTGGCCCAGTGCTCTGGCCGGCTCCCTAGCTGCGTTCGGTGATCTCAATCAGGTGGTAGCCGAACTGCGTCTTGACCGGTCCATGGACTTGGCCCACGGCCTCATTGAAGACTACGGTGTCGAACTCTTTGACCATTTGGCCCGGGGCGAACTCACCGAGTGCACCACCTTTCTGGCCAGAGGGGCAGGTGGAGTGTTCTTTGGCGACGTCCTGGAAGGGAGTGCCGCCTTCGATCTGAGTCTTGAGCTCGTTGCACTTCTCTTCGGTGGGGACAAGGATGTGG
The DNA here is from genome assembly GCA_047618505.1 of Planctomycetota bacterium. Taxonomy (GTDB): domain Bacteria; phylum Planctomycetota; class UBA1135; order UBA1135; genus JBLHLB01. The sequence continues at coordinate 10,259 of JBLHLB010000092.1, forward strand.
CGGGCAGATGCTTTCGTCATGATTCCTTCGGTTGGAGCACAGGTGGAGTGTCTGTGATGTTTCGTGAAACGGGGTGGGGGGGAGGAGGGCGTAGGATAACCAAAGAACAGCACCCGCGCGAAAGTTGAACCATGAGCTACACCACTATCTCTCTAGCATTGGCAATCAGCCTCCTTTGCAGTCCGGCCCAGTTCTCGCAAGCCACTCCTGTGAACCCCCTGGGGAATTCACCTGGTCCGCCAAACGTCGTCCTAATTCTGGTGGATGACCTAGGCTGGAGCGACGGTGCCGCCTTTGGCTCGGGCTACTACGATACTCCAAATGTGGATCGTCTCGTTCGCGAGGGCGTGCACTGCACGACGGCCTATGCCGCCTGCGCGGTCTGCTCTCCGAGTCGTGCTTCTATACTTACTGGGCGTAGTCCGGCCCGCATCGGCGTCACCGATTGGATCCACCACCACGGACCGGAGGCCCGCGAAGATATCGCCGCGGGCGCCTTCGTCGGTGGCTTCGATCGGTCGCGCGGGCGCGAGCTCTTGACGCCTCGAAGTCGATCCTGGCTGCCCGAGGATGAAGTGACTCTTGCGGAGCACCTTGGGGCCGAGGGCTACGCGACTGCGCATGTGGGCAAATGGCACCTTGGACCAAAGGGACACTACCCCGAGAACCAGGGCTTTGATCACAACTTGGGGGGCTTCGAGGTCGGGCAGCCGCCGGGATGGTTTGACCCCTTCGAGGGCGGTGGCTTTGATGGCATTGTCGGGTTGCCGACTCGCGAGGAGGGGCAGTACTTGACCGAGCGCGAGGCAGACGAAGCCGTCGTTTTTATTGAGGACAACAGTGAGGTCCCCTTCTTCCTCTACCTCGCGCAGTACGCCGTACACGCGCCGATCGTCGGTCCGCCGGACCTGGTCGAGAAGTACAAGAACAAGCAGCCTACGAACCACCGAGTACCCGCCTACGGGGCCATGGTTGAGGCGTCGGATCGCGCTGTTGGGCGAGTGCTCGACAGCCTCGATCGCCTGGGGCTGGCGGATAACACCCTGGTCATCTACACGTCAGATAATGGTGGAGCTACCCACTTCCCGGCGACGGACAATGCGCCCCTAAGGTTGGGCAAGGGCTTTCCCTACGAGGGTGGACTGCGTGTGCCCTTCGTGGCGCGTTTCCCTGGCCGCTTGCCCGCCGGCCAGACCATCGATCAAGCGGTCATCGGCACCGATGTGTTCGCGACGATCTGCGCTGCGACGGGGATCGATCCGCCCCAGGGGCGCTCAATGGATGGAATCAATATCATGCCGCTCCTGACGGGGCGCGGCTTGATGGAGAAGCGCGAACACTTGGTTTGGCACTTCCCCCACTATTGGTGGGGTACGAACGTGCGACCCTATTCCGTGCTGCGGGCGGGGGACTGGAAGTTGATCCAGCGCTACGACGGGAGTGCACCGGAACTCTTTAACCTGCAGCTCGATCCCAGTGAGAGTTCGAACGAGGCCGAGGTACAGCCCGAGCGCGTGGCGCGGATGTCAGAGCTTCTCTTTGGGGAGTTGGGCCGCATGGGAGCGCGCTTCCCACGGCCGGATCCGAATTACAAGCCAAAGCGCTAGCAGCCCGTCAGGAAACAGCCGCTCCCCGCGCGGCCCCACGAATGGTCTGGCTGCGGTGTCAAAACCACCCATGCCAGAACCACCGATATAGGTACAGCAACAGTACTGCTACGTGGGGGAACCGGTCGCCTTGCCAGGCGATCCCTGGAGACCAATTGGGCAGCGGCTGTTCTTCAACAGACCGCTTGTCCAACAAGAGCGCGGGCCCCGCGACGCATTTGCGTCGCG
>JBLHLB010000093.1:0-11984 GCA_047618505.1 Planctomycetota bacterium
ATGAGAAGCAGTGGCTCACCGACCAGGGACTCCCGATCCCCGGTTCGGGCGCCGCAAAGTATTCCCTAAATCAAGGCCTCTGGGGCGTGTCTATCGGCGGTGGCGAGACCCTTACGAGCAGCGGCCCTCTACCGGAGGAAGCTTGGTTGCTAACCGCCCGGGATAGGCATGTCGCCGGGGAACGGGCCATCTCGATCGAGTTTTCCTGCGGTGTACCTATCGCCCTCGACGGTCGCAAACTGACCCCCGTGCAGTTGATCGAAGAACTCAATCACCTAGCCGGAAGGTACGGCGTCGGTCGCGGCTATCACCTTGGGGACACTGTACTCGGGATCAAGGGACGCATCGGCTACGAGGCACCGGCCGCCGAAACGTTGATCGAAGCGCACCGCGAGCTTGAGAAGCTCGTCCTGACCCAGGCCCAGCGTGCCACGAAGGATGCCCTAGCCGATGACTACGGCCGGCAGCTCCACGCGGGACAGGCCTTCGAGCCCCAACTGCGCGATATCGAAGCACTCTTTGCCTCGAGCCAGTCGCGCGTAACAGGGACGGTTCAGGTCTTGCTTGGGACAGGCAAAGCCCTAGTCATCGGACTGGAATCGCCCTTCAGCATGATGAGTGCATCGGGTGCAGTCTATGGCGAAAGTCCCGACCGCAACAGCAACCCCGCCGGCGCACTGTGGTTGGCGCGCACGATGGCAGAGCCGGCGCGGCTTTGGCGGCGGGCCGGCGAACTGGCCATTGAGGAGAGCACCGGGGGGAGCGGCTCCCTCGCAGAGCACACGCTTCAACCCCAGTCGGAAGAGAAGTCCATGGAACAGGAGAGCACCTCATGAAGCGTATAACCCTCGACAAGATCGCCTCAGTCACGGCGCGCATTGGTCTCGACCACAATGCGGTCCTCGGCACGGACATTCCGGCCAAGGCGGGTTCCGTAATTGCTGCGCGCGTGCTCAACGCGAAGACGGTCTATAACACCCTTGAGGATTGCCACGGACGCATGGTGATCCTGCAGCCGGGCGATATCGTGGCCGGTGCCCTCGGACATCGCAAGGCACTGCTCGGCTACTCTGGGCAGGTCCCCGAAAGCGTCTCGGTGGGTGACGAACTGCAGCTGCTGAACCTTGGCGGAGTGATCGGAACCGGAGCCTCCGCAACACCCGCCCTGGGCGAACCTTTCCGTTTGGAAGTGTTGGGTAGCGTGCTCGAATTCCCCGACATCGAACGTCGCGTTGGGCGACCCGCCTGCGTTGGCCGAGCCGCCCTAAAAGTTCCCGAACCCAGCGCGGAAGATTGGGCCAACCTGCCCCCCATCGTCGCCTTGGTTGGCACCAGCATGAATTCAGGCAAGACGACTGCCGCTTGCGCCCTTGTGGCAGGCCTGCGCCAAGACGGATACAGCGTTGGATCCGGAAAACTCACCGGAGTCTCACTGCGCAGTGACATCTGGGAGATGCATGACTGCGGTGCAAATCCCACGGCGGTATTCACGGACTTCGGCGTTGTCACCACCGACGCCAACAACGCCGTCGCAGCAGCCCATAGCCTGATCCACTATCTTGCATCCAACGAATCCGCGCCGCCGGATGTACTGGTCCTTGAGTTTGGAGACGGGCTCCTTGGAACCTACGGAGTTCAAGCCCTGCTGGAGGACGAGGCCATCGCCAAGTCCATCTCAAGGGTCATTCTCTGCGCCCAGGATCCCGTTGGAGCCTGGGGCGGGACGGAGTTACTGCGCACGCGCTGGGGACTGTCGCCGGATGTGATTTGCGGACGCATCACCGATACACCAGCGGGGCTTTCCTACTGCAAGGACGGCCTCGAAGTAGCGACTTGGAATGCCCTCTCTGAGGGGCCCGAGGTGGCGCAACGCCTATTCCCCGCAGGCCTCAGGGGTCCGGGGCCCACGGTCGCGACGGCGGGAACTGCCACGTGACGAAGCCCCTATCTCTCACGGTTGTCGGGGCTGGCGGGTTGTTGATCGGCGAGGCCCTTCGCCTGGTCGAGATGCACCCCATGCTCGAACTCCGTAGAGCTGTAACACGCGCGCCGGGCACTGCCTTGCTCGAGCTGCAACCGCATCTAGCCTGCGGACGGGATCTCAAGACGATTGATCTGCACGCGGCGACCTGCGCCCTGCGTGAGGAGCTTGCGAGCGACGCTGCCCAAGCAGTGCTCTTACTCGGTCTGCCCCACGCTGAAACGGCAAAGTGCTGGCGCGCCATGCGCGAAGAGTTGGGAGCATCCGCCGACCGACTGGTGGTCGTCGACCTCTCGGCCGATTACCGCCTGCGCAACCTCGAGGACTACACGCGTTGGTACGGCGAGCATGCAGACCCGGGGGAGCTGCCGAACTTCCGCTACGGGCTGCCGGAACTCAATGGCGAGGACCTTCCGGGTGCGACTCGCATCGCTGCACCGGGCTGCTTCGCTACTGCCCTGCAGTTGGCCTGCCAGCCGGCAGCGGCTGCGGGCATACTGAATGCAGAACAGATCTGGACGCTCAATGCCACCACAGGTTCATCGGGCTCAGGCGTGAAACCGCGCGAAGGCACGCACCATCCCTTCCGCGCCTCTAATCTTCACGCCTATGGGCTGGGTGGGCACCGTCATGAGGCGGAGCTTGTGCAGGCAATCGGCCTGTCCCCGCCCCTCTCGTTCCTGCCCCACTCCGGACCCTTCGTGCGCGGTATTCACCTGACAGCCGTACTGCCACTGGCAAGCGAGATCGACCTTGAAGCGATCCAAGGTATCTACGCGGACACCTACGCTGGGCAGCCCTTCGTCGAGCTCTTGCCACTGGGGGAAGTCCCCGACCTACGGCGGGTCGTGGGCTCCAATCGTGCCTGCATGGCTTTGCACGCCAAGCCAGGTGCACTGGTCGTGCTCCTCACCTTGGATAACATTCTGAAGGGCGGTTCCGGTCAGGCTCTTCAGGCACTCAATATTGCGCTGGGTTGGCCCCAGGATCTCTCTCTACCGCGGGCCGGCCTCGGGGTCGCCTAGCTGCACTTCATGGAACAAACCATCTCAGCAACAGTCAGCGAGCTCCCCTCCTATGGGCGCTTGCCCCTAGATGTTGTCGGCGCAGAGGGAGACGAGTTGATTCTCGGTGACGGGCGCAGGCTGCTCGATCTCTACGGCGGGCACTGTGTGAACCTCCTCGGTGCTGGAGACGCGCAGTTGGGGTCACTTCTGCACGCCCAATGGAAAAAGCTCTCCTTCGCCACGAATCTACTGCCCCTCGAGGGCCGCGCCGCCTACGCCGCTGCCTTGGCACAGACGCTCCCGCCGGGGCAATGGCAGTACTTCCTTTCTAACAGTGGGGCGGAGGCGAATGAGAACGCAATCAAGCTGGCCCTCGACGCAACTGGCCGCGACACAATCCTGTGCTTCAGCGGCGCATTCCACGGCAGGACCTCCGGCGCGGCTGCACTCAACGATGGCTTGGAGACTGGCTTCCCCCTGGCTCCCTACCGCGTGCGTCGTGTGGCCTGGGGTGACAAGGAAGCTGCACTGAAGGCCATCGATTCTGCGGTTGCTGGCGTGATCCTGGAGCCGATTCAATCCATGGCCGGGGTAGTCACCCCACCACCTCAATTTCTCGAGGCCCTACGGGGCGCGTGCAACACAGCCGGTGCCGTCTTGATCTTTGACGAAGTCCAGAGCGGGTCGGGGCGACTGGGAAGCGCCTGGGGCAGCACACACTTTGGCGTAATCCCGGACGTTTTCTCCAGCGCAAAGGGCGTCGGAGGCGGCTTTCCCATGGGACTCACCGTGGTCTCCCAGGCCACGGCGCAACAGGTCAACCCCAAGCTCTTTGGGTCCACCTTCGGTGGCGGTCCGATGGCGCTTTGTGCAGCGACAGAGGTCGCCCGGCGCATCCAATCGGCGGGCTTCCTCGAGACTGTGCGGTCCCGCTCGCGCGCCTTCAGAGAGCTGTGCCAAACGGGTCCGGTCGAGCACGTGCGCGGCGCCGGACTATTGCTCGGTCTCGAACTGCAGAAAGGGTTCAGCGCCAGCCAGGTACGTGACCAACTGCTCGACGCTCGGATCCTGGTGGGGACGAGTGCCGACCCCCAAGTCCTGCGAATCTCCCCTCCCCTTACCGTCTCTGAATCGGCTCCCCTGCGCCTTGCCCAGGCTTTGGAATCGATCGCCACGGACTAGACTTACAACCTGCGCTACATCCGGCGCTGCCAAGAGAACAACAATGATCGACATTCGCACAGCTGCCCCCTTTGCTCGCCGCTTCCATGGCCAGGTGGTCGTCATCAAAGTCGGAGGTGCTTGCCTCGAGCGCCCCGGCCTACGCAAGCGCATTGCCGCCGACATCGCCGTGGTGCATGGCCTGGGTGCACGCGTCGTGGTCGTCCATGGCGCGGGCCCCCAGGTCGATGCGCTGCAACGCTCCCTCGGAGAAGAGCCGCGCAAAGTTAGCGGTCGCCGCATCACCAGTCCTCTGGCTCTGCGCGCCCTCCGCCAGGCGACACTGGGCGAACTAAACGGTGAGCTGGCGGCCTTGATCACTGCAGCCGGCGCGTCGGCAGTTGGCCTTTGCGCAGGCAGCGCCAAGATCCTCGAAGCAACCCGCAGGCCCCCCGTCGTCACCGCAGAAGGCACCGTCGACTTCGGGCACGTTGGTGATATCAAGAGCTGCGATCCCACAGCTCTTTGGGCGCTTCTGGACCGCGGGATCGTCCCCGTGCTTTCTCCACCGGCCGGTGATGGCTCCGGTGGATTCCTTAACGTGAACGCGGATCTGGCGGCGGCGCACCTCGCCGTGGCCCTCAGTGCACGCAAGCTGCTTCTCTGCACTTCAACGCCGGGGATTCTGACGGATGCGAATGACCCTTCTTCGCTTACCTCAACCCTAGACCTTGCACAGCTCGCAGAGCTTGAGGCCAAGGGAGTTCTGCGCGATGGCATGGCCGTCAAGGCGCGCGCCATCACCATGGCCCTTGAGGGCGGCGTGCTGCGTGTGCATGTGGTCTCCGGGACGAGCGAAGACGGCCTCTTGGGTGAGCTCTACACAACCCACGGCACGGGCACGCTCGTGACCGCGGGCAATGAAACGAACACTGCTGCAACCGCCGACACCGCGGTACCCGTGGACCTACCGACGGCGGGGGCGCCGGCATGAGCCTATTCGGTGATCCCCAGGCGCTGTTGTCCGCCCTCGTCAGGGTCCCCTCCCCTTCGGGGCAGGAGGGACCCCTGGCGGACCAATTGGAACTGTGGGCACAGTCCGCTGGCTTGGGCTGCGATCGCATAGGCCACAGCCTTGTTATTCGCGTCGGTTCACGCAGGCCCGGGGAACCCCGTCTGCTGCTTAATACACACCATGACACCGTTCCTGTTGGAGCTGGCTGGCATGGCGATCCCCTCGACGGTACTTGGCGAGATGGGCGCCTCTGCGCCCGGGGCGCCAACGATGCAAAGGCCAGTGTGGCCGCCATGCTCGCAGCGGCCTACTCCCTTCGGAACGAGGAGCTGCGGGGTGAACTGATCGTCTCCATCAACGCACAGGAAGAGACCTGCAACGCAGGCATGGCCGAAGTGCTCGATCACATCGGCAGGCCCGATGCAGCCGTCACCGGAGAACCCACGGGCCTCGAAGTTGTCCGCGCGCAGTCTGGCCTTGCCGTACTCGAAGCGCACTGGGGTGGAAGTTCCTGCCATGCCGCCCACGTTGCCCGCGCGGACTACGACAGTGCTCTGGCGAAGGCCGCTAAGGCCGTCGCTGCACTGCCTGGGCACCTTGAGTTCGAGGGCGAACACGAGCTACTGGGTCGCAGTACCATCGCGCCGACAATATTCACCTCGGGTGTACGGCATAACGTCATCCCCGACGAGGCCAAGCTCGTACTAGACGCCCGAATCGCACCGCCCATAGACGCGGACGCCTGCCTCGCACTCGTTCAGGCATACCTCCCGGATGCCCGCATCACATTGCGATCCGACCGACTGGGGCCCGTGGAAACCGCCGCCGACCATCCCCTCGTCCAGGCCGCCCTGGTCAGCGCAGGCAACTCCAAGGCCATCGGATCTAACACGCTTTCTGACATGGCGCTCCTACCCGGTATCCCCGCAATTAAATGTGGGCCCGGGCAAACAATCCGATCGCACACACCCAATGAGTTTGTGCTCCTCGATGAGCTGCTCGCCGGTGTTCGGTTCTACAGCACTCTAGTCCCACGCGCACTCCTCGCCCTCACCACAGAAAAGACCACACCATGAGCACCGAAAAGGGAACACCGCCCGCCAGCAGTGAGCCGCGCTTTCACCCGCCCATCTGGGATCGTGGGGAACCGATCGATGCGGAGATGATGGCCTTCACCATCGGCGATGACTGGCTCCAGGACGCGCGGCTTGTGGAAGTCGATATCCAGGGATCCCTAGCCCACGTGGGCGGACTCGGCCGAGCGGGATTGATCTCAGAGGACGACCGCCAGACGATTCAACGGGGCCTGGAAACGCTGCTGGTCTCTTTTCGTGAGGGCGGCTGGGCCATGGAACCCGGAGACGAAGACGTGCATTCGGCGGTGGAGCGTCGCCTGATCCAACTCGTCGGTGACGCCGGCAAGCGACTGCACACCGGGCGCAGCCGAAACGATCAAGTCGCCCTGGACATGCGCCTATGGCTGCGCTCTGCGGTGAACGAAGTCGAAGGTCTGGGGGCAAAGCTACTTGCCGCCTTCGGGATCCTGATCGATGAGCACGGCGCCCTACCGCTGCCGGGCTACACCCACCTACGCCGGGCAATGCCCTCCACATTGGCCCTCTGGGCGGGCGCCCATGCCGAGGCTCTGCGCGACAGCCTTGGGGAGTTTGAACTCACGCGCATGCGCATTCGCAACTGCCCCCTCGGCAGTGGCGCGGGCTATGGCATTCCCCTGCCCCTCGATCGAAAAGGGGTTGCCCAGGCCCTTGGATTCGAAGCTCCCGAAGAGCCTGTCACCCTCACGCAACATGTGCGCGGCCGGGCTGAATTGGCCTACCTCACTGCACTTGAGGGGATTGCCCTGGACCTAGGCAAGTTGGCAGCTGATCTCTGGCTCTTCACAAGTTCTGAGTTCGGATTCACCCAATTGCCGGTTGAACTATCCACCGGCTCGTCGCTCATGCCCCACAAGCGAAACCCCGACTTGATCGAGCTGATCCGTGCCCACAGCAGCCAGGTTGTCTCCGATCGTGCGGCGGTCGTTGATCTCTTGCGCGACCTTCCCCTGGGCTATCACAGGGACTTCCAGCTCTTGAAACCGCCCTTATTCCGGGCCCATGACCGCATCGCGGCTATGTTGCCCTTGGTCACGCGCACCGTCGAGGGCGTAAGGTGGAACACAGAAGCCCTGAAGGCCGCTGCTGCCGACCCCAAACTGACCGCTACTGAGCGAACACTTGACCGGGTTACCCAGGGCGAATCATTTCGGGACGCCTATAGAGAAGAGAGTCGCGGAGGTCGCTGAAGGACCCGTTGAATACGCCTATTCAAAGGCTTCAATTAAAAGGCCCCAATGAAAAGCCTCTGGACTCCAACAATTGCATCACTAATTCAGAAACCAGACTCGGGCATGATTCCCGAACTGGCCATGGTCAACTCCGACCGATACCAACATTGGCATGTCAAAGCGCAAATCCAGTAAGAAGACTGCCCAGCGGGGCAGCGCGACTCGCAAGGGCAAGGTGACAAAGAAAACCGGCCAGCGCCGCGGGCGTCCGCGTGGTCCGAACCGCAGCGACGATGACATTCTTGCGGAGCTGCAAACTCAACTATCGGCGATGGAAAAACGCGTCGATATGGGGCAACAGTTCACCCCTAAACTGATCAATGCGGAGCGCGAGCGCCTCGAGCTCTCGGCCGCCGACTACGCCATCCTGGTCGGGGTGACCCCCCTGACGATTTACAACTGGGAGCACGGTCGTAGTAAACCCAGGGCCGCTCAACTTGAGCGCTGGCTAGATATCCTGGGTATCAAGAAACGTGCAGCCTGGACTCAGTTGGGTTACGAGTAGAAGGCTGCGGGGCCCGATCTAATCCACTCTGCCTGTGTAGGCGGTGGCCCGAAGCGGAGCTGATTAGAGAATGGTGACGGGGATCACATCCGTGATCTCGGCTAGGGAAAGGGGCCCTAGGTTAATGGCCACACCGGCCACATAGATCACCGTCCCCGTGGGCGCGCTCACGTCAAACGACGGTGTAGCTCCCGCTCCATTCATGTCCACAACTGCACTGAAGATGCTGGGGTTAGAAAGGGTTGCCAGGAAGGTCGCATCCGGGGAAAGCCCCATGTCGCGACCGTCCATCAACGGCAGGGCGAAGTTGCCGGGGGAAGCGGAGGCCAAGACCCACACAAACTTCGCTGTACCGCTGGGCGGTGCGAAACCGTAGAAGTCGAAGCTGGCTGTTCCCCCACTCGCGGCCCCGATGGCCTCAACAGTTTGGGGGCGAAGTCCGCCACTGCGGATGGAATCCAGCCCAGAATCGGAGACACGCCAGGCGGCAATATAGTTGTCGTAGATCGCGTTGTATGTAGTAACGACATAGTCGCCGTCCCCATCGCGCAGGGTGTCGAGTTCCACCGCGGGCTTGAAGGACAGCCCACCATCGATTGAGAGTGCCGAGGGAATAAACCCGTTGTCCCCTGCGCTAAGACCAGTGCCTGCGTCGAAACTGACCAAGACAGTGTCCGGTTCCAAGGAAGTTCCGGGGCTCGCGATCTGTGCTTCTGCGCCTCCGAGACCGGAGTTACTCCACAAGCTAACGGGAGCGCCAAACACGCTTCCGCCCTGGGGGAGCACAGAGGCGTAGACAGCGGGTGAACCGCTCGTGTCGTCTTCCCAGGCCAAGACGAGATTGCCGCTGCCCGTCACATGGGGAGTCGCGCCATCGATGTAGAACCCAGTTGGAACCGTGATTGCGGTCAACCCCGTCGACCAGGTCTGGCCGGCGTCAAAGGATCGCGAATAGCGCAATTGATCGCTTCCGGTGACGTTGTTCGTTGCGATGTAGGAGACAAAGAACTGATCGCCTTGGGAGGTGAAGCGGGTCTCGCTATTCGTGCTCAACTCCGCGAAGCCCTTAGATAGAAGGATGTCGTTGTCCAACCATGTCAATCCGCCATCGATGCTGTACTGATAGTAGACCTCGAAGTCGTCCGTGGATCCCGGGTCGTCCGCCCAGACCGCGTGAACGTCGTAGCCGTCGGCAATCAAACCCGGCTCGCGCGGGGAGAATCCGCTGGACGGGACAAGGGAGATGGAAACCGCTGACCCAAAGGACTGTCCGCCGTCATGGGAGGCGACAACTCTCGGGATCATGGGGGCGAACACCGCGTTCGAGTCCAAACGCATGATGTAGATGTGATCGCCTGCGGGATCCGCGGAAACCGCCATGATCGAGCGCGGAGTCTTGGCTTGATTGGCAAGTCCATCGTCCAAGGTGATCTCTGGCAGGAAGCTCGCCCCAGCGTTCGTCGAGCTGGCAAACATGACATGCCCGTTGCCCGTCTGCAGACCAAGCTCTCTCCAAGAAACGTAGATATTCTGCCCGCGCACCTGCACTGAAGTCTCATGCAGGAATGTCAGAGGGAAAGTCCCGCCGGAGTGCAATCCCTCGTCGACTCGCTCCGGGGTACTCCACTGGGCGCCGCGCCCATCGGAGACGGAGCAGAAGACCTGCAACAGAACCTCGTCCACCCACACCACCGCTGTCAGGTCTCCATCGGTGTCCACAGCGACGCGCGATCCGACACTGTTCACACTCGGTTGAAGGTCCACGGGCGGTCGGGCGTTTTGGGCCGAACTGGGTGTCCCAAGGAGCATCGCCAAGACGGCGGCCGAGGTCGCGAAAGTGGAAACAAGAGGCCCGGGGATTCGTCCCAGGCTTGAAGCAGTCATTTTGGAGAACATGATGAGCGGGGCTTTTTCAGCGCTGAAGTAGCCGGGTGGGTGCGGAGAAGCATCCGAGCAAGGAGCCTCCGGGGCTCTAGCCAGCCAACAGGGAAGGGTACCACGCTCGGGGGAAAGACCTGGGAAGCCGAGGATTCCCGAGGGCGATTCCCATCACCCAGGAACTCTCTTCCGGGTCCGAACGGGCTTCCCGGTCCAAACTGGCTGCCGGGTCCGGTCAGCCGAGTCGAAGATCAGCGCTCAGAACCAGATCAGGACCAGATCAGGACCAGATCAGGACCAGAGTGGTGCCGGGGGCTCCCACGAATCCATGGCCTCCAGGAGCGGTCCCGGGGCTGAGGCCACCAGGATGCGTCCCCTCTGCTCTGGCTTGAGGAAGCCCTGCTCGACGCACTGATCGAGCTGGGCCAGGAGCGGATCCCAGAAGCCCTCGACACTGACGAATCCCACGGGCTTGGCGTGCAGGCCGAGCTGGGCCCAGGTCAGGGCCTCAAAGACCTCGTCCAGGCTTCCCATGCCGCCGGGCAGGGTCACAAAGGCCTGGGAGAGGCTGTGCATGAGCTCTTTGCGCGAGTGCATTGATTCCACGGTGTGGAGCTCCGTCAGGCCGCGGTGTGCCAACTCGCGCTCCTCCAGTTGCTTGGGAATCACCCCGATGACCTCGCCGCCGGCCGCGAGGGCACCCTCGGCCACCGCCCCCATCAAGCCCGTGCCGCCCCCCCCGGTAACGAGTGCCCAGCCACGCTCGGCCACAAGGCGCCCCGTCTCACGGGCTATTTCGGCGAAGAGAGGCTTTGTGCCAACGTGGGCGCCACAGAACACGCATAGGCGTCGGATCGGAGCTGTCATTGGGCCACGATAATGCCAGCGGGGGGCCGATCTCCCCCTGCTCTCGATTCTTTCCAACTATCCCCAAGACTCAGGCCCCCTCCCCCGTCGGGGAGACGGACGCACCAGACCATGGGAACCAAGAACCAAGACATGCAGCGCAAAAATGACGAGCGCGACCAGGACGAACCGCCCACGCGGGAAGTTGTTCTGGCCGCGCTCGATGAGTTTGAGCCTTCCCTCTTGGCCCTAGCGGGACGCATCACAGGTGATGCCGAACGAGCCCAGGATGTGGTCCAAGAGGTCTTCCTCCGACTCTGCCGCGCACGTCGCGGTGAAGTGGAAGACCACCTCGCGGCCTGGCTGCACACTGTGTGCCGAAACCAGGCCTTGGACGTCAGACGCAAGGAAAGACGCATGAGAGAGCTCGCCAATGGTGTCGGTGAAGACCGTGTGGATTCGAATCCCACCCCCGACCAAACCGCCGAGAAGGCCGACGAGGTCGGCAACGTTCTCGGAACCATCGCACGACTACCGGAAAAGCAAAGGGAGGCCCTGAAACTCAAGTTTCAACAGGGCCTTTCCTATGGGGAAATCGCCGCGGCGATGGAGACTTCGGCCGGCAATGTCGGCTGGCTGTTGCACCACGGTCTGAAGGCCTTGCGGGAACGGCTGGGGGTTGGGGCGCCAGATCCTGGGGTGGCAGGTCCAGGGGTGGCAAGCAGTGGATTGTTGAGCAGCGGAATGATGAACAACAGCGAAGGAAGTCTCGGAGGAGCAACACAATGAAAGATGCACAGAACAGGACGAACGAGGCCCAACTTCCGGAAGACGACCAGCGCTTGACCGCCTATGCCCTGGGTGAATTGACGCCCGCGGAACGGGTCGAGGTGGAGTCCATGCTGGAGGGCGATGAAGCGGCGCGGGCCCACGTCGAAGCGCTCCAGGGACTTGGCCGCACGCTGGAGAACACGCTGGCGAGCGCACCCGAGGTTGCGCCCTTGAGTGCAACGCAACGGGCGGCGATCTTGGCGGCGGCTGGCGCAGAACAGGCAAACTTCGGTGGTGCGCCCAGCACATCAGGAGCGGCGCCCCGCGGTCGCCTCTTGAGCTCGCCGTGGTTCTCGGGACTGAGTGCTGCGGCGGCTTTGGTCCTCGGCTTCTTGTACTTCCAAGATGTAGTCCTACCGACGGAGGAAGGGCGCTTATCCGAGGCGAGCAGAATGGAGCATGCCGTTCGATCT
>JBLHLB010000094.1:0-11950 GCA_047618505.1 Planctomycetota bacterium
GCCCCCCCGCGCCCCCACACCCACCCCCGGGCCCCCCCCCCCCCCCCCCCCCCCCCCCTTCTCTCTTTGCTTTCTTCTCTCTTTGCTTCCTTCACTTTGTATCCCCTTCTCTCTCTGTTGGACGCGCTTGTGTTCGGGCGCGCTGTTGCTTTGATCCAGGGGTGCCGGGCGAGTTCACGTACGGACACCCGTTCCCGCTACAATGGCAGGATGAGACTCAAGACCCCGCTGCTATTGACCCTCGCGTTTTCGACGGTGACCGTGGCGCAGGAGGATGTTCCTGTTTGGACTTTGGTGGAGCGCGCGATCAGCGTCGCGGGGATGGAGGAACCGGCGGATGCTGTGCTACGACACATGACCGGCGCGGCAGGGGTTCGGCCGGCAAGGAACAAGCTCTCCCGAGTATTGCGCGGACTCGCCGAACCCTGGGCGCCGCCGCTCCTAGCCCGCGAGTTACGCGACCTCCTGTCGCAGCCGGTGGGCAGGAAGGCCCAGGACCTGGCGGATGTCATGCCCGGTATCGCGGACTGGCTCGACCTGGAACTTCCCGATCACCCGGGCCTGGTGGAGCTCGATGACCTTTGGACGTCGATTGCAAATCCAGAGCTCACCGGACGAGCGTTGCTCGGGGAGCTGAGCGCCTACATGGCGACGTCCCACGCGATCCTCGTTGAGGCCATCGCTGGCCTTCAGGACGGCGACGGTGCTGCCCATGAAATGCTGTTTGAGCGCTCGATGGACTTCGCCCAGGTCTGGTATGGCTCGCATTCCCCCACCGAGGGGCTCAGCCCGGAGGACGCCGCCTTCCTTGAGAGTTGGGCGGGAACGATCCTGGGGGACATGCCCGTCGACCGGGAGTTGCAGCTCGGGGTGGCACGCGCGCTCCTGCGCCTCACGGGGGAGGACTTTCGCAACGGCCTGGGGGCACGACTTCGGAATATTGAAAGCGACAACCCGAAACGCAGCGGCTTCGCGGGCGACATTGTTGCGATCGTCGGTAGCTCGCCCGAGGAGTTGGTCGTCCTAGGTGGGCGCCGCCCTACGAATTACGACGCCCCCGCTGCCCTCATCATTGACCTCGGCGGAAACGACACCTACGCACGGGCGGCAGTGGTCGACTCTAGCGACATGCTCGCGAGCCTTGTTCTCGATCTACGCGGCGACGACGCCTTTGCTGGAACGGCGGCCCACGCGCGCGGTGGCGTCGCCATTCTCTGCGATCTCAGGGGTGCGGATCGCTACACATCAACCCGCCATTCCCAGGGGTCCAGCGTGCTTGGCTTTGCGCTGCTGATGGATGTGACCGGCGACGATACTTATCGGCTCGAAGACTACGGACAGGGCCACGCGACAGCAGGGGTTGGACTGCTCTATGACCTCGCCGGGGACGACAGCTACAGCGCCTGGGCCTATGCCCAGGGCGGCGGTTTGGGCTGTGGGTTTGCGGCGCTCGTAGACGGTGAAGGCAACGACACGTACCTGGCGGATCTGCATTGGCCGGACGTCTACGGAAACTCCGGGCCCGAAAGCTACCACGGTGCATCCCAGGGATATTCAGCGGGACATCGCTCCAATATCTCCGGTGGGATCGCAGCATTGATCGATCTCGGCGATGGAGAGGACCGCTACCAATCGGGTAATTTCAGCCAGGGCGGCGGCTACTACTTCGCCTACGGGTTGATGTACGACGACGGCGGCGATGACGAGAATCACGGCTATCGCTATTCCCAAGGCTTCGGCGTGCACCAGGCCGTTGGCGTCCGGTGGGATGCGGCCGGGAACGATACCTATCGCTGCCGCTCCGTGGCACACACGGGAATGGCATGGGATGAGGGCGTCGGTTGGTTCCTCGATGACAAGGGCGATGACGACTACCTTGTGGGCGACCTCGGTCTGGGGGGCGCCGCGCAGACCGGCATCGCTGTCTTCGTGGACGGCGCTGGCAAGGACATCTACCGCGCCGGGCGACAGTCCCGCGGCGGCACCGGGGGCTTTGAATACCACGACAAGCCCTCGATCGGAGTCATGATCGATCTGGGCGGGGACGCCGATGACTACGGCGACGCGGAGAGCCTGGGCGGGCGCGGGAACACTTCCTTTGTGCCCACCGAAAACGTCGGGCTATTCATGGACCTGCGCGAGAAGACAGCCAAGAAGGCACTACGCTCTGAGCTCTTCAAGCAGTAGCGGTCGGTGCTCTCCATCGCCGATCCGCAACGAGAATTCAACATGAACGACACTCCCAAGTTTCGGAAGCTCACGCCGGTTCTCTACTGCGAGGCGATTGAAGCCTGCCTGCCCTTCTGGGTTGACACCTTGGGCTTCACAGTCGGAGCGAGCATTCCGGCCGGGGATCGCCTGGGCTTTGTCATGCTCGCGCAGAATTCGGTGGAGGTCATGCTGCAGAGCTACGCAAGCTTGGCCGAGGACATGCCGAAACTTGTGGATGGGGCGCGGGGCCAAAGCAGCTATCTGTTCCTTGAGGTGGAAAACCTCGATGTGCTCAGCGCACGCCTGGGGAGCACCGAAGTTGTCATGCCGCGTAGGCAGACTTTTTACGGCTCGACCGAGATCGGAGTACGCAGCCCCGGGGGACACTTCATCACCCTGGCAGAGATGAATCTTTGCAAGCAATCCACGCCCCCCCAGCCATGACCGTGCACTCGCCCTCCCTGTGACCCGCCCAGGTTGGTCTGTAAGTCAGCGCGGAGGCCGTGGACCCAGGCCAGGAGTTCGGCATCAGGGAGAGTCCGCCAGCGACAGCTTGCGGTCGATGCCAAGGGTGACAGGAGGCCGCCGTTTAGCGTGCTGAATAGGCCGCGCCTCCCATGCATTCCCCGAGCCGATCGGCGGCCTTTGATTGGGATCTGTGGTGCACGCCATGAGTCCTTTCCACTTTCCCCCACCGCAGGCCGAACTCCGGTTGTCAAACTGACGTCATGCAAGATGTCCTGAAACTCTGGCGCGAAGCCAGCAGCGGAATTCTCTCCACCACCTCGGTTGTCGTGGAGGGCTATCCCTTTGGTTCGGTTGTGCCCTACGTGACCCTGGATTCGGGCGCGCCGGTGATTTACATCAGCACGATTTCGCAGCACTACAAGAACCTCTCCGCCGACGCGCGGACCTGCTTGACGGTGGTCGAAGCGGTCGCTGACGATCCGCAGGCAGGTGCACGTATCAGCCTCCTGGCGGACGCCGCACCGGTCTCCGCCGAGGCTGTCGACGCGGTGGGCGAAGCCTACTTCGAGCTCTTCCCCGCCAGCCGCCAGTTCGCCGGCACCCACGGCTTTCAGTTCTGGGTGTTGCAGCCCAAGCGCATCCGATTCATCGGTGGCTTTGGAAAGATCTATTGGATCGAAGCGGAAGACTGGGCCGCGGCCGCAAAGTAGCGCCCCCGCTAGGAGCCCACAGATAGAAGCCTACAGATGGGCGCTACAGACCGAGCTGAGTATCCCGGGGCGTTAGATAGCGAGTCGTCGGCTAAAGATTCTTATTGGGAATGAGCCCTCATCCAAGGTGGGTTGCCCAAACCCATAAGGTCCCCCACCGCGAACACAAATCAAGGGCCCCCCGGGTGATGGGCGGCCCCTGTGCTGCATTTACGCGTGCGCCCTTCTGCTCAATCCCAGCCGTCGCGGTATTCGCGCCCTATGAATTGCTGCGCTTGCTCGGTGCTGGCCTTCATGCTCGCGGCGTCCCAATCGAACTTCGCACCGCTTCGATAGGCGACATTGCCAAGCAAAACCGTTTCGGTCAGGGCACCGGAGTAGTCGAAGTTGCAGGTCGTTTCCGTGCGCGCCTTGCAGGCCTGAATCCACTCTTGGTAGTGACCGATGGAATCCGCGATCCAGGGTGTGGGCGCCGCGTGATTCTTGAACTTGTCATCCGGTAGGAGCTGGATGCGTCCGTAGTCGGCCAGCAGCATGCCCTTGTCTCCAACAAAGAGCACGCCCGAGCCCCACTTGGGAACCGTGCCTGCCTCCATCTGGGGCGGAAGCGCGCCACCGTCGTGCCAGTGAAGGCTCACTGCCGGAAGGACGCGCACCTCTTCGCTCTGGGCCAGAGCTGCCCCCTTGCGTGCGGCGAATTCCCAGTTGGCTCGCATCCAAGTCGGCGCCGTTTCCAGGTGCACCGGCGGACCTTCCGCTGACACGTGCACCGGGTGGCGCAGCTCCAAAGCCCAAAAGGCCAGGTCGAGCAGGTGACACCCCATGTCACCCAAGGTCCCTCCGCCGAAGTCCCACCAACGTCGCCAGTTGGCAGGCAGGTAGGTCGGATGATAGGGACGTTCCGGCGCCGGCCCCAGCCATAGGTCGTAGGCCAAGTGCTCCGGAACGGGCGGAGTATCCGTGGGACGCTCGCCCCCACCCCAGGCCTTCCCGACCCAGGCGTGGCACTCGCGCACGGAACCGATGGCACCGCTACGCACAAGCTCCACAACGCGCCGGTAGTTCGCACCAGAGTGGATCTGTGTGCCCATTTGGGTCACCGCCCCCTTGCGACGTGCAGTCTCGGCTACGAGTCGCGCTTCGGCGACACTGTGCGTAAGGGGTTTCTCGCAGTAGACATCAAGGCCCTGCTCAAGGGCCATCAATGTCGCCGGTGCGTGGGTGTGATCCGCCGTGCTGACGACGACCGCATCGAGCTTTTCGGCCGCCAACATCGCGCGGAAGTCTCGGTAGAGCACGGCACCGGGGTGCGCCGTGGCGACTTTATTCAGGTAGTTCGAATCGATGTCGCAGAGGGCTACGATTTGCTCACCACTCACCCCCGCAAGATTCGACGCCGCGCGATTCGCAACACCGACGATTCCCAACTTGAGCTTGTCGTCCAGGCCAGGTCGAGCGCGTCCCAGTGCGTGTGAGCTGCGAGGTAGGAGCGAGGCGGCGCCAATCGTGGCACCTGTACGAAGTAGGCTGCGGCGCGTAATCATCGCCTTATCCTACCGGGAAGTCCCCCACAGCCACAGAAAGTCCTCCGGGTCGATCTCTGTAGGGAATTCGAATCCGAGCAGGTCGACAAAGGCCCGCGCCATCAACAGACTAAGCCACACGCCAGCTCCTCCCATTCCGCGCAATGGAGGAGGCCTCTGGCGCCACCCGCGGAAGACCCCCGAAGATCAACGGCCCTCGACGATGACTGAGCCCTCCCAGGCGAGCGCCTATTGGCGACGCAATCTCCAGTACCTGGCAATACTGCTGAGTATCTGGTTCCTCGTTTCCTTCGGTTGCGGGATCATCTTTGTTGAGCAACTGAATCGGTACACGCTACCGGGGACTAGCTTCAAACTCGGGTTCTGGTTTGCACAGCAGGGATCGATCTATTGCTTCTGTCTCTTGATACTGGTTTACGTGCGTTTGATGACGCGCCTCGACCAAGAACACGGCGTTCAGGAGGATTGATCCATGAGTGTTCAAGCATGGACCTATCTAATCGTCGGGCTTTCCTTTGCGCTCTACATCGGCATAGCCATCAAGGCCAAGGCCTCCTCAACGAAGGAATTCTACGTGGCCGGCGCGGGCATCTCGCCCCTGGCCAACGGCATGGCCACCGCCGCGGATTGGATGTCGGCAGCCTCCTTCATCGGCATGGCGGGGATCATCTCCTTCCAGGGCTACAGCGGCTCTGTTTACCTGATGGGATGGACCGGCGGCTACGTCCTGTTGGCGTTGCTCCTGGCTCCCTACCTGCGCAAGTTCGGCAAGTTCACAGTGCCGGACTTCGTCGGTGACCGCTACTACTCTCAAACGGCACGACTGGTGGCCGTCTTCTGTGCCATCTTCGTCTCGTTCACCTACGTTGCGGGGCAAATGCGCGGCGTTGGTATTGTCTTTAGTCGCTTCCTCGAAGTGCCCATAACCGAAGGCGTCTTCATCGGTATGGCGATCGTGTTCTTCTACGCGGTCCTCGGCGGGATGAAGGGCATCACTTACACCCAGGTGGCGCAGTACTGCGTGTTGATCTTCGCCTTCATGGTACCGGCGATCTTCATTTCCCTGATGATGTCGGGGAACCCGATCCCCCAGATCGGCTTCGGGGGAGTCGGAGCGGACGGAGTGTCGCTGCTGGCGCGTTTGGATGGACTACATCGCGACCTTGGCTTTGCGGAGTACACGGCCGTGACTCGGCCAATGCTCGACACAATTTGCATCACCGCTGCCCTGATGGTTGGCACAGCGGGATTGCCCCACGTGATCATTCGCTTCTACACCGTCCCGCGCGTTCGTGATGCGCGCGTCACGGCCGGGTGGGCGCTACTCTTCATCGCAATCCTCTACACGACCGCACCGGCAATTGCCGTCTTTGCGCGCACGAACTTGATCGACAGCGTGGAAGGCGCGACCTACGCCGCCGAGCCTACCACCGCCGAAACAAGCACGGTCGAGCCCACGAGCGGGCCAGTCATCCCCGATTGGTTCCACAACTGGGAGGACACGGATCTGATCGCCTGGGTCGACAAGAACGGAGATGGTCAGGTTCAGTATCGACCGGGGGACGCCTTTGAGGGCAAACCTGCGTTTCTAGCGCCCTCCCGCAATCCCGCGGGCGACGGGCGTGGCGACCACGGACAGCGGCTCATTAGCAACGCGATCACAGAGAACGAGAACGAGCTCTACATCGACCGCGACATCATGGTGCTGGCCAACCCCGAGATCGCGGCATTGCCGAACTGGGTCATCGGGCTGGTGGCAGCCGGCGGCTTGGCCGCTGCGCTATCCACCGCAGCTGGCCTCCTTCTGGTGGTCTCCTCCGCGGTCAGTCACGACCTCTTGAAGCGCTGCTTCTTCCCCGAGATCAGTGAGAAGCGCGAACTTTTCGCCGCTCGCCTCAGCGCCGCCGTCGCCGTCTGCGTCGCAGGCGTCCTGGGCATCCACCCCCCCGGCTTCGTCGCCGAAGTCGTGGCCTTCGCCTTTGGGCTCGCGGCCTCGAGCTTCTTCCCGGTGATCCTGATGGGGATCTTCTCCAAGCGCATGAATCGTGAGGGGGCCATAGCCGGCATGTTGACCGGCATCCTCTTTACGGCCGGTTACATCATCTGGTTCAAATTCATGCACACGGAGTTGGATAACGCGGAGCACTGGCTCTTCGGCATCTCGGCCACAGGTATTGGCACCATTGGCATGTTGCTCAACTTCCTGGTGGCAATCGTTGTCTCGCGCTTCACTCCCCCGCCGCCGCAGGAGGTGCAGGAACTCGTAGCGCGCATACGCATCCCGCGCGGAAGCATGGGACCGAGCGGGCACTAGCAAAGCCCGATTGCAATGCCGTCCGGAGTCTCCCCAGTTCTAAACACTGAGGAAACCCCGGACGGCAAAGCGAATGGGTTCTATTGGCCCAGTTCGACTAGAAGTTGTCGACAGCAACATAGCAGTCCGTTGAAAAACAGCAGCTTCTCGGTTGGTCTCCACAAATTGCCTGGCAAGGCGTCGGGTTCTCCGCGTAGCTGTACCTACACGGGTGGTTCCGACAACGCAGCCAGGCGATTTGTGGGGGCCGAGCGAGGAGTTGCTGTTTTTCAACGGGCTGCTAGGCGTCGATCACCGCACGCTCGCCTTCCTTGCCACCGCGGGAGTTGCCGTGCTCCATGCCGATGACTCCCTCCCAACCCTTCTGGTGCAGATGGCGGAAGATGTTGCGGTAGTTGATCTCGCCCGTGGTGGGCTCCTTGCGTCCGGGGTTGTCTCCAACCTGGAAGTAGGCGATCTCACTCCAGGCGCGATCGATGTTCCTGATCAAGTTGCCCTCAGTGACCTGCTGGTGATAGAGATCGTCGAGGATCTTGATAAAGGGACTGTTCACCGCGCGGCAGATGGCAAAGGCCTGGGGGATTTCCGTTAGGAAGAGACCCGGGTGATCCACGTAGGGGTTGAGGGGCTCCAAGACTGCCGTCAATTTAGCGGGTGCAAGTATGTCTGCGGCGCGGCGCAAGTTGTCGATCGCAGTGGCCCTCTGGAACCCCATCTCTTCCTTCTTGTGATAGGTGCCGGGCACAACGGTGCACCACTTGGCATCGACGTGCTCGAGCACTTTTATCCCCCGCTTGAGGTCACCTTCGATCCCCCTCCACACCTCAGGATCGCGTGACGCGAGGGTTGGCCCCCCGGAGCCCCCGTGGATGACGAAGACACCCATGGTCATGCCGAGGTCGCGCAGGGTTTGCCCGATGATGGCCTGATCCGCCTCGGAACGCTTGGCCAAGCCATTGTCCTCGAAGGCTTCGAAGCCTTCGTCGTGCATGAACTTCAGCTGATCCGCCAAGTCGTTACCGGCGTGATTCCGGAACATGCCAAAGTGTGGCGCATACTTCAATTTGAAGCGCCCGGCCCCCTGCCGCGGGCTGGGGTCCTGTCCAAGTGCCAGGGGGGAAACGGCACCGAGACTTGCGGCCGCGAGACCGCCCTTTAGGAGTGATCTTCGATGCATGCCTGGCATGCTAGCCGAAGCGCATCAAATTCACCGCATCCAGGGGGCAGCCCCTCCCAGGGGACGCGAAGTTGCTACCCTGCGCCCACGATGTCCAAGCGCACCCGCAATCTCTATGTCTGGAAGACCCTCACGGATGACGGCCAAAAGCGCCAGGTTCAGGCTCAGCTCTTCGGGTCCCAATGGAAGTTCTCCTCACGCATTGGGGATGAAGAGGAGTGGACGGACCACGAAGATCCCGACCTCGAGGACCTCGAAGATCTCGAGGAAATGATCTTCAATAAGTATCAGCGCAAGCATGCGGCCTGGGACCACTTGAACGGTGTGCGTATGCTGATCGTCGCCAAGAAGGGCGAGTAGTACATTCCGGGGCCCCAGGTTGCCCCGAGCTCTTGGTCACGGGCGCGGGACGGCCTGGTGCCAAATGCGGAAAAGCCTCTTCCTAGAGGCCCAGGAGAGGGGTTGGAAGCGGTCTCTATCTCTAGAGACTCCGGCGGAACGTCAACGCAGCGAAGACCATGCAAAGTCTTTTCGTCATCGGCGGCAGGCGTAGCGAAACGAGCACAGTCACGGGTCTCTTGGCCTACTCAGAACGGCTGTTTCGCGGGGGCGAAGAACACCGGCCCAATGGCACGAGCCGCTTTGGTGCCTTCGAGTCGCGGGAAGTCAACGCGCTGAACGAAGCACTCTTCGCTGAGGTCGTTCCCGACTGGCAGTTGCAGTCCCAATGGTATTCCTGGCTGGCCGAGCAAACGATCTGACGGGCCGGTGTAGGCTTAGGATTCTCCGCACGACTGATGCTGGTCGCCGCGGCGCACACCGACCTCCACCGGATCTTCCCTATGTTGATTGTCCGCGCCAGCCTGACTCTGCTCCTTTGCCTAACCGTGCAGCCCCTTGGTCGCGGGCAGAGCACGCCCCCCGTGCGGCCCAATATTCTGTTCATCCTGGTGGACGACCAATCGCCCTTTGATCTCGGGGTCTACAATTCCGAGTCGACTCTTCAAACACCGGTCATCGATCGCCTTGCGGCCGAGGGCATGACCATCGACGGCGCCTACCACATGGGGTCTTGGTCCGGCGCGGTTTGCACACCCTCGCGGCACATGATCATGTCCGGGCGAACGCTTTGGCATCTGCCGCGAAACGGGGTCTCCGGCGCTGGAGCAAACCCGCTTTGCCCCACTGACCTGCCTGAACAAACCCTAGGTGCTGTATTCAATGCGGCGCAGTACGACACGATGCGCACCTGCAAGCGCGGCAATAGCTATGGGGCCGCGAACAGTCAGTTCACTGTGAATCGTGAGGCGACCAAGCGTGGGCCGACCGATGAGGATGGCAGCGCGTGGCATGCCGAGCAGGTCCTGGAGTTCCTTGGGGATCGTGCCGCGGGTGATGCGGCTGATCCCTTCTTGATCTACCTTGGTTTTTCGCACCCCCATGACCCGCGTTGGGGAAAGCCGGAGTTGCTCGCGAAATATGGCGCCTCCAACGACACGGTCCCCGAAGTGGCGAACCCCCTCTCGCCCCCGCTACCGTCTAACTATCTGCCCGCGCACCCCTTCCCCCACGGGCACCCGGGATTGCGCGATGAGGTCAAGGTTCAGGGCGTGATGGAGCGCCGTGATGAGCCGACCATTCGAAACGAGATTGGGCGCGAATTCGCCTGCAACGAAAACATTGACACCCAGGTTGGGCGCGTGCTCGACAGGCTCGAAGCCATGGGCGAGTTAGACAACACCTACATCGTCTACACCTCGGACCACGGTATTGCCGTCGGGCGGCATGGTTTGCAGGGCAAGCAGAATCTCTATGAGCACACCTGGCGTGTCCCCATGATCGTGAAGGGTCCGGGGATCGCCGCGGGCTCGCGCGCCCAGGGCAATGTGTATCTACTCGATACATTGGCGACGCTCTCTGACTTGGCTGGGATCGATGCACCTAGTAGCAACGAAGGCCTCAGCTTTAGGGGTGTGCTAGAGGGGCGACGGGAAGTCGTTCGGGACGTTCTCTTCGGCGTCTACAACGGAGGGACCAAGCCGGGCATGCGCAGCGTCCGCCAGGGTGATTGGAAGCTAATCAAGGTCGACGTCTTGGACGGCAAGGTGCGCGAAACGCAGCTCTTCAACCTGGCGGAGAACCCCGACGAGTTGCTGGTCCAGCACCATGAAACCGGCGTCGTCTCAATGACGGGGAATCAGCCCGAGATTGAGCAGGTGAATCTGGCGGGTGATCCGCGCTATCGGGAGAAGTTGGCGGAGCTCGAGGCCCTGCTGCTGTCCGAAATGAAGCGACTGGATGACCCCTATCGCCTCTGGGATCAGACGGACGACTGAGGGACAGCCGGGTCCCTGCCTGGTGACCTCCTGCTCCCCCTAGCAGTTTTTCCTAGGCCGCACCTGGCCCATGGCTCCCCTAGGCGGCAAACATCCGCCTACTTCGCCATGCGGATGCCTCAAGACTATTTATCGCTCCTGGGCTTGGCCCTTCTAGGTCTAGCGGCAACGGCCCTGGCCGGCCGAACAGGATCGTCCCACCACTTGGTGATTGCCCTACCGACGGCTCTCGTCGTCGTAGGCCTCCATCGTTTGGTAATCCTGTTCTCGCTGATCGGCTCACGGGTGATGCCCGAGCCAGCGAACAACTGCGGGCTTCCCACCGATTACCTGGTCCGGAGCAACGCGTACTTCCGACGCGTGTCCGGCCTCATCAATCGCCCTGGAAGCGAGTGCTCCGTAACATCGCACGGTGAAGATCGGCTGCCGCCGGTCCCTGCGGAGAACGGGCTGCACCTGGCTCTATGACGCTGGGGCATCCCAGGTCATCGGAAGCGCGTGGATGCGTCACGCCGGCGACACGTTGAGTGAACGGGTCTACAACGACCGGGAATTCCTCGACCTGCGCACGTGGGTGGACCGTCTTCCCAAGCTTCCCCTGCCGGGTCCTACCGAGGCCCCCCAGATTGTGGAGGAAATGCGCATAGCAGTCGGAGAGTCCCCCGGAGCTTCCCGAGATCTTACCGGGACCACCGGGGAAGATCGTGCACAGGTGTCCTCAGAGGGGTGTACGCAAAGCGGCGCTTCAGGCGCTGCTTCCGCTCCCCACCCCCTCGACATCCGTCAAGACCCAGCCCCACAGCCCGCAGACGCCACTCAGCG
Source organism: Planctomycetota bacterium (assembly GCA_047618505.1). Taxonomy (GTDB): domain Bacteria; phylum Planctomycetota; class UBA1135; order UBA1135; genus JBLHLB01. The sequence continues at coordinate 11,583 of JBLHLB010000094.1, forward strand.
GGTCCCGAGAGTGGAGCGGCTGAAGAGATTCGAACTCTCGACATCAACCTTGGCAAGGTTGCGCTCTACCACTGAGCTACAGCCGCTCTCGGGGCGCAAAGAATATCCTGCTGTGGGCGGAAGGCAAGTTCGAGCGGAGGGCTTTTTTGAAGGGGGCTGCGATCACGTGGCCCACCACCCCCTCCCTCCACCCAATGACCCCTGGGGACACCCTTCGGTGGCATTCAAATCCCGATTTCACCCCTCAACCAGTCCACCACTCTTTCGCTTCGCCATCCTTTGGAGCACACATTCCCCCGCCACCCGCGCCGCCTCCTGCAGGGAAAAACCCAACCCCAAGCAAACTGCAAGGGTGCTGGCAAAGCGGC
>JBLHLB010000095.1:0-11937 GCA_047618505.1 Planctomycetota bacterium
AGCGCATCCAGAACGAACCCGTTGCGGCGGAGGAGCTGGAGCTGGCCATCAGCTACCTGACCGGAAGCTTCGCCCTCGGTTTCGAACGATCATCGCGCCGCGTCAACGCCATGATTTCTGCCCACCGCAACGGACTGCCGGACACCTATATCGCGGACCTCCTGCGCGACATTAAGGCGGTCACCATCGCGGATGTGCAGAGCGCTGCCGCCAAGCATCTCTTCCCCCAAAACGCCTGCGTCGTCGCCTCCGGACCGATCAAGGCCAAGGAACTCGCGGATATCGTTGGGTGACTGGCAGGGCGGCCCGCGCTGGCCGCCCCTGCCTTAGAACTCAATCCCGATTCCGATGCTCGTCGAGCGTTCGTAGTAGCTGGCGAGATCACTGTTGTAGCCTGTACGTGCCCAAATGCTGATGGGCAGGCGCAGGTTGTGGTTGGATAGCTCTAGCTTGAGCGTACTGTGCTCAAAGGCGTCTCGGTACCCGGTCTCGTAACCGATGGCTGTGTGCCAGTCGCCGAGAGTCGTGCTGGAGAATTCGCTCCGGAGCCATAGGCCAACGCCGTCGTAGTGCGCGCGTCCACCGGGATCGATGCCGCCCTCAAAGGAGTAGTATTCCTCGGCTCCGTCCTGCAGCAATCCAGTCTCCAGAAAGTAGCGCAGCTTGAGGAAGGTGCGCGCTCTCGATGTACGCCTTGGAGGCAGGTTGCGTATCCAAGTGAATCCGATGTAGTCCCAGCCGCGACTGAGGTTCTTGCGGGCGAAGTCCTCGTCTTCCCCGTCGAGTTGCAGGCTTCGTTTCCGGGCATTGAACTCCGCCACGGAGTCGATCCCCTGGCCGTTGGATTCGTGCCCGTAGCCGACGTCGAGGGTATTCAGCTTGTCACCGTTATTCGCGCTGTCCGCACTATCTGCATTGTCCTGTGACTTGTCGGTGTAACGCAGTACGAACTCAGGGTTGAAGCGGCGCCCAATGACGGGGCTGGACTGCGCTCCGAATATATATTGGGAGAACCGTGCCGAGAGGGTCACGTAGGGAGTCAGGCCGCCCCAGCTACGCTCGTCTGCCAGTTGCACCTTGAAGGAGACTGTGATGTCCAGGTGGGCGTCGTAGTTCTCGTCGCGGTTGATCCCGAGGAAGCTGCGCTCGTGCCGCTCCAGGCGAGACTTGTCCTGGGACAGCCTTGGCATCACCGGTTCCACTGTTTCCTGTACGCCGGAGGAAGTACTAAGGCACAGCGTCATGGCAAACGGGAATATGGCAAACGGGAGCGTGACGGTGGTCGTGCGATACATGTGTGTCTGGACGCGACTGCGCTTCCGTCGGACCATGGACAGGTCGATGGTGAGCTAGCGCACCGGGTACAGCGGGTTGCGGCAATTCTTGAGTCAGCTGATCGGGTCGATGGTCACAGTTGACGGCGAGACATTGGGCTTACGCAGGGGTTTCGGTGGCAGGCTCTGGAGTGGCGCTTTCTGTTTTGGCATTTACCGCGTCTCCCGCCTGGGGTTTAGGCAGGAGCACGAACAGAAGGACTGCGAGAACCAACAGGAGTGCCGCGCTTCGAGCCATGGGTGATGTAGAGGTTGGGGCGTCGCGGGAGGCGACTCCGATCGGCCTGCAACCATGGAGTCCTCGGGGAGGGGGGCAATGAATCTATCCACCGCCGTGGCCGAGCCCCTTTCCAGGACGTGTGAGCGCCACTGGGTCGACCACGGAGGCCCTCCGGCTGATTTCTGAGGTGGAGATCATTTCAGGACAAGCTTGAGCCCCATCGCCTCGCTACCCTTGATCCCGATGGGAGACGGCCGGGACAAGCTAAGGGTGCGACTGCTTCCTTCCTCGATGGGATCGAGGGAGGAGTTGCAGTACGCGACCAGTTACTTGATCAACGAATTCCTGGCGGTGGACGCGGGATCGATCGGCTACCAGTCGAATCTCAAGGAGCAGGCGGCCGTGCGCCATGTGCTCCTGACGCACACCCACTCGGACCATGTGGCATCCCTGCCGGTGCTCGTCGAGAACACCCTCAGCGATAGGCGCGAACCCCTGGTCGTGTGGGGCAATGCTGCTGTGCTCGAATGCATCGAGAGCGATTTGTTCAACGACCGAATCTATCCCACCCTCGATGTCTTTCGAGTCGCTTCCGGACCGGCCGTTGTCCTGCGCGAACTGCGCCCCGAGGAGCCAATCGAGATCGAGGGCCTGAACATTCTTCCGGTGGAGATGAATCACACCGTGCCAACCCTCTCGTTCCTGATTGATGACGGCGAACAGAGTGTCGTGATCGGTGGAGACACCGGGCCGACGGAGCGACTGTGGGAGCTCGCCCGGGGTCGTGAGAACCTAGTAGCGGTCTTCCTCGAAGCCGCCTTTCCCAACGAACTGCGACAGTTGGCGCAGGACGCTCTGCATCTGACACCGGAACAGTTCGCTGCCGAGTGGAAGAAGCTCGGCCGGGAAGTTCATTTCCTGGCGGTCCACCTCAAGCCCCGCTACCGGGCGACCCTGGTGCGGGAGCTGCTGGCCCTAGGTCTCCCCGGGTTTGAGATCGGCGGCACCGGCAAAACGTATTCCTGGTAAGCCGAGCCGAAGGAGCCGTTCTTGATGCATTTGGCTTGGCCCAGGAAAGCTAGGGAGGCCGACAGTACAATGGACCCACTAGCCGAACTAAGTCTCCCAACCACAGCTGCCCTTTCCGCCGCGTAGCCCTGTATGTCCGCCGCTAAGAAATCCGAATCTCGTCTGGATCCCCTGGCGGATCCCCTGCTCAGGGACGTGCCCACGATTGAGGGCTATAAGGTTCTCGATCAGCGCTACGTGCTCTTTGAGACCCTAGGCCAGGGTGGTATGGGCGTGGTCTACCGCGGACAGCATGGGGCGTTGGATATCGAGGTGGCGGTCAAGTGTCTGGACCCCGGCTTGGTGCGGCGCAATGGGGAGTTCGTCGCGCGCTTTGAAAAGGAGGCCCGTGCCGCCGCCCGCATTCAGCACCAGAACGTCGTGCGCGTCTACGACGTGGCCGAGGATCAGGGTCTGCACTACATCGTCATGGAGTACGTCCAGGGCGAAGATGCACGCAAGCGCATCGCGCGCAAGGGGGCGCTTGGTCCTGATGAATCCGCGCGACTGATCCTGGGCGCAGCACGCGGTCTGGCGGCGGCCCACAAAATTGGTCTGGTCCACCGCGACATCAAACCCGACAACATCCTGATCGGAGCGAACGGCCTGGTGAAGGTCGCCGACCTCGGGCTAGCGAAGCAGATCGGTGGCGACTCCGGGCTGACCTACAGCGGTGCCACTATGGGCACGCCGCGCTACATGCCGCCCGAGCAATACGGCGACGCCAAGAGCGTGGGCCCGGCCGCTGACGTTTACTCCCTGGGTGCGACGCTCTACTTCCTGTTGACCGGTGTCGATGCGATCGGCGGCTCCTCCTTGCTGGAGGTTGTCGAGCAAGTCCGTACCCAGCCCTTCCCCGATCCGCGCGCTGTTCAACCTGACGTTCCCGACGCCCTGGCCGAGCTCGTCGCCGTCTGCACCCAGCGAGAGCCGGCGGACCGTCTGCAGGATGCCGGGGCGGTTGCGGCTGCGATAGAGAAGTCGGCCTTTGGCCGCGGCACGGATCTCTCGGATCCAAAGGCGGGGTCGCTCGACACGGCTTCCATGGTCTCGCCGCCTCCGGCCAAGACCATCGCGCGAATCCGTCGATCGGTTTCGGGTGTCGAGAACGAAGATGAGGAAGACACCGAGGAGACCGAGGTGCCCGGCGCGCCCCTGCGGGGTTCGGTGAGGACAGGTCCTAATTCCGGGCCGAACTCTGGGGCCAAATCTGAGGCCAAACCTGGGGCGGAAGCGACGCGAGCTAGCAAGACCTCAACTTCAGGCGGACAAGGCAAGTTGATCGGGATCGTGGTTGTGGCGGTTCTTATATCCGCGGCCATCGCCTGGAAGGTTGGTGTCTTTGGCGGTGCGGGCGGCGGTCCCGTGGCCAATCAAGCCTATACCCTCGGCGATTGGGCAGAGGTCGTGGATGTTGAGCCCGACCCCAGTCTCATTACCGATGCCGATGGCCGGGACCGCATGCTCGCCACGGGCTTGCCCTGGAAGGTGAAGGACAAGGACACAGGCATCGTGATGCTGCTAGTTCCACCCGGCGAAGATCTCCTTGGCGCATCTCCCGGCGACTCGGATGCCTATTCGGAAGAGCTGCCCGCCCATCGCGTAGAGTTCAAACAGGCGTTCTACCTTTCCGAGGCCGAGGTGACACAGGCACAGTGGGAAGCTCGGATGGGAGAGAACCCCTCGTCGCACCTCGGATCCAATCGTCCAGTTGAAGGAGTCAGTTGGGATGCGATCAGCGCGCCGGACACGGGCTTCCTGGCGCTCACCGGAATGCGCCTACCCTGTGATTGTGAATGGGAGTATGCCTGTCGCGCGAGCAGCGATGCTCCGCGCTACGGGGCCTTGCAGGAGATCGCCTGGTTCATGCGAAACTCAAAGGACGAGCGCCACAAAGCCGTGGGCAGTGGCAGCAAGCGCAACGCCTGGGGCTTCAGCGACATGCTGGGAAACGTCGCGGAATGGTGTTCCACGGCTCGTGACGAAGACCTCTACAAGCGAGCAGAGGCGGCGGGGACCACGGGCCCCGACTTTTGTGATTCAGCTGTCGGTAACCAGCGCATCCAACGGGGCGGCTCCTGGGCCAGCGATGAAGCCGGTGTACGTGCATCTTCCAGCAGCCAGGCCAATCCTGGTTGGTCCGACGACCGCACGGGTTTCCGTGTTGCCCACCGTCCCTAACCTCCCTTGCAAAAGCGCGTAGTGATTCTCGGTGGCGGGTTCGCCGGTGTGCGGTGCGCACGAAATCTGTCCAAGGCCCTGGCCCCGGGTGAGTGGGAGGTGGTTCTCTTCAACACCGAGAACCACATGGTCTTTCACCCTATGTTGGCGGAGGTGGCCGGTGGCGCCTTGGCCGCTGATTCGGTGGCGGCACCCCTGCGTCAGATGTTGCCGCGTGTCGCCTGTCGAACCGAGGATGTTTCGGAGGTGAACCTCAAGACAAAGCACGTGCACTTCACAGCCCACGAAGGCAGCGTTTGCAGCATGGCCTACGACCAGCTGGTCATTGCCTGTGGAGTCAGCGTGAACCTGGGCGCCGTGCCCGGCATGGTGGACCACGCCTTCGCCCTCAAGACGGTTGGGGATGCGGTGCAGATTCGCGCCCATGTGATGCAGCAACTGGAGAAAGCGGAAGTCTGTCCGGATGTCGAAACGCGGCGTGAATACCTTTCTTTCATCGTTGTCGGAGGAGGCTTCTCTGGCGTAGAGGTCGCCGGTGAGATCAACGATCTGGCACGCGGTGCGCGGCGCTATTTCAGGAACATCGGGGAAGACGATGTGCGCGTAACCTTGATCCACTCACGCGGCCAACTCTTGCCGGAAATTGGCGAGAAGCTACGCGAATTCACCCGAGACAAGATGGAGAAGGCCGGTGTCACCATGCGCTTGAAGGAGCGCGTGGCCCAGGCGACGTCCAAGGGAGTCGTCCTTAAGGGTGGCGAATTGGTGAAAGGGCAAACCATCGTCTGCACGATTGGCACGACCCCGTCTCTGATGATTCAGCGACTTGATGTTCCGAAGGAGCGCGGTCGACTCGTAACCGAAGCAGATATGCGACTCAAGGGGCGTAGCGACGAGTGGGCCATCGGTGATTGCGCCATGATCACCAACGCTAAGACCGGCGAACCTTCGCCTCCCACCGGACAATTCGCCGATCGCCAGGGTAAGCAGGTCACCAAGAACATCCTGCGCACCATTGCCGGCGAAACAACACAGCCCTTTGCATTCAAGCCCCTTGGTCAATTGTGCGCCATCGGCGGGCATTCTGCTGTGGCTGAAGTACTCGGTATGCGACTCTCTGGCTTTGTTGCCTGGGTTCTCTGGCGCGCGATCTACCTGTCCAAACTGCCGTCTCTTTCGCGTAAGGCGAAGGCGGCCTTTGACTGGGCTTGGCAAGTGGTCTTCTCACGTGATCTTACGCACATGAAGAGCACGACCACCGAGCGTGTGTGCCGTGCCTGGTACCAAGACGGGGACGCTATATTTAATGAGGGCGACCCAGCCTCCGACTTCTATGTGATCGAAAGGGGTGAAGTTGAAGTCATCCGAGAGCCAGAGTCCGAAGGAGGCGAGGCAAAGATCCTTGCCGTCTTGGGCGAAGGCGATTTCTTCGGGGAGGTCGCGCTGATGAGTGACGCGCCCCGCAACGCAACGGTGCGGGCGCGCGGAACCGTGGAAGTTGTTGTGCTCGGTCGTGAGGTCTTCCGTCGCATCTCCTCATCCCTCGCGCCCCTGGAAGCGCTCTTGGCGGATGCAGTCGCTAAGCGTAGCAGCGTCGGCGAATCCGCTGACACGTCAGACTGAGAAGGGCGCCAGGGGCAGACGCCGAAGGCGTACTTCGCGCCAGAAGCCACCTTGCAGTTGCCATGCGCGACAGGCTGAGCGCGAGTCTTCGGCCAGACCAACAATTAGGTAGAGCCAGCTGGATCCCTGTCCCCAAAGCGCGCGTGCCTGACCCTCATCATCCTTGGACGGGTGCGCTGGTCCACCAGGATGGGAGTGGAAGACCCCGAGTATCTTCAGGTTGAGAGCGCGTGCACGTTCCTGTTCCCGGGCGTACTCGGCGGGGTCGAAGCGGAAGCGAGCGGTATCGGTTGCGATGTTGCTAAGTGCCCGCCAGGCGAAGACGTGATCCATTTGACTCAATCCGCGTGCCCCACAGTTCGGGCCAAGGAGGATCCCACAGACTTCCCGTGGAGCCTGTTCGCGCGCCCTAAAGAGCAGTTGGCTGGGGATGGTTGCGCCGATGCTGGCGGTAACACCCCGTAGCGAGGACCCAATGGTTCTTGCTTCCCCTATGGTCTGATCTTGCACCCTAGAATGGTACCCTGGCGGCGCCGGTGAGGTCCGACTCCAGCAGAGGGGCGGCCCTGAGGTTGTCAAAAATATAGAAGCGGTCATGACTATCATTACTCTCCAACTGCTGACGCCCGGTCAGGCCGTCAGGCAAGAGAAAGTTACGGAAGGCTCGACGATCGGACGGGCGCCCACGAGCGACCTGACTCTGCAGGACCCCGCCGCTTCGGGACGCCATGCGAAGATCGTGCTGGTGGATGGGTGCTTGCAGATCGAGGACCTCGGCAGTTCAAACGGGACCTTGGTGGCCGACTCAAAGGTGCTGCACAAGGACCAAAGGGCCAAGCTGACGCAGGGCTTTCAGTTCACTCTGGGTCAAACAAAGTTCGAGGTCATGACCATCGAACAACCCGAGACGGTTTCGACCGAGGACGGGATGCTCAGTACTCGCCTAGACCTCGGCGTGTGCGAAACCCAGACTGCTGAGCCCCAATCTGCTGAAGCCCAGTCGGTCGAAGGTGAGAAGCGGGGAGGGGAACCAGACGAGCATGCGGCCAAGGAAGAAGAGCCGGTGCGCGTGAAGACGGAAGTCGATGCGGTGGACAAGAGCGAAGCAGAAGAAGCACCAGCAGCGTCGGTCGCGAAACCGCCCAAGAAAGCCAAGCCTGCTCTCCCGGAAATCCCCGCCATCGAACCGGGGACAAAGGAGCCTGACCAATTCACGATCCAGCGTTATGAGGTCGACCTCTCCACCTACACGGTCAAGCACGTTGAAGTGATCTGCGAGGACTTTGAGGATGTCCTTGGCGGGGCAGCGCGCGGATTCAAGCTGCTAGAGGGCTACGACGTATGCGATGCCTATGCGCCCGCTTCACCGTTGATCCTCAACCTCGGGTGCCTGAGTGGTTCCCAGTTCATGACTGGGCTGCGCACCTATTTCCACGGATACTCGCCGTTGAAGGCATCTGTTGAAGGTGCGCCCAGTGCTATGTGGACCGCAGGCTCCGGAAAGTTTGGCACGAAGCTCCGTGTTCTTGGGATCGACGAGGTTGTCTTCGTCGGTCGCGCCATCAAGCCCGTCTACCTCCACATTGACAAGCCGGAGGGATCAGATGCTCCGCGCTTCACCTTCCGCAATGCGTCGGGCATCCAGGGCAATCCTGCCAACGAGAAGATTCAACACCTCTACACGAAGCATCCGGCGGCACACTTTGCGGTCATCGGTCCTGCAGGTGAGAACTACGGCGAGGTGCGTTACGCAGCCATCGCGCTTTCGACGGTGAACCAGCTGAAGAGCGGCGACATGAAGAGCCGTTTCTGCGGTCGCGGCGGCTTTGGTGGGTTGATGGGTTCCAAGAACCTCCTGGGCATCGTCGCTGACGTGAAGGATCAGAAGAGCCCGCGTGCCGATGGCATCAAAGAGATCAACCTGCATGTGGCCCGGGGCGACGGCAGCCGTCGTTTCCGCGACAAGGCCAAGTCGGACGGCGGTGGCGGAACCTGGGCTAACATGGAAGCCCTGGACCCCTTGCACGCCATGCCGGAGTTGAACTTCAACCCGACCGACACAAATGCGTCCCGAGACCTCTGGCGAGAAAGCGTGGAGGCCAAGGGCGACTTCTTGATCAAGGATGAAGCCTGCTTCGCCTGTGGCATTGCCTGCCACAAGAACTTGTATGAAAACGAAGACGGCAAGAAGGGCCGCTTTCGCGCAAAGTTCGACTACGAACCCCTCAACCTGCTCTCCTCGAACATTGGTATCTATGACATTGGCCAAGCATCGGACTTGGTCGAGTTGGTAGACGATCTGTGCATGGACTCCATCTCCATTGGCGTGACCTTGGCCTATGCCATGGAATACAACCGCCGTAGGGAAGCCGCGGGTGAGCCGAGCATCCTGCCCGACTATGTCCAGTATGGAAACTTCGAAGGGGCGCGGCGCGCCATCGAGGAGATTGGGCACGGCAAGTTGGCTGTCCTTGGCCAGGGGGCTAAGCGCCTTGCGGAGGCCATGGGCGAACCCGAGTACGCAATGCACTGCAAGGGCGTCGAATTCCCCGCTTACATGCCACACGTGAACCCCGGCTATCCCTGGGCCCTGGCTGGCGGGCACATGTCGATGAAGACCTACCTGCTCTATGTCTTTGAAAAGGAAGCGGGCATGGACTACTGGGTCGAAGCCATCACCCAGCGCGGCTGGACGATCTTGCGGGACGATCTCATCGGCGTGTGCAAGTTTGCCGCTTTGAATGACGAGCACATGACGAAGGCGCTGCACGCCCTTTCGGGGTTGAAGATCGACGCCGCAGAGTTGCGACAAACAGTCAAGCGCACCTTCCTGCGTGGCTACCGTCTAGAGAAAAAACAGGGCTTCGGCGAGGACGATTACGTCATGCCCGCGGATGTTCATCAGCCCCAGGCAAACATGGACCTAGAGCACTTCAACACCCTGGAGTTCTTCCAGGAGCTAAAGGGCAAGGTCACCGCGCGCCTGGATCAGATGTTGATCGAAGAGTCGATCTGAGCCCAGAATCACGGGCCCCGGGCGCGCTCTGCGCAGGGCTGGCCTAGGTCAAGCTCTCGAAGCCTAGGTCGACCAGCTCCGCGCGTAGCTCCGCGCTATCCATCAACTTGACCAGGGCTTTAAGCGCGGGGCGTTCGCGGCGTGCGGTCGGCGTCACAAGCTCGAAGTGCTCTGAGCGCACAAAGACGAATCCGAGGCCTTGGTCGCGGGCGAGTACATCCAAGGTCATGCCCCAGTCGGCGCGCCCCTGGGCCACGGCTGCGGCGACGGCGTGGTGACTCTTGGCCTCCGTGCTGTGACCGGGCGGGCGCGAGGATTTCAGAAGTTGATCCAGAAGCTGGCGCGTTCCGCTGCCACGGTTTCGGTTGACCATGCGCGCCCCTTGGCTGCGCAGCATCGCAGTCATGGCATCTAAGTCGAAGCCTGCGAAGCGCTCGTCGCCAGGTCGGAAAACGATGCCCTGGCGGCGTCCGTAGCCTCCGATTATCTCGGTGCCCGCCGGCAGGAAGGCGCGGTTGTACTGGCCGCTGACTTCGTCGAGGAGGTGGCAGCCAGCCACATCACCTTCCCCGCGTTCGAGGGCGCGGAGGCCCGCCTTGGAGCCGACGGGGACAGACTTGCAACGGAATCCAAGCTGCGCCATTCGACCTAGGATCAGCTCTAAACCGACGCAGTGACTCCCAATGGCAAGGAGATCAGCGGGTACGGCGCGTCCTCCGATCGGATGCACTTCGACCTGTTCGCCTTCCTCGATGTATTCACAATGACGTGGTACGCGCAGGTAGCCGTCGGCCCGTGAAAAGGTCGACACGCTGCCCGACCCAGCACCCAGGGGGTAGGCCGACAGACCGTTGTCTCCGGTCGCGAGGTCCACCAGGACATACTCCGTGCGACCCGGAATGGAGCGTACTCGGTGGGGCATCGTGGCCCGCACGCAGTCCTTCGAGTTTGCTCCCCTTGCGCCGACTTCACCCGTCAAACGGCGAACCAAGGGCGCGATGAATTCGTGGAAGGTGAAGATGGCGGAAGTGGGGAAGCCGGGCAGCACAGCGATGGGGCGATCATCGATCTCGGCCACGCAGATCGGCTTGCCGGGCTTGAGGGCAACACCGTGAACGATGATTCCGCGCGATCCGCTGCGCTCCCGTGTGAGACGCTTCAGCACGCTTGAATTCAGATCGCCGCGGCCCTTCGAAGTGCCACCAGAGAGCAGGATCAAGTCCGGCGCCTCGTCACTGTCGAGTGCTCCCGCAAGGACTGCGTGCAGCGCATCCTCGTCATCCGGGAGGATCCCGCCGAAGCTCGCGTCCGCCCCGGCCTCCGTCAAGGCGTCGATGAGAATGCGACTGTTGCTGTCGAAGACCTGGCCGAGTCCGAGCTGTTCACCGGGCGCACGAACTTCATCTCCCGTGGAAAGAACAAGCGCGCGCGGTCGGCGAGTGACAGATACCAATGCGGCGCCCACCGCCGCCGCCAGGGCCGTTTCGCGTGAAGTCATACGCTGTCCGGCCTGGAGCACGATTTCTCCCCGACCAACATCGCTGCCGGCACCGGAGATGTTCGTGCCCGGTGTAAGGGCACGGAATACGTGGATCTCATCTGCGCCGTCCAGCGGTGCGCTGTCTTCCACCATCAAGACCGCATCGGCTCCACGGGGAACGACTCCGCCGGTGGCGATCTCTATGGCTTGACCGAGTTCTAGCTGTCCGATTCCATCAACTCCCACGCGTCCCGCCGCAATGGCATCAGAGCGTCGCACCCTCAGCCGCTTTGGCTCCGTTTCTGTGGCGCCGTAGCTGTCGGCAGCTTGAATCGCGAAGCCGTCCATGTTGCTGCGGTCGAAGCCGGGGACATCCACGGGCGAGCGCAGGGCCGCCGCGAGCACGCGTCCAAGGGCATGCTCCAGCGCAACCTCCTCCGATTCCGGACCGAGGTGTGCAAAGGCCTCGTCGAGAATCCGATGGGCCTCTTCATCAGTGACGACCTTGAGGAACTGACCTTGCTTCACGGTCGGCCGACTCCGTCATAGAGGTAAACGTTGACCAGTTCACCGTCGTCGATGCCCTCCGATTCGGCGGGCACAAGGGCGAAGCCAAGTGCACGCGTAGTGGAGGAAAGTAGGGAGGCACCGGAAAGTGCGATGGGTTGCACCGTCCCGTTGTCCTGCTCCGCCATCCGCACATAATCCAAGCGTCCAATCTGGCTAGCGATGCGCCGCGATAGGCGCATGCTCCTTATGGGGTAGGGGCTCGCGACAGGGCGTTCCCCGAGCTGTCGAATTGCCGGCCCACCCAACAAGTCGTAGGCACACAGGCAAGACACGGGATTCCCCGGCAATAGAAACACCTTCGAGTCCCCTATGCGTCCCATGCCCGTCGGTGCGCTGGGTCGCATGGCGACACCGTGGACGTCGAGCTTCCCAAGTTCCGCGACGAGTTGCGGGATGTAGTCCTCGCGACCGACGGAAGATCCCCCCGCGCAGAGCAGCACATCGC
>JBLHLB010000096.1:0-11912 GCA_047618505.1 Planctomycetota bacterium
TCGTCAAAGTCTCCCCCAACCGCCAAGCGCGCGTCCCGATCAAATCCGTTGCGCGCGTCCAACCCCACCACCGTTCCCACCGCAGCCACTGCACTCGGCGCAGGCGCAGGCGCAGTGCCTAGATCCCCGCCCTCCTCTACCAAGAACTGGGTATGGCCTACGGAATTCGATCCCAGCAAAACTCCTAAGGTCAGGAGACCGATCCAGGTCCGCCGAAGGACGCTGGAGAGCGTCGCGACTGCCGCGCTCTGTCTGCCATTGATTCCGTATCGCATGTGTTCTTGATTCCTCGCTTCGCCCGCCCCTCAGGCTCCCTCACGAGAGCCCAAACGATCGCCGTCTCTGCCCCAATCGCCATCCCGGGGGGGAAGTCCAAAGCCTAGGGGAGGGGCTGGGGACTCGCCAGGGGACAACTGATTGTGAACACAACCGGTATGCCCCCTATGGACCCTGCTTGACCCCTCTGGTTTCGGCGAATTTGGAAGAAGTCTGGAGGCAGTAGGAATCACAAAGTTTCGTGACACCGGAACGGCCCCTGTCCGTCTTTCCCCTGGGAGGGTGGGGGTTGTGGATGGGTTCTTGGTTTGGTGAGGCTACGTGAGACCCACCCCGCCATTCCCGAAACCCCACTCCCCGCGCACACTACCTCCACCACCATGCGCTTATCCCCCCCTATCACCCTCCTCTCCCTGCTCCTGATCCCCACCTCCTGCTCCCCAGAGCCTGAGACTCAGAATCAGGATTCCGGAGCCGGCGAGGCCGTCAGCGCTGAAGCTGCCGCAGAAAACGACACCCCCGGGGGAAGCTCGGCCTCCGAAGCACCTCCGCATCCCTCACTCTTGGAAGAGGAATCCAGCCCCGATCCAAGCGCCCCTCTCTTGCCCGAATCCCTCCGGGGGCGCTTCGCCGTCGTTGGTGACATCAGCGACCGACACGGCGACCACAGCGTCCCCCGCAGCATCGAACACATTTCCACCGGTCTGCTTTTCCTGTACGTCCCCGGTGGGAGCTTCACCTTCGGAAGCGGCGCCGATGACCCCGATCGTTTCGACGATGAACGCCCAACGCGGCGGGTTCAGATCACCGGCTTCTACATTTCGGCCAACGAGACCACCCTCGACGCCTGGCAGAAGGGAGGCGGCGAGAGCGGCAGCGCGCCTGCGGAGAGCCACCCCGTCAATGGAATGACTTGGTACGAAGCTCGCGATTGGTGCGCCGCCAACGGTCTAGCCCTACCGTCCGAGGCCCAGTGGGAATACGCCGCATCCGGAACACGCGACAATCTCTTTCCCTGGGGCTACGACACTCGGGTCAAGGGGCGGGCGAACCTTGCGGGGGTCAACGATGTCGATCTCTGGCCGGAGAGTTCACCGGTTGGCTCCTTCGGTGAAGGTGCCTCCTGGTGCGGAGCCGTAGACATGGTGGGCAACCTCATGGAGTGGTGCCGCGATGGCTGGACACCCAACCATCTCCAAATCACGGAAGACCAGGTCGACCCGGTCCTGGAACCCGACGGCGATGCACCTGAATTCCAACGCCTGGTGCGCGGCGGCTCCTACGAGTCAGACAGCCTGCGACATCTTCGCTGTGCCTATCGCAATGCAATTGCGCCGACCCTGGCCGGTGGCAACCTGGGTTTCAGAGCCGTCGTTACTAGTTTCTAGAGGGCTTCTAGCTGCGCCCAGAGCGCAGGTCCACTAGCCGCCAATGGTTGACAGGAACTCTGCAGCCAAGCGACTACCGCCGGCGTTCAGATGACCGTGCTCTGCATAGGGCGAATCCGCCGCCAGCAGCATCTCCGTCAAGTCTACGACTTCAACACCCTCCTCCCGGAGTGAGCGCGTCGTTCCCGCCCAAGGCGCTTCGCCTGCGGCGGCCGCCGCCAGGTCATCAGGCCCCGGGATGATCACAAGGCGAAAGGTAGCCCCACCAGCCTCGGCCTCCTGTGCGGAGCCCATTACGATCGCCTCGAGCAGCACCCGCGTCGAATGCCCCGCCTCCAAGTGCGGGTCTAGCTCGCGACCCGTCGCTTCATAGGCCGTCAAGAGCACCCGCGCAAAGCCAGAGTAGTGCAGGGGGCAAGAGCCGCGCTCTGAGTAGGCAGAACCACCTCGCTTGGCCCAATAGTCATCCCCCGCCAGGCGCTCCTGCAAGAGTTCCTGGTCCCCGAGGAGCAGGGGGATATCCGCCAGGCTTTGGGCGGGGTTCGGCACGACCACGAGTTTTCCTTCGGATCCAAGTTTGAAGCGCGGCTTGAAGGCCACATCCGAGGACCAGTGTCGCAGCAGCGGACGGTAGAGGGTTGTGATACGCAGAGTCGCCTGGGGCATCCAGACCATCCAGACCTCATCCGCCTCCAAGGCGAGGCCGTCGCGTTTTTGACGCATCAAGGCCTGATCGATACCGAATGCCGAAACGCCCATGTTCGCGACCTCGACACCGGGCAAGAGCCCGTCGAGCTGCGCTGCCCATGTTTCCAGGGCGCCGACCTCATCGCCGTGGGTCATAGAGCAACCATAGAGAGCAAGGGTTCGACCACCCTCTGGCTTCTGCCGCGACAGAGGCTTCTCCCCCACACGCGCCCCGGCCCAGTCATAGCGGAACATCTCGCCGCCGCCATCCTTTGGGTTGCACCAACCGAGCTCTGCATCAAAACGCAAACTCTCAGGCTTCGGCGTGCCGATGGCGAGGGAGCGTTCGATCAGGGCCAGCCGCTTCGCCTGGGGTTCACAAAAGATGGGGGGGTCAAAGGGTGCAACCGGACGCCCCATGAACACGCCATCGCTGAGGGCGACGTGCTGCACGACCTGATCTGCGACGAGCAGAACCAAGAGACTCAAACCGGCCCCTACCAGCAGCTTCTTGTGGCGCATCTAGAGTCCCCCCTGATCTTCTTCGCTTGCCGCTCCCCCGAGCTTCTTCTTGCGCTCGTCAAAGAGCGCATCAAGGTCGCGAACCTTTGAGCGCTCCTTACCCAGACCATCGTCAAACTTTGACTTCGCCGAGCCCAGGCGCCCCTTAACCCGCGCGCTGATCTGATCCCAGTCCGCGTCCGAGACCTTGGGTTTACCGCTGGCATCCAGCTCTTCTGGACGCCGAGCGCGCATGACCTTTGAGGTGAGCCGGTCGATCGACAGGCGGCTCTCGCAGCAGGGACAGGTGACTTCTAATTCCTTCTTGGACATCGTTCGAACGCATGGCCCGCGGGCACTGCGCAGATCCTCGGTGGAGGCCGCGGGGAAGCATGGGGTCCTACGGTGGCGCGAGATGCGCCACGGCAGGACCCACTGAGCTTACCTGCGCGACTCCCGCAGCGCGCGCCTGTTACGGATCACGAAGCGGTCATAGAGATCGCTCTGGTGATTCGACAGGTCGACGGGTTGGCCCTCGATCAGCATCATCTTGACCTGGGTCGTGGGCTCCAAGAGGTCGCCATCCGTGATCACGATGTCGGCCAACTTGCCGGGGGTGAGGCTTCCCAGTTGGTCACCGAGCCCCAGCACTTCCGCCGGGTAGAGGGTCACGGCGCGCAGAGCTTCTAGCCGAGGCAGGCCATAGGCGGCGGCAATTCCGGCATGGAAAGGCAGGTTACGCGTGTTTTCGCCCTCGTTGGCATAGATCGAAACACGGCAACCCGCACGGTGCAATACAGCCGCGTTGGCAAACTGCGCGTCGTAGGGATCGAAGCTCCCGGGGAGCGAATTGACCGGCCCGACGGCTACGGGCAAGCCCGAAGCTGCGATCGCATCCGCGATCTTCCAACCCTCCTTGCAGCCCATCAAGACCGCGTCGAGGTTCTCCTCGGTCGCAAATTGGATCGCGAAGAGAATCGACTGCGCGTTGCTGACGTAGAGGGCCACGCGCTGCTCGCCATTGGCAAAGGGGACCAGGGCTTCCAGGCGCGCGTCGAAGGCTGGCGCCGAGACACCCGCCGCTTCGGCTTCGAGGGTTAGGCGTCCGTACTCGCGCGCGTCCTCCAGCATCTCCTTCATGGCTTCGACAGCCTTCGGTTGCTCCTTCTTCTCGGAGTCGTTGCGAACGCGCGGAAAAGACACGTGCAGCATGTCACGGTCCAAGGTCAACATCTCTTCCCACGTCGTTCCACTTAGGCGAATCACGGCGGACTGCCCACGCATGGGACCGCCACCCTGGGGCGAAACCTGGGCGCGGGTAATGCCGGTCCAACGTGTCACACCGATCTGTGCGGAGTCCGCGTTGATGGCCGTTGTTGTGCGCAAATCAGGCTGGTTCCCGCCGACTTCGCGGGCATCCTGCGTAGCACTGACGGCGCTGATTTCGGCAATGCCGACGGGGCTGGCGAGGGCGATCATCCCAGGCCAGACGTGTTGGCCCGAGGCATCGATCACGCGGGCGTCCGAAGGCACGTCAATGTTCGCGCCCAGGGCTAGGATCTTGCCGTCCTGGATCAGGAGTACGCCGTTCTCTATCGCTTCCGAAGAAACGGGATGCAGAGTTGCGCCGGTGATGGCGGTCAAACGGCGGCGCCCCGAGGCGGGACCAATGTCTACTTGACCGACAAAGGTGTTCGGTTCGTGGAGATCCAACTCCACCCCATCAAGACCGAAAGCATCGCGGCGCGTGAAGACCACATCGCCGTCCACCATGGTCCAAAGCACCTTGGAGTAGACAGACAGGGGCGGACCATCGAGCAGCACGAGATCAGCGTCCTTGCCTAACTCGATAGAGCCGGTTTGTTCGGCAACACCAAGCTGCTTAGCAGCGTTCAGCGTGACGAGTCGAAGCGCCGCAACGGGATCGGTCTCGGCGTAGCGCACAGACTTGCCAGCCTCGGCGTAGAGTCGCCGCACCATCTCGTCGGAGTCGGAATTGATCGTCGAAAGCACGCCGACCGCATCCAAGAACCCAGCGTTCTGTGGGATCGCGTAGTAGGCCTCAATCTTGTAGCCCCACCAATCGCTGAAGGTGGAGGTTCCAGCACCATGGCGCAGAATTTCCGCGGCGACCTTGTAGCCTTCCAGAACGTGCTGAAGCGTCCGAATCTGGAAGCCATAGCGCTCAGCGGCACTCAGGAGCATCAGGATCTCGGGGGCGGTGTAGCAGTGCGAGTGCACGTTGACGGAGCCAGCTATAATGCCCACCAGGACATCCAAACGAACGTCACGACGCGGGGGCGCGACATCTTCGCCGCGGGCCTGGGCTGCTGCGTAAACGTCCCAGCCTAGTTTGTACTCTTGGGCCCTGCGGAAGCCGCGGTCAAAGACGCCTTCGACACCCATACGCGATCCGGGGAAGCGTCCGCTTCCGCCCCAGTTCGATTGCTTGGGGTTTTCGCCCAGGGCAAACTTGATGCCCTGGGGCGCACCCTCAAAGCGCATCCCGTCGGCGTTGCTACCCCAGCGCAGTTTGAGAACTTCGCTGCGTCCGCCGATTGCATTGGCGGAACCGTGCAGGCATTGGATCGTCGTGACGCCGCCGGCAGAAGCGCGGTAGAGCGCAACATCATCGGCGTTAATCACGTCGCTGATGTCGCAGTCAGCGGTAATGCTGAGGGTGCCTTCGTTAATTCCGCGTTCAATGGCCATGTGGGAGTGTGTATCGATCACCCCGGGAGCCAGGTGTTTGCCACTGCCGTCAATGACGAGAACGCCTTCGGGGGCGGAAAGATCATCGCCGATAGCAGTGATATGGCCCTCCGTCACCAGCACGCTCGCAACAAAGGCCGGCTGCACGGCGCTGTGCACTGTGACCCCTGTGATCAACATCCCCCCGCTAGAGTCGATATCCGAAACGCGGTGGGACTTGAACTCGAAGGGATGCTCCCAGGCGGCGTCGTCGCCACCTCCGAGGGGAGCCAAGAGGGCAAGTGCTGCTGTGGCTAATAGTGTGCTCATCGGATCACCTCGAAGGTGTTGTGGTCTTCGTGGCAGGATTCAGTATGGCTCTCGAGTTCGAGCAGGACTTCCGGAGTGCGAGAGCCGCTGACTTCCGCTTCCAGGGGGTCCTCAGAGAAGGGCACCGCATAGCTCGCGGTACCCTCGAACGTATTGCCTTCGATGCTTCCCTCAAGGGTCATCTCGACACTCATTTCGCCGAAGGAGACCGTGGCTTCAAGCTCAATGATGGAGCCACGCATCTTGCCCGCGATGGTCGTTTCATCCTCCTCGCTGTCACCCATGGAGTAGCTCAAGGTTCCCGTTAGTCCGCCCCCATCGTCCTGGATAAGAACGAGGGTCGACCCCTGGGAATCACCGCCGAAGGACACTTCAAGGTCCCAGGTCCCGGCGGCATCCCCGGGCTCTCCATCCCCATCAGGATTGACCTCCTTGATTTCAAATTCGGCGCCATAGCCGTCGACAAAAGACCAGGCGACCTGGGCCTCTTTCTCAGTCAAGGGATCAGCCGTCCAAAGAGTCAGCGTGGCGTCAAAGCCAGTCGCAATGCGTCCAAGGTGCCGGTCGGCTCCCAGGAGACGCGCAGCTCCGCCCGTTAGTGCAGCCTGGGCAGCCTCCCGGGGAAGGCCGACTTCCACCAGGGTGCGAATCTTCTCCAAGAGCTTTTTGGGTGTCTCGTTTGAGCTTCCGAAGGCGAAGTGAACGCCCTGTTCCGCCAGTCGCAGGGCGACGTCGCGGCGCTCTTCCCAGAGGCGGCGGCGCTCGATGCGAACCGCCAGGGGCGTTTCGTAAGTCCAGTTCGGTTCGTCCTCGTCCTCGTCAGCTTCAGCGTCTTCGTCAGCTTCAGCGTCCTCGTGAGCTTCAGCGTCCTCGGCGCTTGCGTCAGCCTTTGATTCTTCCTGAGTCTCCTCCAGAAGCGAATCCACTCCCTGATGATCGTGGGCCGACGCAGCGGTCACTTCACTGGCTTCGGATTCGTCAGCGGCCTCTACAGGCTCCGTCTCGGCGTCTTCCTTGCCCTTGTCTTTCTCCTTGTCCTTGTCCTTCTTAGCTTCGGGGTCCTTGACCTCTTTGCCCCAGTTGAGAGTCAGGACGACGGGGATCTCGCGTGCCGCTAGGACTTCGCCAACCCGGGCCGCATCGTTGCCGCCAACGACTGCGAGGGTCAGACCGAATTGATCGGAGAGCTTCATCCAGCGCTCGATATCGCGCGCGCTTTCTGCTTCGCAGGCGAGTCGCCGAGTGCCCCCGAGGAGCGAGCTCCCCGCACCCAATTCGACGTCAAATGACGGTCGCGGACCGGGTCGTCCGGCTTGGTAGCGACGTTCAAGTTCGTCCTGCCAGCGGGCGTCGAGGAAGAACTGTCGCAGCTGGGCGAAGTAGCCCATGAGCGTGCTGGGGTAGCCCGGACCACTGGCCGAAAAGGCCGCGTGGGCAAAGACCTCTGGGGTCACAACAAGGTCGCGTGCCGCCGCCGGTCGCGTTGCCGCCAAGGCCGAAGTACCGGAGAGCAGTTCGCCGCTGGGGGCGACTAGAGCCGCGCCGAAGCCAGACTCTCGCCAGGCTTGGGCTTCATCGGCTGAGAGTGTCAAGTTGTCAGCCGCGCGGAAGGCAGGTTGAATGCCCTTACGGTTGGCGATGCGCATGTCGACGCGCACGCCGCTGCCCACATCCACAGGCAGATCCTGGTCCTTGACCGGTGTCGCCTGGGCTAATCCCTTGCGCGAATAGGCATCGAGAAACGCGGGCATCACCACGAGTCCTGTTCCATCGACGACGCGCAGGCCCGCGGGGGCCGCAGCGTCCGCCGTCAGAATTTCGGTGATGCGCCCGTCGCGCAGGACCAAGGTCACACGGGCGTCGGGGTCAGCCGTGGTCGGAAGACCAACGTTTTGGATGCAGGTGGGCTGGGTGCGTTGCAGGCCTTGGGCGAAGGTGGTTTGCCCAAGGAAAAGCAGCGTCAACACAAGCACCACAACCATCGCACGGGGTGCGTAGAAGAGTCGCATTCGGTCGTGGGAGGTGAGGGGTGAAACAGCAGAGGGGAATTCGCGAGCTTCCATTCTGCCCGGAGAAGGGAATTCCAGCTACGCATGGGGGGCCGATGCTACACAGGCGGTACGCATGCTGGCGAGGGGCCAACGATCAAGCGCGCCAGATGGCCCAGGCCAGGAGCAGCACACTGGGCGACGCCGCCCACAGCTTCCAAAGAAAGGAGCCCTTGGAAGACTTGTGCCGAAAGACCCGAACTCCCGCCCAGGCACCAAGGGTTCCCCCAGCGAGAACCAACAACAACAGATTACGTTCCGAGATGCGCCAGGATCCCCGTCGTGCCTTCCACTTATCCAGCCCCCATACCAGGAAGGTCAGGACTTGGATCGCGATGGAGTAGTAGAGGAGGGCGCGCTGCATCGAAGGGGGACGGCCAACGCGTCGCCCGAGAATAGTGGTCGGGAAGGCTTCTCACCTTCCTAGGCACGGAGAGGCTAACCTTTCCTGGGCGGAGCGAGTCCAGAGCGGCACGATTCGGAGTCGACCCAATCATGAAGCGCATCACTATCGGCCTGATCGTCCTCTGCCTGTTCGTCTGCCTCGTGGTTCTGTACTCGGCGAAATCCACAGCCGCCACCGATATCGCTGATGCAACAACGGAGGCACTCGGATTGGAAACGACTTTTCGGGAGTCGAGTTTGGGGATCCTTGACCCACAGCTGCAACTCAAGGATCTAGTCATTGCTAATCCGGAGGGCTTTGGGGAGTTGCCCTTTGCGACGATCGAAACCGTCACCATTCGATTGCGTCTATCGAAGCTCGGCGGCGAGGTCATTGAGATCCCCCAGGTCGAATTGGATGGCGTAACCATCCAGCTGATTCGGAATGGCGCCGCATCTAATGTGACGTCCGTGCTCAGCAATGTGATCGCCCACAGACTCAGGAACGACTGGGGCGTGGATGCGGACAGCAAGCGCTACAGGGTCGAACGCCTCGTCATGCGGAACGTCACGCTCCAAGCCCAGACGATCCCGCCGGGCTCCGGTCCTGACACGGATGACTGGTCCAACGGTTCGGAGATCTGGCCCGAGATCGTGGTCGAAAACTTCGACGGCACCGGCGCCGCCAAGCCCTTGCCCGAAGTGGTGGCCGACATCGCCCAGAACTTGTTCTCCACCGCGCTTCGTTCGGAGATGGGAATGACAGGCTACCAAGGACTCGACAGCACCATGGAAGCAGGCCTGGGCGTGCTCGAAAGTGCTGGTGGGATCCTGGATGGATTCTTCGGCAGCACCAAGGACTCCCAGAAGGACGACTAGAGCCCGCGCTTTCCACGAGCTGCAACGCCTTCATGATCCCGGCGCCGTAGCCCTGGAAGGACGCGATGCTGTTCTACAGGGAGTTGGCGAACAAGTCCTGATGCGCAACGTTTACCAGCCCCACAATGAAGAATTCAGCGTCGAGGATCCGCAACTAGTGCGTGTCTTCCCGGCGTCCTCTCCCTCGCCCGCCAAGGCCCAGAATGCGCACGACCCAGGCCTTAGGCTTCCGGCCGAGCCGAAGGTGCTGCTTGGCCGGGCGGACACACAAGGCTCTTTAGAACATCAAGTGCTCTTGAGCACCTGCAACAAGTGGGTGAGGCCCTACCGCGGGGATCCCGGCAGGGCCTCCAATGACAAACTACTCCTTGTCGAGGGGATCGTTGAACAGTGCACCGAGGTCGATGCTGCCGTGGCCGTTCAGGGGATAGTCGAGCTGAGCCTTGTCGACGGGATCAAGATTCGAAGCCGTTGAAGGAGGCCCGAAGAGCACCAGCGTCTGGAGGAAGCCGATGAGTTCATCCTGCTTGCTCTCGTTGAGACCATCAAACTTATCGCGAGCAGCTTGCGCTTCGCCCCCATGTCGCAGGATGACGTCAGCCAAGCTGGGGCTGCGGCCGTCGTGGCCATAGGGTGCCGTGGATCCGACGCCCCAAAGGGGTTCGGTGACGAACTCTTTTTGCACGCTATTGTCGAAGTTGCGTTCCCAAAAACCCGGGCCGATATCGTGACGCTTGAAGTCGGCGAAGATGTCCTCCACCAAGAATGGTAGACCGCTGGCCTGCTTGAGGGTCGGGAAGCCCGAGCCGTCGTCCACTTCGGTGAATTGCACTGTCGCCGTGGTGTACAGATTGTTGAACGAATTCCCGTTCTCCCGATCCAAGAACGTGCTGGTATCCGCGACCCGGCGGTCGATATCGATCTGGAGATCCGCAACGTGGCAGACAGCGCACCCGATCTTGTCGAAGATCCTCCGGCCCTTGGATTCATCGTTAACCTCTCGTCCGCCTAGGCTGCCCTGTGATTGACCGAGAGAACCTCCGCCACTAAAGCTCTCGTCATCGTCATCCGCTTGTACGCGCACGGCGGGACGGAAGTAATTGAGCAGGTAGAACTCGGTGAAGTCGACAATGCTCTCGGGGATTTCGTCCACGATCCCATCCAGGTCAGGGTCATCGAAGGCATCGGTTGCGACCGGTCGCTCTATGGAGTCGAGCGCACCATCCAAGACCATTCCCGACGGGGTTGTGATCGCGCCACCACCCGCGGCCGCATTGAGATCTGGATCGCCCGATTCGAGGCCCATTTCGGCGTTGAAAGCGCCCACGACGAATTCGCGGATCGAAATGGTTCCCCCCTGGGCGAAGAAGGGGCGAACCCGCAGATCGGCATCGACGCCTTCCACAAGGGTGCTATCGACGGACCCGTCCGAGAAGGCTGTCAAGCTGCCGTACTTGACTCCCTTCGAAGTTAGGAAGGCTACAACGGGGCTGCCCGAATTCACCGCATCGAGGGCGGCCTGATCCCTTTGGGCGCGCAGATCCCCGGTGATTTCATCCCCAAGCATTTCCACCAACCCGAGGCCGAAGAGGTGCGGCGCATCACGACTCGTGGGTCGTGTAAATACATCTCCTCCGAATCCGGCTGCGCCCTGGGGACGCCCGTGGCAGGAAGCGCAGCTGTCGGAGAGGCCCGCTCCGTGGGACCCATCCGTCATGATGTCCCCGACACCATCATTGGTGCGTGGACCAATGCCCTGGTCTCCGGTGAACTTGCGCTGGAAGATTTGGCGTCCCCGCACAATTGCCCGGGCTGGATCGCGTGCGATGATGAAGGCCGAACTATCTGGCGTCAGCACGTCGCCCCGTCCCTGCCCGATTTGTTCGGTGTAGGACTTCTTGATGCCGGCGTTCGCGGCATTCGGAGTTTGCGTGACGTCGGTTTCTTGGGCGAGGGCCGCTGTGGCGAATACCAAGGCACCGGCGAGGGTGAAGAAACAAAAAGCGGACGGGTGGCTGGGTTTCATGGGTTCCTCTCCTGTTTAGCGGTGGCTGAATGGGCACCGTCTGCCAATCACCCTTTCGAAATCCGTGCCAGGATTCCAGACCTCGCCTGAAACTCGCCCAGCGACCCCCAAGACGGCGGTTCAGTCGCCTTTTCTCGAGCATTTACAAAGAGTCGAGTCTGTCATATCAACGGAACTTCCATTTTCTGGATCCCCGCTAGCTTTGGTACGGATCGAGCCTAGCTGTAGGCGTGCAACCCTTGGCGCGACCAATGCGGCTCGAACCAAAGGACGCGCTGAGCGTTCGAGCTTGCGTGGATCGCAGGCGCCGGGACTAGCCTTCGATTCAGCGCGAGCGCTGGACGCGGGCAGAGGAAGCCCGGTCGTTGAAATCGACGAAGTCCAGCTCGTGGTATCCGGGACCAAGGACCATGGCCGCCCCCCAGCCGTCACGCTGATCAAAGAGGCTGAGTTCCAGTCCGGGGGGAACCCAGGCCGCGCTCACCGAGTTGTTCGCGAATGAATCCGGCCCACTTACGAACAGGAATTGCGTTCGCTTCAGGGGCATCACAAGCTTCCAGCTCGCCCCGCGATCTCCTTGGTGGGATTCCCTGTGCTCATAGAGTTCAACGGCATCACTGGGTCCATTCCAGGCCAGTGCATCCTGCCCCAGGGGAGCAACGCGCACGGAGGACACGATGTCGTCAAAGCCATAGGACGCGA
>JBLHLB010000097.1:0-11792 GCA_047618505.1 Planctomycetota bacterium
GTGCCGGCGGCCGCGTAGGCGTTCGACGGGTTCTGCGTTGTCGAGGTGTTGCCATCTCCGAAGTCCCAGGCCCAGCTCGTGACTGCGCCGGTGGAGAGGTCGGAGAAGTTGACGCTCAGGGGAGCGCTGCCAGCCAGAACGTCGCCCGCGAATTCGGCCACGGGGGAGCCCGGCGTGACGACGATGAAGCCGACCTTGGTTTCACCGTCGGGGCCACCGGGGCCCGTAGCGGTCAGCGTCACGTCATAGGTCCCGGCTGCCGCATAGGTGTAACTCGGGTTCTGCGCCGTGGAGCTGCCACCGTCACCGAAGTTCCAAGACCAGCTTGTGACTGTTCCTGTGGACAGGTCGGTAAAGTTGACGCCTAGGGGAGCCATACCGGTCAGGACATCAGCGGAGAACTCAGCCACCGGCGCATCGGCGACAGTGATGTAGTTCACGCTCGTGACGCTGTCGCTGCCTAGGGATCCGCTCACGGCCAGGCTGACCGTGTAGCTGCCGTTGGCAAGATAGGTGTACGAGGGGTCCTGCAGGGTCGAGGTGCCACCGTCGCCAAAGGTCCAGGCCCAGCTCGTTACCGCTCCGATAGAGGCGTCTGAGAATTGCACCGCGAGGGGGGCGGGGCCACTGGTGACGTCGGACTGGAACGCCGCCATCGGGGCCTGAGCGTTGGTGGCATCGGTGCCCATGGACGAGCCATTGGAGTCCACGTCGACCACAAGGGTCGTGGCTCCGTGTGTGTCAGCTCCACCCGGTCCCGAGGCGACCAGGGTGATCTGGAAGATGCCCGTCTTCGTGAAGGTGTGGGTGGGATTGCGATCGGCATATGTGGTCGAAAGCGCGCCGTTCCTGAACTTCCAATTCCAGGCATTCACCGCTCCGACGGATAGGTCCTGGAACGGGGTTGGCCGAGAGAGTATCCCGACCGTGGGGGAGATGAAGAAGGCTGTCGGCGGGCCGACTTGCACAAGCCCCGCTTGGAGCTCAAGGTCGGAGCCAAGGAGACCCGTGGCAACCAGGGAGACGTCGTATGTGCCGTTCCCGGTGTACAGGTGCGACGGGTTCTGTTGCGTCGAGCTTCCGCCGTCACCGAAGTCCCAGGTCCAGCTGGTGACACTACCCTGGGAGAGGTCAGTGAAAGAGACGTTCAGGGGCGCTACACCAGCTGTGGAGAGTCCGGTGAAGTCCGAGTGAACCGCGCTGGCGTTCAAGTCTAGATCGAAGACGAAGACTCCACCTGCGTTATCGCCAACACCTGGTTTGAAGGAACGGGCGCTCGAATAGACGTTGTTGCCGTCGATTCGGACTTCGCGACCGAGTTCGTCGGCGTCGCCGGGAGAGCGGGCCTGGAGCTTGGCTGCTTCCACCCAGGTGCCGGCGACCAATTCGAAGACGTAGACTGCACCCTGGTCGGTGATGGTGTCATCGACACCCGGTGCGCTACCAACAATGAAGTCGTCGACAATATCGACATCCCAGCCAAGGTTGTCGTTGTCCTGTGCATCACTTGCTTCGAGGAGTGCTGTTTCAACCCAGTTTGTGCCGTCATAGTTGAAGACCCAAAGGGCACCACCTTGGATGACTAGGCCTCCGTTCGCGTCGTTTTCCTCGGCTCCAATCACCAGGCAGTTGCCGTCGACGGCGGCACCCGATCCGAAGTGTTGGTCCGCGTGACGAATGGAGGGGATCAGCTTTGCTGTCTGATCCCAGTTGTCGCCGTCAAACTCAAAGACGTAGGCGGCACCGGCTTCACCGAAGATGCCGTTTGATTCGTGTTGCGAACCGACGACCAGGCGATTGCCGGAGACCGAGAGGGCAGAGCCGAAGAGGTCGCCTTCCTCTGCATCGGAGGCAACGAGTTCGGAGAAAGGAACGAAGCTCCCGGCGACATCCCTGAATACGTATACCGAGCCCTCGTCCCCAAGGGTCGTGCCGACGGCGTCCTTAAATTGTGAGCTGATGAAGAGGAACTCTCCCTCGAGCACCACGGTTTGGCTGAAGCGATCGCCCACCCCAGGACTTCCCGCGGAGAGGATCTGGGTTTCCACCCAGCTTGTACCGTCATGACGGAAGACGAAGGCCTGGCCTTCATCGCCGGAGCCGGTGATATCCGATAGGTAAGCGCCTACTACTAGGGTGTCACCCTGCATGTCTAGGTCAGACCCGAACTGGTCACCAATATTGGCAGTGCTGGCCCTGAAGATCTGGGTCTCGACCCAGGTCGTGCCATTGAAGTCGAGGGCGTATGCAACGCCCTGGTCGGAAGTCATGCCGGGGCCTACGTCGGCTTTTCCAGCGCCGATCACCATGCGGTCACCATCTATCGCGATGCCGGAGGAAAACTCATCATTGGCCTCAGCGTCACTGGAGCCGAACCGGAGGTCTTCTCCTTGAAGCGTTTGGGCGTTGGCGGTCGATGAGGCCAAGGCGGCTAGGCCGAGGAGAACGGAGGAGACACGGAGTCCCCGGAAGAGGTTAGGACGAGACATTTGTGTGCGGTGCAAAAGGAGAAGGCGCGAAGGCGAGGGGGGGACGATCGCACCTAGGGGGGGGGATTCTGAGCAGCCTTGTCCCGAAAGCTGCCAGTGCTCTGACCCTCTATTCGTATCACGAAAACCAAGAGTAGGTGGAAACACCCGCCTTCTCATCCGAGAAAGCGGCCACCAGGGGCTCCAATTGCCTATGCAGGTTACACTTAATTCTTACGCAGCCTATTTGAGGCATCCTTAGATGTGGTACTTCTTGGGCACCCCTCAATGATCGGAAGGGCGGAATACAAAGGGGGCCGGGGCCGCTCTCTCCGACTGCCTCGGTCTAGGAAATGCCATTCCGCGAAGACCGGTTTGCCAAGCAACTGCACTCGTGCACGGGGGAAACCCACTCAGTCCCCTGGGACTTCGAATTGAGCTGCCAACCACTGAATCTCTGCGCGGTGCTCTCTTTGCCAGTTGAGCCGTGCATTCTCTTGTCCGAGGAAGTGCTCGGCCAGGTTCTCCGGCGTGAGCCTGAGGCCGAGGCGGAGGGTATCTGGGCTCTTTGGCCCGTCGCCGAACATCTCCTCCACCACCTGTCTCCCCAGGGCGGGGCGAAAATGACTGCTGTCAAAATACCATTCCATGGGAGCGTCATCCGCGCTGGGGATGTCCTCAGCCCGTGGCCCGGTCCATCCAGTGAAGTCCCAATAGTCCACGCTAATAGGCCGTGGTTGGCTGGCTAGGTTGGCGACTTCACGTCTCATGTGATCGTAGTCTTCCTGCAGCCCAAGACTTCGAATGGCCTGAAGCTGGAGAGCGTGCACCGGGGGCGTGAAGAGTGTGACCTTGATGCCAGCTGAGGACGCCAGCTCAAGCATCTCCTCAAGCATGCCGAGGCGGTCCGCTCCGAAAGAGAACCCAGCATAAGTGTTCGGGTCCTTGGCGAAGCTGGTGAGGACGGTCGCAAAGAGATCACGAGTGGACTTGGGATCGCCCACACGCATGCGCATGCCATCCTCGCGCGGAACGAATTCCCTGGCCTGACCGGTCAACCAGCGACTTCCAACCAAGAGAGCCAAATGAAGGGATCCGTAGCCCAGGGTGTCCGATAGCCGCGACTCGAGTCGCTCCCGGTCCGGGTTAAAGGCGCTCTCGGGGAAGTCACGGGATGTCATTCTCTTGCTGCCAAAGGAGATCAATGACAGCTCGATCAAAAGCTCGCGAGGCGAGTTCCGTTCCAGCACATGGTCGAAGACGAGTCGTGTCTCCCAGAGATTCGTGCCCACAAGCGAGGCGTTGTAGACCTTTCTCGAACCCCACGTGTCCAAGCTTGGGTCGATGCCGTTCAAAGATCGTGAGGTTCCAAGAATGACGAGATCATAGGTGTGTTGGCCAAGCTGCCGAGCTTTGGCTACCCGTCCAAAGTGCGCCCGCCAAGGACCGAAGGCATCGGCGCCAGTGCCGATGTTTCCCCGTGGATCAACCACAAGCTGAATGGTTGTGATGGCCACTAGTGCCACCGCAACTAAGCCCAGGGAGCGCCGTAGAAAGCGCTTCGCCGTTACCGATTCAGAACTGGTAGTAGATGAATTCACTGGTTCTCGACATGGCGGCGATGGAGATGATCAAGAGGATCCCAACAAGCAGGGCCCAACGAGTCCCGATTGAGAAGCGCAGCTCTCTAGTGACCGTGGTTCGCCCAGGAACGAAGTCCAAGGCCGGTTGGTAGTCGGACATGATCTCCTGGGTGTTCGGAAGGAGGAAGACTGCGGGGAGCAGCAAGACCAGCCAGAATCCAGCGACAAGGAGAGGGCTTGCCACGGGGCCGTCACCTCCGGAGCCCGCCATGGCCGTCAGAATGCGGAAGGCGGCCCCGAAGCTCTCCGCGCGGAAGAACACCCATGCAACTACAGTGGCCAGGAAGGTCAAGCCCACTGCTGCAAGGCGGCGACTGCGACCCCCCCAACGGGAAAGCACACCTAGACGTTGACCGAGGGAAGCCCAGGCGTGATTCAGCACTAGGTAAACGCCGTGCAGCGTCCCCCAAAAAACGAAGGTCCAACCGGCACCGTGCCACAGTCCACCGAGCACCATCGTCGCCATCAGATTTACGTAGCGGCGACTTCGACCCTTGCGGCTGCCTCCAATAGGGATGTAGAGGTAGTCCCTTAGGAAACGGCTCAGGGTTAGGTGCCAACGGCGCCAAAATTCGACGATGCTGGCGGACTTGTAGGGCGAGCTGAAATTCAGGGGCAGCACGATCCCAAACATGCGCCCGAGCCCGAGGGCCATGTCGGAGTAGCCGGAGAAATCGAAGTAGAGTTGCAGGCTGTAGGACAGGGACGCAATCCAGGCATCGATGACAGTCGGCGTCAGTCCTGCCTGGGCGGCCTCAAAAACCGGTGTGGCCTGGGGCGCTAGGCTGTCGGCGAGAAGGACCTTCTTCGCCAATCCCAGGCTGAAGATCGTAAGCCCCACCACCAAATCAGTGGAGTTCGGCCGTGCACCATCGCCGGAGGAAAACTGCGGCAACATCTCCGCGTGGTGAACGATGGGTCCCGCGATCAGCTGTGGGAAGAACGTGACGAAGAGCACGTAGTCAATGAAGCTGTACTCGTGGGTCAGGTTGCGATGGGCGTCTACCAGGTACGCAACTTGCTGGAAGGTGAAGAACGAGATCGCGATGGGCAACACGATCGTCCCCAAGTCCCAGCCCGTACCGAAGGCTGACCCCAGCGACTCCACGAAGAAGTCGGCGTACTTGTAGAAGCCCAGGAGGCAAAGGTTGAACCCGATACCTGCGATGAGCATCAGCCTGCGCATCTTTGGCGGTCTCGAACTCCTCAGCAGGATTCCGACCAGGAAATTGACGCCGATGGATACACCCAAGAGCAGGAGGTACTTCGGATTCCACCATCCGAAGTAGACCAACGACGCCAAGACCAACCAGGCGATTGCACCGCGCCGCCCTTGCCTGCGCTGTAGCTGCCTATAGAACCCCCACGTTATCGGCAGGAAGAGAAGCAGGAATGTGTAGGAGCTGAAGAGCACTGGAATCGACCCCGGAACGGGCCTGCCCTAGTATGCAATCCTGCAGGGCCCAAGGAACGGAGCTCCTGTCAGTGCCACAATTGCCCTGGGCTCAACCCTTCACGCAGACGACCTGTCGCAGGGTATGGACAACTTCAACGAGGTCGTCCTGGGCGGCCATGACCTTGTCGATGTCCTTGTAGGCCATGGGCGTCTCGTCGATCACCTGGCGATCCTTGCGGCACTCGACGTGGGCCGTGGCGTCGATGTGTTGGCCGAGGGTGAACTTCTTCTTGGCGGCGGCACGGGAGAGCACGCGGCCGGCTCCATGGGAGCAGGACTCAAAGCTCAGGCTGTTGCCCTTGCCGCGCACGATGAAGCTCTTCGCGCCCATGGAACCCGGCACGATGCCCATTTCCCCATGGCCCGCGCGTACCGCGCCCTTGCGGGTGACGAGGCAGTCCGCACCAAAGTGATGCTCGCGCGCCACGTAGTTGTGGTGGCAATCGACGGCCTCTAGGTTGGCCGCAAAGGCCGGTAGAATTCCCGATGCACTGACCGCTTCGATGATGTGTTCCATCATGACCTGGCGGTTGAGGCTGGCGAATTTCTGGGCCCACTCGACGGCCTCGATGTAGTCCGTGAAATGCTCGGCCCCTTCCTCGAGGTAGGCCAGGTCACGGTCCGGGAGATTACGTTCTTGGCGTTCCATATCCTTGCGAGCGAGCTCGATGTAGATCGAGGCGATGCGGTTACCAACTCCGCGCGAGCCCGAGTGCAGCAGAAACCAGGCACGATCCTTCTCATCGAAGCAAACCTCGATGAAGTGATTGCCGCTGCCGAGGGTGCCTAGCTGATTGAGGTGGTTGGACTTGGCGATCTCGGGCTGCTTCTGGCAGATCGCTTCGAAGCCCTTGGCGAGTTGTCTCTCCCACAGGGCCGCGACACGTCGCGGCACGTCGCCCCAGGACCCCTTGTCTTGGGGCTCTCGCTTGCGTTCGCCCTTTGACGGGCGCTTGCGACGTCCACTGCGACCATGGGGCACGGCGAGTTCGATCTTCTCCCGCAGACCGCGCAGGTTGTCGGGGAAGTCATTGACGCTCAAGCTTGTGCGAACCGCGCACATGCCACAGCCGATGTCGACACCAACCGCTGCTGGGACGATGGCACCGACCGTTGCGATGACACTTCCAACGGTCGAGCCCAAACCCCAGTGCGCGTCGGGCATGACGGCGACATGGCTATGGACGAAGGGCAGTTGCGCCGTGTTGCGCAGTTGTGCGAGGGCGTTATCGGCCAACTCCACGCCCTTCACCCAGGCCTGGATGGGGACGCCGTCGGTCTCGTAGGTGATCGGTTCCATGGATGGTGCTGGGAGCCGGGATCGCGCAAGGGGGCTGCGATTTCGGAAATCCGGGCCGGGAGCATAAGTGCTCTGGGCTTCCGCGGGGGCCTAGAGCTTGCCCTTGATGGATCTTCCCGGGTTTCCGGGGGCGGGAGGTGCGTTACTTGTTCTCAAGCTGACGCTTGAGCGAGCTCACTAGGGCGGCGCGTGCCGCCCGCGCCGGGTGTTCTTCTGGCGTAGAATCAAGCAGGTCCTGGGCATGGCGTAGCGCCGCAGCGGGCCGCCTGAGCCGCTGATAAATGTGCACCAGGGTCGAGCGCTGGGATGAGCGTAATGGGGAACTTTGCGAAGCCTGGGGCATCCCAGCCGCTACCTCTGTCGACTCCGTCTCCATTTCCGCAATCTGGCCCGGCACCCCATCCGTAGCAGGGGGTCCCAGGGAGAGCTCAAAGACCTTGGCTGCCCGGTCGAGTTCGCCGTCGCGGAAGGCTGAGCTGGCGACCTGTCCATAGAGCTCAACAGAGACCTCGTTATCAGGCCCGTAGAGCTCCTGGGCCAGGGCAGCCGCCTCCATCAATCGATTCTCGCCTTCCTCGCGTTCGCCCATGCGGAGCAGGAGCCGCGCAAGTTCGCGCTGCAGATCCAGGGCGAACTCATCGCGCTCGCGGTGCAAGGCGAGGCAACCGTAGTAGTGAATCAGCGCGACTTCCCGGTCGCCGTTTTCCCCCAGGCACGCGGCCAACTCGCGCCGCGTACGTAGGGTCATTGAATCGTCTTCCCCCAGGGCTTCCGCCTGGGCACGGTAGACCTTGCGAAAGAGCGGCGTGGCCACCTCCCAGTGACCCGCGGCACGCGCGGCGACGGCCCGTGCCATGTCGCGACCATACCTGGGCGTGATTCTCTCCGGCGTCGCGGGAGGGGCAGCCTGCGGTATGGGGGCCATTCCAGCGGTCTTCGTCAGTGTGATGGGATCGCTGTCCTGGGCAACGGGCTTCGATTCCGCCTGATCATCCGGTTGGGATTCAGGTTGGGCCTGCGATTCCGGCGCACCTGGGCGCGGCAGGATGTTCCCGAGATGGGTCAGATTCACATCCTTCTCACGCGACTCAGCGGGGCGCGGAACGAAGGCCAGTTGGTGGGGCGCGAGTCGCTCTGGGGGCGCCGCAGCCACCGTGCTCAGGCCCTGGGCCCCGTCGTCATTGCCAAGGTTGTGAACCAAGAAGAAGCCCGCGGTGATCAACGCCGCTGCGGCAACGACTCGGTGCTCGGCGGCAAGGCTCACCAGGGGGGAGCTGGCGTGGATGCCGCGGGCGACCGCATCCTCCATCTCCCGTAGGAATTCCACGGCGTCGGCCTGGCGCCGCCGGCGGTGGGGGGAGAGAGCTCGCTCGGCCACCTGCACGAGGGCCCGCGGGGCGCGTCGCGCCAGCTGACCTAGGGGGCGGCGTGTACTGCCCAGGACCCGCTCCCTCAGGTCTTCGGCCTTTGCACCTTGGATGCTCTCCCCATAGGGAGCCTGGCCCGAAAGCAGGAGGTGCAGCACGGCGCCAAGGGCATAGACATCGGCGGCCTTACCGACCTGGTATTGCTCGCCGCGCAGGAGTTCGGGGGCCAGGTAGGGGATCGCGGGCAACTCGACGCCATCGATCGTTGTGAAGTCTGCGGCTAGCGACTGACCCACCACCGCGGTCGGCTGAAGATCGTGTAAGTCCGGGGAACGTAGGTCCCGCGCTAGGCGCCAGTCCGTCAACTGCACTTCGCCGAAGCGCCCAACAAAGATGCGCGCCGGGTCGATGCCACGCTGGAGCACGTTGCTTTCGTGGGCGTACGCCACCGTTTCCACTGTGCGCATGAAGACCGTCAGTGCTCCGGTGAAACTCCAGCTCTCGCCGCCGGCGACACCCATCCTTCCACGGGCGTGATCAGCGTGAACGGCGCGCGCGATTTCAAGGAGACTCACTCCGCGCTGGAGGCGCAGGGTGATGGACGGACGGTCATCGATCCCGTTGTTGTAAGAGAGATTAAGGCTCATCAGGCGCGGCACACCGGGGTGCGCCAGGCCTTCGATCAGACGGGCTTCCTCTGCCAAGTGCGCGTGACAGCGGCGCTCCTTGGCGGCATCCGGATCCAGAGGGAGCACACGTCGAATGTCTTCTGAGTCGGTCTGACTCAGGAAGGGCGACGGAGCCGTCGCCGTTGTCTGCTGTGCTTTGTTCTTCACCACGGGGAAGCCCTATTGTGCGGCGCGGCACACTAGGATTTCCACAGGAACAGGCCGCGTGTCTAAGAACTGTGGTCCAGGACTCGCTAGGGGAGTCTGAGTCGGAGCTCGAGAGCTGACGTCCCATGGTGCTCCAGCTCCCAGCAGCCCGCGACAGTGCAAAGCCCGGCGTCGAAGGGGGCTTTTGCGAGTCACTTACCCCGGCCTCAAAGAGGTCCAGCAGGAGCCGTACGGTGGCGAAGTGGCCCGCGTTCACCCTCGTGGGACCTTTCTACTGGGCTGGATGGGACCACTGGCTAGCCCAAAAGCGTGCAGGGAAGAGTGCACGGAAGCCCTGCGAGCGCCTATTGTGCCCCATAGGAGTCCCAGGTGCGTATCGGCTTTCGAAGCTAGAGCCCTGACCCCGCCCTCGGCTGGTTGCCGGTGGCTTTCCACGAAACACGACCCCGCTTCGCCGGGGCACCCTATCCATGAAGTACTTCCTGATCCTGCTCTTGGGTCTAGGCGCCGTTAGCACGGCCGCCTGCTCCAGCCCGAAGACCGCCGACGTCCAACAGGACCACACCTTTACCCTGGCCGTCGAAGGCATGACATGAGGCGTCAGCTGCGTCGCAAAAGTGCAGGGTGCACTTGAAGCCATTCCCGGCGTCGATTTCGTGGACGTTGATTTCGAAAACCAGACCGCAAAGGTAACTGCCTCGTCGGCCGTGAACGCCGACATGCTGGTCAGCGCCTTGGCCGAGGCGGATTACTCCGCGTCGGTGAAGTAGTCAGGGGTCGCTAAGACCTAGGGTTCACTGCAGCCCAGGGTTCACTGCAGCCTAGGAGTCACTGCAGCCTAGGAGTCACTGCAGCCTAGGAGTCACTGCAGCCTAATGGAAACGGCGCCGCGTCCTCTTGAGAGGACGCGGCGCCGTTTCTATTTCCTAGGGCCAATCAGGGGGGCCGTAGGCTTTCCTACAGGTTGATCTGGAAGCCCGCGACAACCCCGCGCAGGAGCAGCTCTACATCCGAGGTGCTGGAGAAGATGTCATCTTCGGCGAAGATGTAGCGCCACCAGCGATAGCCAACCAAGAGGTCTACCGGGCCGCCGAGGTGAATGTTTGTGCCGATTTCAGCGCGTAGGCTCGTCGCGTCCGAAAGCAACCAGGACTGTTGCACCCGGCCGTAGACCGAGAGGTTGTCACTGGTCATGTGGCGTGCTTCGAAGCCGAGGTAGGGACCGACGTTGTTCTGGTCTAACTCCACCGCATTGATCGCACCATTGGCGTCGAGGGTGATATCCGTGACGGCCGCGCCAATGAGGAAGTCATAATAGCTGTCCTCGGTGGTGATCCAGCGCAGCCGTCCACCGGCCGTCAATTCAGAGATCTCGTAGTCCGAGGCGCCGACGGGGCCATCGCCGCCAGTGCCCTCGAGCTCCAAGGTCCAATTGGAAGGGCGCCCGGGGTGGATCGGATCCTCTTCCTCAGCCGAGGTACGGTTGAGGTCGTAGGTCACTCGACCCGTGGGGTAGAACCCCTCGCCATCGCGGTCCTTGAATTCGGCGGATGTTGAACATCCAGCCGTCAGGGTGAGCGCTAGGGCAGGCACCACGAGGGTGACCAGGCGGGAGCACGGAACGGGGAAGAGTCGGAGAAAACGCTGTTCAGCCATGGGAGGGACGTCGGGGCCGGACCTTTCAAAAATAGCCAGGGGCGAGGGATCCTAACCACGACGGAGGGCGGGGGGTAGCATGGGCGGGTGTTCAAGACCCTGACAATCCTTCTCGCCTGTATGAACGCATCGTCCCCGAGCTACGAAAGTGGTCCCGAATCCCAGGATATGGCGGAGCCTGGGCGGACCCTGAGCCTCATTGAGAGCCGCGAAATATGGTCCCAGGCACCCCACAATGCCTTCACAGATCTCCTGAGGCGGGGTGATGGGCTGGTGATGGCTTTTCGCGAGGGTCGCGGGCACATCTCCAGCGATGGGGCGCTGAGGGTCCTAAGCTCGCGCAATGGGCGGGACTGGACTCCGGCTGAGCCCCTCAGACTTTCGGGCTTCGATCTCAGAGATGCGGACCTATCCAGCGCCCCGGATGGTCGTCTGCTCCTGATTGGCGGAGCGGCGCCGCGGGCCGAGGACAATGAGCGGGCTCCCACGGGGACCGTTGCCGCCTGGTCAGCGGATGGATTGACGTGGAGCGAGCCGAAGATCGTGGTGCAGCCCGGGCGCTGGCTCTGGCGGGTGAGCTGGCTTGGGGAGCGGGCCTTTGGGGTCAGCTACTCGGCAGGGTCGGGCCCCGCCCGCATCGACCTTCTGACGAGCACGGACGGAGTGGAATGGGAGACACGGCTGGAGAACATGCACCCTGCTGTCTCCTCCAACGAGACGGCCTTGGCCTTCGTGGATTCCGTCGAAGGTGGGGAGCCCCTGTGCGTCGCCTTGACCCGAGCGCAGAACAGCAGTGATTCCGCCAGCATCGGTCTGGCGCAGGCACCCTTCGATCACTTCGAATGGAAGCCCCTGGGCTTCCAACTGGGTGGACCGAATCTGATTCGTACCCCAGGGGGAAATTGGGTTGCGGCGGGGCGCGTGCTGCAGGGGGAGGAACAACGTACGGCGGTCTTCTTCATCGATCCCGAGACGGGGAGGAGTGGCGGGATGATCTTCTTGCCGAGTGGGGGAGACACGAGCTATCCGGGATTGGCCTGGTGGGATGGGGAGTTGTTGGTGAGCT
>JBLHLB010000098.1:0-11790 GCA_047618505.1 Planctomycetota bacterium
TCTCCTAGGGTCAGCACCACACATTCCGGCCCGTGGCTGGCCAATCGACGTGCAAGTCCACCCGGGGACACGTCTTGATCACCTAAATCAAGGAGCATGCGCGCTTCACCTTCATTGGCCACGAGCAGGTCCACATCCCGAAGCATGTCGTATTCGATCCCCGTCGCCGGCGCAGCGTTCAGCAGCACGAAGGTCGATGCATCACGCGCAATCTCAATGGCCCGTCGGTTTGCCTCCGCGGGGACTTCGCCCTGGAGCATCAAAACGTCTGCCGCGCGAATTGCCTGGCCGGCAGCGTCGATGTCCGCTGCGCTCAGGGCACTGTTTGCTCCCGAGGCCACCACGATCGAGTTGTCTCCGTCGGGCAAGACAGTGATCACGCCGACCCCCGTTGAGAGCTTCTCGACGGACTTCATGAAATGAAGATCAACCCCATAGGCGGTGAGAACTGAACGCAGCTGAGAGCCCCACTCGTCATCGCCGACCGCTCCGACAAAGCGCACCTGGGCGTCAAGGCGTGAGGCGGCCACGGCCTGGTTCGCCCCCTTGCCGCCGGGGTGCATAGCGAAGTCAGTGCCGAAGACAGTCTCTCCGACCTCGGCAAAGCGCGGGGTGGAGATGACAAGGTCCATGTTGGCGGAACCAACGACGCAAACGTTGCAGCTCATGAATTCTTGCGGCGCATAGATTGCCGCAGGTCATCGAAGGGGAAGGCAGGGCGAAGCGCCGCCGGCAACAGAACCGGGGGCCTCCGCCCACGGGTTTGTGGGGGGGGCGCGACATCATAGGCAAATGAGGGCGCCCCGTCCGGTCGAAGCGATCCGCAATCACCCACCCTGGACGAACTGAAGGGAGAGCAATTTCCAGGCAGTCTGAAAGGGGTCGTCGTAATACTCCAGGAGGCCCCAGGAGCCCTGTCCGGCGGTTCCGTACTCCTGGACTGTTGTGAACTGCATCCAGAGTCCAGAAACTCCATTTTGGTCAGCCGTGAACTCGTCCCACACCTGAAAAAGGTGCGCGTAGAGATCAAGCATGCGCGGGTCTCGATTCAGCTGATTGAACTTGCCCGAAAGGGACAGGATTTGACTCTCGCAAACCGAGTCCGATTGGGACGGACAATAGCCTGGGCAGTCGCAGGTGTCGAAGGTCAGGCTCTGCCCTCCTTCGTAGGCCGCGAGAACAATGTCGTCGGGCGGAAGCAGTCGATCATTCAGGGCCTGCAGCATGTTCGTATTGATGCGCATAAACCTCCGCAGGCTTCCACCCGGATAGCCAGCGACTGTCAGGTGCAGGAAATTTGCGAGGTCCTCGATTGATATCGCAAGGGCTTGGTCCCATCCGAGCTGGGCAACCGTCCGCGACCCAAAGTACGTCTGGATCGCGAAGACATCAATGGCATCCGAGTCCTGCACCTCCGCCAACAAGATGGAGGTGTAGTAGGAGTTCGCCGCCCAACCAGAAAGGACGCGCACGGCCCGGGTGGGAATCCCCCGCAACCCAAACTCCTCTCGAAAGATCGCGAAGATCGCCAGGGAATGTGCCACGTTGAATTCCGCGATGCACTGCTGTGTCGTGCCATCGATGGGCGGCGGATTCGTTGGATCGCAGGGGACGCAGTTCTGCTGATCATCCAAAATCCAACAGTACTGCTTCGCAAAGGTGGGGTTCCAAACCTCGCTGCCGTACTCGATGTGGACGCGCAATCCCGTGGCAAAGCTCCAGTCACCAAGAAACTGCGCCAGGGGCCGCACGTAGCCCTCTAGATCCGCGTCATAGGGAATGTTCACCCACAACTCCGCGCCGACCAGTTCGCACAAGTCGGCGATTACCGACCAGGGCACACCGCCGCCGGCGACGGAGCGATCGTAGGTATAGAACTCCTCCGGAATCTCCTCCGCTAGGAGTGGGACTGTTCCGGACACAATGTATTTCCAGTTGTGGAAGCGCATGGCCCGCGGTGCCAGGGTCGCCAGGAGATCGAGATACTCCGGCAGGAAGCGCTGCAGGGGATCGCCTGCGGCGTCACTCAGAGCCTCGGGAACAACACGCAGATTGCGCACGTTCTCAACTCCACCGGCCGATGAAAGTACACGAACAACAATGCCGGTGTTCGAGGGTGTCACCTCAAGCTGGTACTGGTTCGGCGAGAGAATAGTGACGGACTGCACGTCGCCGCCAAAGTCAATCACCCCGGTTCCCTCGAATGTCGCAAGGTACGTCCCGCTGGGGTAGTGCCCCTTAATGCCACGCCC
Organism: Planctomycetota bacterium; assembly: GCA_047618505.1. Lineage (GTDB taxonomy): Bacteria > Planctomycetota > UBA1135 > UBA1135 > JBLHLB01. The sequence continues at coordinate 2,253 of JBLHLB010000098.1, forward strand.
GATGTATGTTCCGTAGACCATCCCATTGAGGGGTACCACGTCCAGCGGGTAGCCGTTCACATCCAAGTTGCCAAAGACCTGGCGGTAGCCCACAACCGAAGCGCCGCCAGGGTAGCTGTCGGTCTGCCCCACCGCGTCGAACCCGTGGCAAACCTTCATCATGTCGCTGAAGGGCAACTCTGTTCTGGAGAAGCCGCCACCACCAAAGCCGATGGACGCTGCGTTGACACCAACGGGAACCGTGGCCGGACGGAAAATCCGCGACGGATCATCGTCGCCGTTGACCCCAACCGACTGGGCCGAACTGATCCCTCCGGCTAAGAACAAGACGCAGGCGACCAGGGGGACAAGGACCGTTCGATAGACCCGTACAGGTGTTGGAAAATTCATAGCGAGATGATCAAACTAGGATGATGGTGGTCTCGAACGGGGGTACGCTCGAGGCCATGGGAATAGTTGCGTACTAGGCCCACTCGAAGCGCAGTGGCTTCTGACAGTCCGGGTGCAAACTCGCGTGAACTGGACAGGCCAAGGCGGCCCTCTCCAGTGCGACGCGTGCCGCTACAGGCAGCAGCGTGGGAACTCGGATAACGACCTCCAGGGAACCAATGCGACGCACTGGGTCTACGGTCATGATCTTCTCAACCTGCGCAGTCGTGCCCTCCAGGTCCCAGCCGTGGCGTTCCGCGACAATCCCCATGATCGTAAGCATGCACGTCCCCAAGGCCGTTGCCACAAGATCCGTAGGCGAGAAGGACTGCCCCTGTCCGTGGTTATCCACGGGGGCGTCCGTCACCAGGGTTCGACCCGAGGGGTCGTGGGTCGCGGAACAACGCAGCCCGCCTTGATAGTCGATGCGAATCTGAACCATTGCTGAACAGGAGATCGATGTGTGTGAGCAGTTCCGGGACCCCCCACCTGGGGCGTGCGCCGGATGGCTGGCAGAGAAGAGTCCATAGACTACCGGCCAACGGGAGTGGAGACACGCAGGCGAGCGGACCTATTCAGCGCTGAAACTCAACCTTGCCGTTTATCAAGACCATTAGGGCCTTGGCCCGGAGAAGTTCTCCCACCTCTGCATCGCCACAGAGGGGGTTTACGTCGAATACTGACAGATCTAGAGCACGGCCTGGTTCGATCTTCCCGCGCAAGCTGTCTTCGTTGGCCGCAAAGGCAGCACCAGTGGTGAAGCCAGCGAGAGCCTCTGCCGCGTTCATTCGTTCATCCGGAAACCAACCGCCCAGGGGTACGCCTTCCTTATCCATGCGAGTTCGCGCCGCGTAGATTCCCTCCAGGGGATCGGGTCGCTCCACGGGGCAATCGCTGCCGAACGCTAGCGGCGCAGCTGAACTCCCAAGGGTCTTCCATGCATAAGCTCCACCCGCCCTCTGAGTACCCACGCGAGTTTCCACCCAGCGCATGTCCGAGGTGCAGTGGGTCGGTTGCATGGAGGGAATGATGCCCAACTCTCCGAAGCGTCGTAGGTCGGGTAGGGACACAAGCTGTGCGTGTTCGATGCGCGGACGAAGAGCGCGGAAGCCCGCGTCTGTTCCCATGCGTGCCGCATAGGCGTCCAAAACCAAGCGGTTGGCACGGTCCCCGATCGCATGGGTAGCCGGCTGCAGGCCAGCACCGGCAACCTCCGCTAGGCGTGCCTGGAAAGCATCGGCATCCATACGCATCAACCCCTGTTCCGTAGGAGCATCGCTGTAGGGCTCGAGCAGGGCGGCGCCGCGCGACCCCATGGCTCCATCCAACATTAGCTTGGCACCGATGATGCGCAGTCGCGCAGCGGGATCCAGGTCGCGCTCTCCGGGGTAACGATCCAAGAGTTCCTGGGCGATCGGTTCATTGCCCCAGAGGTATCCGATCACGCGCACGCGCAGGAGACCTTGGCTCTCCAGGCTCTCCAGTATTTCGATCTGCTGCGCAGCGAGCCCCATCTCGTGGATCGCAACCAACCCAACGGACAGCAAGCGCTCCTGAGCCTTTAGCGCGCGCGCCTCCAGGGCAGCTTGATCTTCCTGCGGCAAGACGCTGCGTACCATCCTCATGGCTGCATCAATAAACACGCCCGTGGGCAGATTCTCATCATCGAGCAACATGCGACCGCCTTCGATCACGGGCTCCTGAGTGTAGGCTCGGTCGAGATCGGCCAGTGCCAAGACCGCACGGTTTGCAATCAGGGCATGCCCATCGACACGCGTAAGCAGGACCGGATGATCCGGAAGCGCATCGGAGAGTTCCCCGTGGTGCGGAAAGGACGGTTCAGGCCAGAGCGTTTGATCCCATCCGCGCCCCAGAATCCAAGTGCCCTCAGGCCGCCCCTTCGCCGCCGTGGTAACGCGTTGAACAACTTCGGCGAAGGACGCGCAGCCAATCAGATCCACGTTCTCCAGCTGTGCACCAAGGTTGAAGAGGTGGCCGTGGGCATCTACCAGTCCCGGAACTGCAACTCCACCCGCTAGGTTGACGCGTGTCACGTCAACGCCTTCCGGCAAGGAGTCCAAGACCTCTTCCATTCCACCGACAGCTACGACGATGCCGTCCCGGGCCAGCACCGCATCGACTGCTGTGGTCGCCGTAGCTGAAGTCCAAATACTCCCGCCACTGACTAGCGCCCACTCCGCCGCGAGGTCCCTGGGGTCGACCTCATCGGGAAAGGGATCCGGTCCCACGCAGGCACCGAGGGCAAGAGTTAGGAAGAGGACTGCGGACAATTGTAGGGACAAGGACTGCATTCAGTGAGGCTAACCCAGGGCTCGCCCTAAGCGCAGCGCAGAATGCCTGTGATCATCCGAGCTTTACGGACGCATGCTCCGCCGCCATCGACATGGGACATCCACGGGCTACCCTAGCCCCATGATTGCTCAATCGAATCTGGACGGAAAGCTCGCCCTCGTGACAGGAGCCTCCTCAGGCATCGGCGCCGCAACAGCACGCAGCCTAGTGGCGGCCGGTGCAAAAGTCGTCTTGGCGGCACGCCGGCTCGAGCGACTCGAGGCCTTGGCCGAGGAACTTCGTGCGAACTCCCCATTAGGGCAGGGCGCAGCAGAGCCCCTGGCCCTCGACGTCTGCGACGCGAAGGCCGTTGCGGTTGCCCTGGAAGCGCGCGCCTTCGACTTGGTCGTCGTCAACGCAGGGCTGGGTATCGGCATGGAACCCATCCAAAACGGCGACGTCGAAGAGTGGTCCACGATGATCGACACGAACATCAAAGGCCTCCTGCATGTGGTGCGCACCACCCTGCCGAGCATGCTCGAGCGCGGAGCGGGAGACATGGTGCTCTTGGGTTCCATCGCGGGACGCACGGTTTACCCCAACGGTCATGTTTATTGCGCCACCAAGCACGCGGTCCATGCGATCTACCAAGCCCTTCGCCAGGACGCCGGGGCCAGCGGCGTGCGCTTCACCACAGTTGACCCCGGCATGGTGGAGACCGGCTTCAGCGAGGTGCGCTTTCGCGGTGACAAGCAGGCGGCCAAGCAGGTCTACGCCGGCATGCACGCCCTGCAACCAGAGGACGTCGCGGACGCGATCCTCTACGCCGTCACACGCCCGGCCCACGTCAACATCGGCGAGATCGTCCTGTGGCCCACGGATCAAGCCAGTGCCACCAAAGTTCGACGCTCCTGAGGGGCCGCGCTCCCCGCGGCTTCAGTAGCTCTCTTCTTCCGACGGGAAGTCGCGCGACTTCACGTCACGGATGTAACCCGTGAAAGCATCGGTCATGGCCACCGCTAGCTCCGCATAGCGGCGCACGAAGCGCGGGCGGAATTTGGTGTAGAGCCCAAGCATGTCGTGCGTCACCAAGATCTGCCCATCGCATCCGGGACCCGCACCGATACCGATGACGGGTATATCAAGCTCCTTAGAAATCTCCGTCGCGAGGGCGGCGGGAACCTTCTCAAGGACTAACCCAAAGACCCCGGCATCCTGCAGGGCGCGGGCGTCCCGGCGCACCTCCTCGGCCTCTTCAGGCTCCGTGGCGCGCACCTGGTAAGTACCGAACTTGTGGATCGATTGGGGCGTCAGCCCCAGGTGCCCCATGACAGGTATGCCGGCATCGACAATGCGTTCGATTGTGAGGCACAGTTTGTGTCCGCCTTCGAGTTTGACCGCCTCCACGTAGGCTTCCTTCACCATGCGTCCGGCGTTGCGAAGGGCCTCGTCGGGATTAACCTGGTAGCTCAGGAAGGGCAAGTCCCCCACGACCAGGGCACGCTCCACTCCCTTGGACACATTTTTGGCGTGGTAGAGCATTTGCTCCATGGTCACCGTGACGGTCGTGTACTTGCCCTGGACCGTCATGGCCGCCGAGTCACCCACAAGGATCAGCTCGATACCCGCTTGATCCAAGAGGCCAGCCATTAGGTGGTCGTAGGCCGTCAGGGCAGAGATCATCTCCCCCGCTTCCTTCATGACCCGCAGGGAGCGCGTGGTGATCTTGCGATCGCCGCCGGCAGGACGAGTGCTGGGCTCACTCATCAGGCCTTGTTCTCCGCCGCATCTTCCTCGCCCCCAGTGCCAACGGCCGGAACAGGCGCGTGGCTCCAATAGTCCACCAGCTGCGAAAGCGTCTGGCGCAATTCGGTACGCGGAACAATGCGATCGACCATGCCCTTCGAGAGCAGGAATTCCGAACGCTGGAAGCCCGGGGGCAACTCAACTTTTAGGGTTGCCGCGATCACGCGCGGACCCGCGAAGCCGATCAGGGCACCGGGCTCCGCCAGAACAAAGTCCGTCACCGAGGCAAAGGAAGCAGTCACACCACCCGTGGTCGGGTGTGTCATGACGCAGATCGACAAACCGCCAGCTTCCGACAGGGTTTGCAGGGCCGCGCAGGTCTTCGCCATCTGCATCAAGGACAGGATACCCTCGTGCATGCGCGCGCCGCCGGAGGCCGTAAAGCAAATCAGAGGGCGATTCTCGGCCGCTGCTAGCTCGCAGGCCAGGGCAAACTTCTCGCCAACGACCTCGCCCATGGAACCACCCATGAATACGAAGTCTAGGATCGCCAGGACAATCGGGCGGCCTTTGATGGCGCCCAGCCCCACGAGCATTGCCTCGTTTTGCTTGCTGCGTTCAACGGTGCGTTGGAGCTTTTCCGCATAGGGCTTCGAATCATTGAAGTCCAGTCGGTCAAGGCCCGTGATTTCTCCGTAGCGCTCATCCCAGGTATCGGGGTCTAGCACCATGCTAATGCGCTCGCGCCCGGGCACTGTGAAGTGGAATCCGCAGGCGGGGCAAACACGGCCTAGCTCCTCGAGCTCCTTGCGGAACACGACTTCGCCACAGGACTCGCACTTGAGCCAAAGCCCCCCGGGCATGTCCTTCTTCTTTGAAAAGCGCAGCCGCGCGAGGCGGCCTTGCTTGGGAATTTCTTGTTCGACCGTGGACTCGGTAGAACCTTTGCCCTTGGGCTTGTCTTCGGACTTTTCCTTACGTGCCAACGGTCGGCTCCTGGTCGCCTTGGTTGTGTCGTCGGTGGCACGTTGGGAACTATTCCCGAGTGCACCGCCCTTAGCCTTGGTGCGGCCTTGGTCTACGACTTCACTATTCTTCGAATTACGCTGCTCTGCCCCACGCGTCTCGACCTTACTCCGGGGATTCCCACTCATTGGGGAGCTCCGGGATCGGTGCCACGTGCAACCTCCGCCAGTTGACGGAACTGCGTAAGTGTACTCTTGATGTTCTCGGCCCCGTAGATTGCGGAACCGGACACGAGGGTATCGGCGCCCGCCGCGGCGCACAGAGGAATCGTGTCGCCTTTCAGGCCACCGTCCATTTCCACGAGTCCCGTGTAGCCCTGGTCGCGCAACCAGGTGACCTTGCTAAGGACCTCGGGCATGAAACTCTGTCCGCCGAAGCCGGGGAAGACGCTCATGATCAGGACCAGATCGACCTCGTCGAGGATGTCAGCCACCTGCTCGACAGGTGTATCCGGGTTCAGCGCCACGCCCACCAGAGGTGCTCCCGCCGAGCGAATATCTCGGACTGCGCCACGGAGTTGCGCCGCGCCCGAGAACAGCTCCGCGTGAAAGGTTAGGCAGTGCGCACCGGCCTTGACGAAGTCCTCGGCGTAGCGCACGGGCTCCGTGATCATGAGGTGCACATCTAGGGGGATCGCGCTGGCGGCGTGAATGCTCTTCACCACCGGGGGACCAATCGTCAAATTGGGCACAAAGTGACCGTCCATGACATCCACATGGTGCCAATCGGCGCCAGCCTCTTCGACCCGAGCCAATTCCTGGGCAAGGCGTGCAAAGTCGCTAGACAGGAGCGAGGGCAGAATCCTTATGGGATTGCGCGCCTGGGCCGAGGCCTTGGCGTTGTCCGCTTTCATCGTGCTCTCCATGGCCATTCCTCTCGTGCTGATGCTAAGGACCCGTTGCGCGTGATCGCCCTGGGACTCGATTCTGACGCCGAGTATCTCCCGCGGGGGGCGAGAATCCTAGCTCGCAGGTCACAGGAGGCTAGGGCCAACTTGTCTACGGCACCAGGACACCCTTTTCAGGCGCCCATGGGAAGTCCGAATTGTCGCCGCTGGCTCAGCCCCGCAGCACAGCCACGCCCGGGAGATCCTTACCCTCGAGCAGCTCTAGGGACGCTCCACCGCCGGTGGAGACGTGGTCAATCGAGTCTCCCAGGCCAAAAAGCTCGATGGCCGCCACGGAATCGCCCCCACCAACGACGGTGTAGCCGGCACAGTCCGCCACCGCTCGACCGACGCTCTCGGTACCGTTCCGGAAGGCCTCCCACTCAAAAACGCCCATGGGTCCGTTCCAAAGAACGGTGCCGGCAACGCCGATCGCTTGGACATAAGCTGCGATCGTCTTGGGCCCAATATCGAGCCCCATCGACCCCTCGGGGATCTCACTGACGACCTGGGGCTCCGCATCCTTCGCAAAGGACGCCGCCACGATGTGGTCGGTCGGCAGCAGAATCTGACACCCGCTGGCCTCGGCCCGGGCCATGTTGGCACGCACCGCTTCGAGTTGGTCATCCTGCACCAGGGAAGTCCCCACGCTCTCGCCGCGAGCCTTCAGGAAGGTGTAGGCCATGCCACCGCCGATCAAGAGGAATTGGCAGCGCTCCAACAGACTCTCGATGACGGGCAGCTTGTCGGAGACTTTCGCTCCACCCAGGATCGCGACCAGAGGCCGTGCGGGGTCCTTGAGCACGCGCTCGAAAGCCTTGAGCTCGCGCTTCAGCAGCAAGCCAGCGGCGGCCGGCAAGATGCGCGCGGGGCCGCAAACGGAAGCATGGTCCCGGTGAGCTGCACCAAAAGCGTCCCCCACAAAGCAGTCCCCCAAGCGTGCCATGGCCCGGGCGAGTTCGGGATCGCCCTTGGTCTCCCCCGCTTCGAAGCGAACGTTCTCGAGGAGCACGATTGTATCGGCCGGGGCAGCGGCGACGGACGCCTCCACTTCGGGACCGACGACGGCGTCGAGCTTGATGACCTGATGCCCACTCAATTCCGCGAGGCGCAGGGCAATGGGGTTAAGGCGCAGACCCTCGACTACCTGTCCCTTCGGTCGCCCCAGGTGACTCATCAGGACGGGCCGGCCGCCGGCGCGGAAAATCGCGGCGATCGTCGGCAGCGCCGCACGAATGCGCGTGTCATCGGAGATGCGCACCTCGTCGGGCCTGGATGTATCCAGAGGCACGTTGAAGTCAACGCGCATGAGCACGCGCTTGCCATCGAGATCAAGGGAGTCGAGGCCGGGGACGTCAAGGTTGGTCAACATAGCTCAAGCGGGGGCGAGAACGAGAACGGGTCGAAGAACAGTGCGCAACAGCGATCGTGCACACCATTAGAAACGAAAACGGGCGCTCACCCCGGGGGACGAGCGCCCGTCTCGATCGAGATATTTACTTCTTCTTGGCGGCGCGCTTCGGTGCGCGGAGGCCGTGGGAGAACTTCATCAGTTCGACGACACGGCTGGAGTAGCCCCACTCGTTGTCGTACCAGGACACGACCTTGACCATCTTGTTACCGATGACCATGGTGGCCAAGGAGTCGAAGATCGAGCTGTAGGGATTGCCGATGACGTCGCTGGAGACAATCGGATCCTCGCAGTACTCGAGGATGCCCTTGAGGGACTTCTTCGCGGCTGCCTTCATAGCGGCGTTGACGGAATCGACCGTGACGACCTTCTTGGTGTTGCACACAAGGTCGACCACGGAACCGTCCTTCACAGGTACACGCATGGAGCAGCCGTCCAGCTTGCCCTTCAGCCTCGGCAGCACTTTTCCGACGGCACGGGCAGCGCCGGTGGTCGTGGGAATGATGTTCTCGGCGGCAGCGCGCGCGCGACGCAGATCGCTGTGGGGCAGATCCAAGATGCGCTGATCGTTCGTGTAGGCGTGCACGGTCGTCATCAGACCCTGGTTGATCCCGAAGTTCTCGTCGAGAACCTTGGCGATAGGCGCCAGGCAGTTCGTGGTGCATGAGGCGTTGGAGATGATCTGGTCCGTCGGCTTGAGGGTGTCCTGATTGACCCCCATGACGATCATCGCGTCGATCTCATCCTTCGGCGGAACCGTGAGAACGACTTTCTTTGCACCGGCGTCAAGGTGCTTGGTGCACAGGGCTCGTGTGTTGAAAATGCCCGTCGCTTCGACAACGAAGTCGACCTTGTTTTCGGCGTGGGGCAAGTTCGCGGGATCGCGTTCCGAGGTGATCACGATCTTCCGTCCGTCAACAGAGATCCAGTCCTTGCCGGACCGGACCTTGCCACCAAAACGCCCTTGGACGGAGTCATATTTCAGTAGGTGAGCGAGGGCCTCGGGGCTGGTGAGGTCGTTGATCGCGACGACCTCCATGTCCTTGCGGGCATGCAGAATACGGAAAACGTTACGGCCGATACGGCCAAAGCCGTTGATCGCGATGCGGGTCGCCATGGTTCTATACTTACTGTTTAGTCCGCGCCGGCAGTTTCGTCTGACCGGAGCGAGAAGAGATGAGCGGATGGGGAGAGACGTTTCTGATGGAGCGAGGCGGAGGCGCGATGGGCCGATCCCAGAAGCGGGAGGCACGCAAAACGCAAGGTCCGAAAGGTCATCCTCGGGCTTTCCTCGTCATTTGAATCGTCCCCGATTGTGGTTGGAGCTGCCGCCGCCGATCCCAAGACCGCAACGACGGCCCCGGGAGGGAAGACGCAAATCTCAACCTCAGATGAAGCCCCAGAAAACGAGAGGTTTCCGGGAGAATCGGGGGCTGAGAGTAGCCGAGGGCACCGATGCCTTCAATGCGTGTGATCGTCCCCGTGACCGACTACTCGTAATGAGCCAAAGCGCGACCATGACTTTCCTCGATCCCAGGAACCACCACGACCAAGCCCTACCCTCCGGCTATGCCGGAGATGGGCGTCGTTGGCATGACCTGGCGCCGGCAATTGGGTTGGATTCCGGACGGCCCCTGCTCCTGGCCCTTTCGGGAGGTTCCGACAGTATCTACCTGCTGCACGTTCTCAGCGCTGCCCAACCGCGACCGGACATCCTCGCGGTCCACGTGGACCACGGTCTACGTGCC
>JBLHLB010000099.1:0-11670 GCA_047618505.1 Planctomycetota bacterium
GGAGAATAGGTTGCGGGACTCTGTGGGGTCGGCGCCGAGGTCATAGAGCTCCGGCTCACTCGAGTGCAAGTACTTGCGATCCCCAACGACCCAGCCAGCGAGGGGACTCCAGCCGAAGGACAGGTAGCCCACATAGGACTCGAGGTAGATGCCGCGTCCTTCCGGAATCTCGGAACGGAACAAGCTCTTGCCGTCGATCGAACTCGAAACGTCCAAGCCCATGGCGGCGGCCAAGGTCGGGTAGACATCGACGACACTGACCGTCTCGCGGCTGCGGTCCCCGGCGCGATAGCCACCCGGATCCCGTAGCATGAAAGGGACGCGCATGGTGGATTCGTTGCAATACCCACCGTGGGAGAACTCGTTCTTCTCACCAAAGGCCTCCCCATGGTCCGCTACGACTGCGATGAAAGTGCTGTCCATCATCCCACGCTCTTCCATCCATCCAAAGAGCCGGGCAATCTGGGAATCGGCGTAGGCGATCTCGCCGTGGTAGGGGTTCTTCTCGAGGGCCCCGAAGCGAAACTCCGGAGGTGCCTCGTGGGGTCCGTGGGCGTCGAACAGGTGCACCCATAGGAAGAAGCGTTCACCATCCATGCGCTTGGACAACCACTCGATGGTGTCGTCGATTACCTCTGTTGCCGTGCGCTCATCGACGTGGGTTGTTCCGTCGCTGCTGGCATCGTCGGGCGTGATGTAGAGGTCGAAGCCCTGGGACAAACCAAAGGACTCGCTCAGGACAATGGCGGAAAGGAATGCCGCTGTACTGAGCCCCCTTTCCTTGGCCGTCTCCGCCAGGGTTTGGGCCGATTGCGGAAGGGCCCAAAGGCCATTGTCGCGCACCGTGTGACGGGGCGGATAGAGTCCCGTCAACATCGATGTGTGTGACGGCAGTGTCACGGGCGTCACGGTATGTGCGCGCTCGTACAGCACGGCCGTTTCAGAAAAGATCTGCAGCTCTGGCGTCACCTCAGGGCGATTGCCATAGGGCGTCAGCGCATCCGCCCTGGTCGTATCCAGGGTGATCAACAGAGCTGAGAAAGGCGGCTCGTTCTTGCCCAACTCAGCGTCACCGCAGCCGATCAAGAGGGGCAGGCAAGCGAGGGCCAGGGGCAGGGCCTGGGGCATGGCCAGGGACATGGCTCCATGGCCTAAACGTGAGTGCTTCAAGGGATCGATCATTGGTTCAGGGACACGACTGCGGAGGCCCAAGAGAATACAGTCCCGCGCTGCTCGGTCAGCGAGAAGTTCCGGCCTGCCTGGCCGCCTGCAATTCCTGCCAGCGGCGTGCGTAACTCGCGAATTCTTCCCGACGTCCCAGCCTGCGCAGGAGTCCTTGCAATTCGGCCAGATAGGCTTCCTTGGCGAAGTCCAGTTCGACCGCTCGCCAGAGGGAGAGGATGCCGGCATCTTCCTGCCCGGATTTTGAGAGGGCGATGCCTAGGTTGTAGTGGAAGCCTGCTGTGGTAGGGCGCAGGCCGACGAGGCGTTGCAAGCCAGGAACGGCCTCTCGGTAGCGTTCAAGAGACAGGAGTGCTCCTGTCCAGGTCTGGAGGGCGACCACGTTGCGCGGATTCTGAACTACGATCCGGTGGGCCAAGCGTTGGGCTTCTTCGGGCTGACCTTCGTTTTGGAGAGCGCTGGCCCGCAGGGTATCGCGGTATTCCTGGGCGGAATCCTGGGGCGCGGGCAGGTCGCCGGGGCGCATGGGATCGGGCAATTCCGTAAGCCCTGCGGCGGCCGCGGTGTAGCCCAGAGCCGCCAAATCTTCCGCGGCCCGGGGCCCTCCGGCGTGTGCCGCTGCACGGGCTCGATTGGCGGAGTCAGCCAGGGTTCTACCGAGCCAGGCGCGGGCATGTTTGACCCGTTCCGCTGCACTTTCCGCGAGGTTGTTGGCCTCCTCAGGATCCCCGCTGAGATCGAAGACCTCGCTCTTGCTGGAAAGGCTCACTTTCCAGGATCCCACGCGTTGCCCGACGATCGGTGCCCAACCAAAAGAGAGGTTGCCAGAGAAGGACTCGAAGTAGGCCTGGCGATCAGCTGGCAGGGAGCGACCAAAGAGGGAGAGTCCATCTTCGAATTGCGCGTCAACCCGCAGCCCCATGGCTTCCATGGCCGTGGCTGCCACATCGACGACGCTGACCGTTTCATCGGAGACTTCGCCGCCACGGAAGCCGTTGGGGTAGGTGACGATGAACGGCACTCGCATGGTCGCTTCATAGCAGAAAGCCGCGTGGCTCCACTCTCCATGTTCTCCCAGGGATTCACCGTGGTCTGCGGCGACGATGATTAGTGTGTCTTCAAGACGCCCGCTGTCTTCGATTTCACCAAGGAGGCGCTCAATCTGCGCATCCATGAAGGACACTTCTCCCTGGTAGAGCTGGTTGATCGGGTCGCTTTCCAGGGTGTACCCCGCCTGCGCCACGTAGGGTTGGTGGGGATCGAAGAGGTGCACCCAGGTGAACGCGGGCTCGTCGTCGTCGAGCTTCTCAAACCACTGAATGGCCGCATCCACGGTCTGATTGGCGGGGCGATCAATATAGTGATTCGAAGTCTCCCGGGCCGTGCGCTCCGGTTGGTCGTAGACCTCGAATCCTTGATTCAATCCGTAGTCGCGATCGAGCACTACGGCGCTGACGAAGCCCGCTGTTCGAAAGCCTGCCTGGGCGGCCAACTCGGGCACGGTTGTTGTTTCGGGCGTCAAACCCCAGAGCCCGTTCTCGCGGATGCCGTGGGTAGGCGGGATCTGTCCGGTCAACATCGAAGCGTGGGCCGGGAGGGTTAGGGGCGCCACGGTCGTGGCGTTCAGGTAGCGCACCCCGCGCGCCGCGAGGGCGTCAAGGCTGGGCGTCGCGCCCTCGCTGGCATGGAACTCACCGCTGTATTCACCGTCCTTCCCATAGCACGAGAGCGCGTCGGCGCGGGTCGTGTCCAGGGTGATCAACAGGACCGAGAGCGGCTTGTCCGGGGCCGATGTAGAGTCCACCGTAGCCCCTCCGCAACTGGCGAGAAGTGCGGTCAGGCAGAGGGTCAGCACTGTCCAAGGAGCGAGCGCTCCGCGGCGTTTTGAAGCTGTGTGGCCCTCTTGTGAGGGGTGGGGCTGCGAGCGACCGAGCTGCGAGGGATTGGACCGCAAGCGTTTGTGAGTGATCGAGGGCATCATTGGTGCGCCCACGCTACCATCCCCCAGGCAGGCCACAGCTCCTCGCGCGCTGCTTCCCTGGTCCGCCCCCCGAATCAACCGTTCGCCTGCCCTCACCGGGCCCCAAGCATGCCCCACGAAACCACCGACCCCGCGGGTGCGAAGGATAAGTTGTCAGCCGACGATTGCCTCCTGATCGATGTACGCACCCCCGAGGAGTTCGCAGCCGGCCACGTGCCCGGCGCCTACAATGTCCCCTTCATCTTCCGCACGGCCCAGGGCGCAATCCCGAATGCTGATTTTGTGAGTGTACTGGAGGCTAACTTTGCCAAAGACGCTTCCTTGGTCTTCCAGTGAAAGGCCGGTGGTCGCTCGCAGCGTGCCTGCGAGTTCCTGAGCAGCCAAGGCTGGTCACGCCTGGTCGATATGGCCGGCGGCTACCACGGCAGCACCGATCCCTCCGGCAATGTCCAAGTCGTCGGCTGGGAGGCCTGCGGCTTCGATAGCACCACCGAACCTACCCCGGGCCGCACCTGGGATGAGTTGAAGCCAAAGTAGTCTTGAGTCCCCGACCCTCAATAAAAGCACAGGGGCCGAGCGCGGGTTTTGCCCCGTGCTCGGCCCCTGCTACAGGCACCAGACAAGGATCAGTTTCCGACCATGGTCCAGGTGTTCGAGTCGTTAGCAGCGGCGCCGCGAGCGCTGATGACGGAGGTTATTCCCAGGGGAGCGTTCATGTCGGGCCCGCCAGTCTCATTGCTGTAGGCGGCGCCGAAGCTGGGCATGTTCGCCGGGGTATGGATCCCCGAGTAGTCGCCGTTCTGGTTCAGAAACTGGAGGATGTTGCCCTCCTGGTTGATGAAGAAAGCGCGGCGACCCGTTTTTGCGTTGTCCACGGGCCAGGCATAGCAGCCCCACAGGATCTCGTTGCTAGCCGAATCAGGCAGACTTCCCACGGTGCCACCACCGACGTTGACCGTGCCGTTCTCGGCGATGCCGCTGATCAGGCCACCGGCGGCGGGACCCGGTAGGAACATCTTGAAGTAATAGCCCGTGCGCTGGGCAACGCCTTCACCGGCCCCGTCCACCAGGATACGGTCAAAGGGGGTCGGCAGGATGCCGGGATCGTGTGTCTCGACGCCGATGGCCGGAGCATCGGTTGCGGGGTCATAGATGCGAAGAGGGGCAACGCTAGCCATCTCTCCGAAGTACCCGTATTCGCCCCCTCCGTCAGCGTTCGTATCGACGCTACAGGACGACAGGAATTGTGCCTGTGATGTTGCGACGTTGCGCAGCGTAGCGATGGCCGCATTCTCGTTTGCTGAGACACGTGATGTCAGTAGCTTGGGCACCGCGATCGTCGCGATCACGGCGATAATCGCCACGACGATCATGAGCTCTATCAAGGTGAAGCCGGCGAGTCCGCCTGTTTTCTTTGTGTACTGTAGTTTCATTGATCCTTCCCGGTATTCCCTTCTTGAATGAGGCAGGTGCATGATGCCACAGCACCCTTGCTGGGGATCCGCTGCTGGCGCAGGCTCCCGGAGCTCCCAACACACTTCTCGTACAGCGGGTTTGTTCTTCTTAAGGGAAACGCCAAAGGAGCGTACGCACTCAGGAATCAGAGGCTGGGCGGGGTGATTGCCGAAGGACTTGCGAACTATCAACCTCTGCTTCCATCGCTTGGCAGCGCACTTGACACAGATGCAGCGCCCCGCTGCCCCAGGCGTGTCGCCGGCCGTTGGGGTGCTTCATGGAAACTCGGCATTTTTTTCCGGATGCTGTGCTGTTTGGCCGTAGACGAGGCCTGCTGGCCGATTGGCGCCCTACTCCTTGCGCGCAATTGGGACTCAACGACCTGCGTGTCCTCTTCTCCCCCGGGCATGGCGTAGATTTCCATGACGCGCTCGTCCGGAGAGACGATATGGATGATGGTCTTGACCATCTTGTCGTGCCTGCCGGCTAGGTATCTATCGAGGGTCCGAAGAGAAGGATCGCGTCGTCGACACTCCTGATCATTTTGCTTTGTGTCGAGGTCGCCCTCGCCGTAGTCCATGGCTGTGTTCATGTCCATGTCCATGTCCATGTCTGTGCCCACAGTGCTGATACTTGTGCTGATACTTGTGCTGACCTAGCTCAGCTTGAACTTGTCGTAGCCCATGACCGGCGTGATCTGGACTGCTTGACGCATCATCGCCCCACTTGACGTCGTGCTGATCCAGCGAACTGCGTGGATCCATCAATAGATCTGTGGGGAAAGCGAGACGAAGTTGCCGCGTAAGCAATCGTTCCACGGCGAGCGCCAGGCAAACCAACAGGGGCGCCTGCAGCGAGGGCGGCACGCTCCAACTCCACTAGGCGGCGGGGGGTTCGGTCAGGAATCCGGCTGAGGAGTCCATTGCTGTTGCCTTGGTCCGGAGGTGCCGCCAAAGCTCGGTTTACGAGGCCTTGGAGGGCCGCCCCGCGCGTTTGGGAGCACGAGATGAGGGGCGCGTAGACGCTTGTTCGACCCTCCGCTCGTTCAAGGCTCCCTTGGCTAGGAGGCGCGAAAGGAGCGTCTTGACCGTTGTATGGGCCCAGCCTGTCTCCGGCGCGCGCTCACGAATCTCCCCAGAGGGCACGAAATACCGGCCATTCTGCATCGCTGAGCCGTATGGGCGTGGGTTCTACGTATGTAGTCGTTGGATCTCTACAGTTGAAGGAAATGGGCCTGCAGGTACGGCCTCCGGGCGCCCCGGGGCTGATTTCCCCTGCCTCAGCCCTCGCCCCATCTTCCCGTGAAGATCTGCGCGGCTCCTCCGTAAGATGCGGCCCCGCTCGGATCCGTGCCCCCCCCATTCGCTTGGTGACGCAACCCAAGGTGCCGTGGGCACGGCCGCGAGCATGCCGCTTTACGAGCAACGAATCCCTGGAGAATGCCGACCAGGCATCAACACTATGTCTTCCAAGATGTTTCCCAAGACGCTTCCCATGACTCATCCGCGCCCCTCACGTAACCGTGCCGGCATCTCGACCCTCGGCGGCATCGTCGGCGGCCTCCTAGCCCTGACCCTCGTCTTGGGGGTGGTCTACATGAAGACCTACAACGGATTGGTGAACCGCAGCGAGAGCGTCACGGCCTCCATGACTGAGATTCAGAACCAGTACAAGCGGCGCAACGACCTGGTACCGAACCTGGTGTCGACAGTGCAGGGTGCAGCGGATTTTGAAGGTGGAACGATCATGGCAGTGACCGAAGCGCGCGCCCGCGTCGGTTCCCTGCAGTTGCCCGCAGATCTCGCTTCGGATCCCGCGGCGATGCAGCAATTCATGGCTGCCCAGGGTGAGTTGAGCGGGGCGCTAAGTCGCTTGCTCGTCGTAGCCGAAAACTACCCGAACCTCACAGCGACCGCAGGCTATCGCGATTTGCAAACCCAGTTGGAAGGCGCCGAGAATCGCATCGCTGTTGCGCGCCGCGATGCCATCGACTCCATCGCATCCCACAACAAGGGCGTCAAGCGTTTCCCCGCGGTGTTGATCGCCGAGGGTCACGGATATGTCAGCCTGCCTGCGCTCGAGTTCAAGGAAACAGCGGAGGAGCTGGACACGGTTCCGACCGTTGACTTCTCGAACGATTAGGCGTTGGCTCCACGTCCGCGCATGCATCGACGCACGACCTACTCCTCCAGCTTCCAGCACAGACCCCACGTGATCGCTTCCTTCTTTCTAGCCCTCGCCACGGCTGCGCCCCTACTCGGGGCTCAGGGTGCCGACGCGGGCCGTGCCGACGATTTCATCACAGATCGAGCGAAACTGTTTTCGGCGGGGGAGCTCTCGAATCTCAATTCACGAGCTTCTTCCTACGCGGCCGGTACCGGACACGAGATCGCCGTGTTGACCATGCCAGACCTTGATGGTCAGACGATCGAGAACTTCGCCCGGGAGGCTGCGCGCGATTGGGGTCTGGGGCAGGAGGGTATCCACGACGGCGCCCTCCTGGTAATTGACCTGAAGGGCAGGAAAATGCGTATTGAAGTCGGACGTGGCCTGGAGGGCTCCCTGACAGATCTCTACTGCGGGCGAATCATCCGTGAGGTCCTGACGCCGGCCTTTAAGGCCAAGGACTACTTCGGAGGCGTCGACCGCGCCCTCGAAACGATGCATTCCATTGTCGGCGGAGAATCAGCGCCGCCGAACCTGCGGCGCAACAGCAAGGATGGCGGTGGCGGCATCGCTCAGCTGTTCGTTACGGGTTTGATGCTGGTCGTCATCTTCACTCGTTCCCGCCGACGAGGCGGTCCGGGTGGTCGCATCATGGGACGCGGCGGATCGATGATCTTCTTCCCCATGGGTGGCGGCCACAGCAGTGGTGGTGGTGGCGGCGGCTTCGGCGGCTTCTCCGGCGGCGGTGGCTTTTCCGGCGGTGGCGCCTCAGGAGGTTGGTGATGTTGATGAATACACAACTCTTGGCGACATGCCTTTTTCAGGATCAGGGCGCTGGTCTCGACGAATGGACACCCGCAGGTCACGGCAGCGCTTGGGACCTGCTCTTCACATTGCAGCGCCTGGCGCCCTGGGCTTTCGGTCTGATTCTGATCGCACTCCTCGTGCAGGCATTCCGCCATCGCACGCGCTTCCGTGCTGTTGAGACCCTCGACATGGGAGCGGTGGATCGCCTGCGCCGCGGAGTTGCTGAGGCGGAAACGGAGACCAGCGGCGAAATAGGTGTCGTCGTGCTCGAGAGATCGGATCGCTATCCCGAGGCACCTTGGGTTGGCGGGGCGTTCCTGGTCGTCCTGGGGACCTTGGCCTTCTCGCATCTCTTGGTTCACCTCACGCTCCTGCCGGTCCTTGGGATTCAGTTGCTGTTTGGCTTGGCGATCTATGCCTTGTCCGAAAAGATCCCCGGTCTGCGCCGCCGCTTCGTTTCCCAAGCCCGTGCGTCGGAGATGGCAGAGGAACAGGCCATCCAGGAGTTTCACGGTTTGCGCCTGCGGGAGACCGAAGGCCGTACCGGCGTGCTGCTGTTCGTCTCCCTCTTCGAGCGCCAGGTCGTGGTGCTTGCGGACGAGGGCATCTCCGACCTAGTCGCTGCGGACATTTGGGGCGAGGTCCATCGAACCGTTCTCGCCGGTGCCAAGCGTGGGGAGCTCGAGGCTGGTCTCCAGGGCGGGGTCAAGCTCGTGGGCACCATCCTGAAGGAGCGCTTCCCGGCCACGGCCGATGGCGAGAATCAGGTCGAGGACCACGTGATCGTGCGGCGCGAGTAAAGACCCTGGGCCAGGCTGTCTTCCTTGGCCTGGGTCGGTCATTTGTCGGTGGGAGGAGCGGGTCCGGGACGCCGGTGCCGCTATCCTGTGTGCGCGGGGAATCCTCCTCCGCAGACACGACCCCATCCGGACCACGACCATGACTGTTACCGACGCCAAGCAAGAGACCCCGCAGCCCGTCTACCGCAAGGATTACCGCGAGCCGGACTACTGGATCGACCGCGTGCACCTGGACTTCGACCTCCATGAGGAGAAGTCGATCGTCAATGCGCGCATCGAGCTGCGGCGCAATGAGAATGTGAATTCGGGGGACGCCGCCCTTGTCTTAGTGGGAGAGGATCTCGTCACTGAGGAAATCAAGCTCGACGGTCGTGTGCTCGCGGAGAACGAGTACAGCCTCACCAAGGAGCGACTGACGATCCCAGGCGTGCCCGATAGCTTTGTGTTGGAAACGCGGGTGTCCCTGGAGCCGCAGAACAACACGCAACTCTCCGGGCTCTACAAGTCCAGCGGCAACTTCTGCACCCAGTGCGAGGCCGAGGGCTTCCGTCGCATCACCTGGTTCCACGATCGTCCGGACGTGATGGCGAAGTACACGGTCCGCGTCGAAGCGGACAAGGCCAAGTACCCGGTACTGCTGTCGAACGGGAACCGGCTGGAGGCCGGCGAACTGGCGGGTGGGCGACACTTCACTCGCTGGGAAGATCCCTATGTCAAGCCGAGCTATCTCTTTGCGCTAGTGGCGGGCAACTTGAAGGCCCTGGCGGGGAATCACACCACGACCAGTGGCCGTGAGGTGAAGCTGGAGATCTGGGTCGAAGAGAAGAACCTCTCCAAGTGTGGCCACGCCCTGGAGGCCCTGAAGAAGTCCATGCAATGGGACGAGCAGACCTACGGGCTGGAGTACGACCTTGACCTCTACATGATCGTCGCCGTCGACGATTTCAACATGGGGGCCATGGAGAACAAGGGCTTGAACGTGTTCAACTCGAAGCTCGTTCTCGCCTCCCAGGAAACGGCCACGGACGCGGACTACGAGCGCATCGAGAGCGTTGTGGCCCATGAGTACTTCCACAACTGGACCGGCAACCGCGTGACCTGCCGCGACTGGTTTCAGCTGACCCTAAAAGAGGGCTTGACGGTCTACCGCGATCAGCGCTTTACGGCTGATATGACCTCGGAAACGGTCAAGCGTATCGACGATGTGCGCCACCTGCGCGAAGCTCAGTTCGCCGAAGCCGACGGCCCCATGTCGCACCCTGTGCGGCCCGAGTCCTACGTTTCCATGGACAACTTCTACACCATCACGGTGTATGAGAAAGGCGCGGCGGTTGTGCGCATGTACGAGATGCTCCTTGGCCGCGCGGGCTTCCGTGCAGGCATGGACCTCTACTTTGAGCGTCACGACGGTGGGGCCGTGACCTGCGATGACTTCCGGGCAGCCATGGCGGATGCGAACTCGGCAGATCTCTCCCAATTCGAGCGTTGGTATACCCAGGCGGGGACGCCGACCCTGCACGCCGCTGGGGTCTTTGACGCCGCGGCCAAGACCTACACCCTGACCCTTCGCCAGGAGATTCCCCAGGCGACGGACGAGAGCGCTCCGGAGCCGATGTTGATCCCCATAGCGGTTGGGCTTGTCGGGCCCGACGGTGCGGACATGCCTCTGCAAATGGTGGGTGAGGATTCACCCGCGGCAGAGACGACGCGCATGTTGGTTCTCTCGGAGAAGACACAGACGCATGTGTTTATCGGCATAGAGTCCGAGCCGGTTCCGTCCGTGCTGCGCGGCTTCTCGGCGCCGGTTAAACTGCTGCTCCCGCGTAGCAGCGAAGAGTTGGCCTTCCTCATGGCGAACGACTCCGATGGCTTCAACCGTTGGGATGCGGGGCAGACCCTGGCTCGGCGCCTGTTGCTGAAGCTGGCGGACGACCACGCCGCAGGTGACGCGCTTTCCATGCCCGATGGATTTGTCGCCGCCTTCGGGCGCATCCTCGCGGACGACAGTCTGGATGGTTCTTACCGCGCCGTAGCCTTGGGCTTGCCCTCGGAGCGTGAGCTCGGACTTTCCCAGGAAGTCGTCAATCCCGATTCCTTGCACGCTGCCCGTGAGTACGTTGTGCAGCAACTGGCTTCCGGATTGCGCGCCCAGTGGATGGAAATCTTCGAGGCGACTAGGTCCAAGGGTGCCTACTCCGCCGACAAGTCTGAGATTGATCGCCGTCGCCTGCATGGCCGTGCATTGGGCTACCTGACGTCTCTTGAGGAGCCTGCCTACGTGGCCTTGGCCAAGACCGAGTTCGACGCTGCCGATAACATGACTGACAGTCAATCCGCCCTGGGTTGTCTTGTGCAATCCGATGCGCCTGAGCGTGCGGAAGCCTTGGCTGCGTTCTTTGAGCGTTGGAAGGAGGACCCCCTGGTGTTGGATAAGTGGTTCACGCTCCAGGCGCTTACGTCACTTCCGACAGCCCTCGAGGAAGTTACGGCCCTGGCGAAGCACCCCTCTTTTACGCTCAAGAACCCCAACCGTGCGCGTTCCTTGATCAGCGCATTTGGTTTGATGAACCAGGTGCGTTTCCACCAGGCCGATGGCGCGGGCTATCGCTTTGTGGCGGATCAGGTCCTTGCCATTGACGAGTTCAACCCGCAGCTGGCGGCCCGCGTGGTGTCCGCCTTCAACCGTTGGCGGAGCTTTGACACCGAACGCCAGGGATTGATGAAGACGGAGTTGCGGCGTATTGCTGCAAAGGACGGGCTTTCCAAGGACACCGGAGAAATCGTGGGTCGCGCGCTCAAGGGTGCCTAATCCCATGGACCTTACTCGCCTACAGCCAGCGCTTGTCTTGGCCCTCGCCGCGCTCCTGACTCCGGTGTTTGCCCAGGAACAAGCAGCGGATGCGGAGCCCCCTCTGGACTCTTTCTTGGGGGGTGTCCGGATCAACGAGCCGGAGGCCTTAGGTGGTTACACACTCTTCGCTCCCCTGCGCAGTCACACGACCTATTTGGTCGATATGGAGGGCGAAGTAGCGCACACCTGGGAGAGCGATTTGCCCCCCGGCCAAGCGGTCTACCTCACGGACGAGGGCCATCTCTTTCGCAGCGGACGTGTCTCGCACGACCTATTCCACGGCGGTGGGCAGGGCGGACGTCTGCAGGAGTTCTCCTGGGACGGAGAGCTCCTTTGGGACGCGATCCTGAGCAATGAGACACACCACGCGCACCACGACTTCGCGCTGCTGCCGAATGGCAACGTGCTCGTCCTAGCCTGGGAAAAGG
>JBLHLB010000100.1:0-11618 GCA_047618505.1 Planctomycetota bacterium
TTTCCGATTCACTGCGCATGACAACGGCGACGCACCTGCGCAGTCTGGATCCCTACAACCATCCCATCGCGGTGCACACGTCGCCGTCGCAGCTGGATGCGGTTTATGGAGCGCTCTTGGGCTTCCCTGATATGGAGCTGTGCTCCATGCAAATTCTGCCCGAGGAAACGCACTCGCGCACCCTGGAGTGGGGCTCGTCTTCCGCCGCGGCTGGTCGCGCCTGGGTTGTTTCCTGCGACGAGCAGAACCCCGCGGATAAGGGGGCCGTGCCGGACACTGTTGACCCCAACCACAGCGAGCTCCGCCGTGAAGTTCTCTGGGGGAACCTCCTGGCCGGTGGTGGTGGTCCCGAGTACTACTTCGGCTACGCCTGGCCGAACAATGACTTGGACTGCGAGGACTGGCGTTCACGTGCGAACCTCTGGAGGCAAACGGATTTGGGTCTAGCCTTCCTGCGTAGCGAGGTGGATCACCTGAAAATGAGCCCCTCTGATGAGCTGACCCAACGGCCTGCGCACATCTGTATGTCGGAGGCGGGCGAGGTCTACTTGATCTACACGCCGGACGACAATCCGCCGAGGCTGGACCTCGAGGGCAACGCTGGAACCTACACGGTGTCGTGGTTCGACGCGCAGTCGGGTGGCGACTTGCAGTTGGGTCAGATCACTTCCGTCACTGGGCCTGGCCAGGTCTCACTGGGTCCGCCGCCAGCTGGTGGTCGTGATTGGGTCGCCCTGGTTCGATTGGTGTCCCCGCGTCCGCCGTCCATTGACTCACACTCCGCCGTGGCCACGGCCGAGGGCGGACTGACCACTGTGCTGGTGGAATTGCATGGGGAGGACCCCAACGGCCCCAGCGATCTGCTCGCGGCGGGCATGTTCCTGCGCGATCCGAGTGGGGCAGATCAGGGGTACTTCCCCTTGGACTTCGCGGGCGGCGACCTCTTTGCGGCCTACGTGCCCGGGCTGGCGAACTTTATGCCGGGGACCTGGACGTACACGCTGGCCCTGGTGGACTCCAGTCTTAGGTATGACCTGGTTAGCGGCGTTCTCTTGGCGCCGTGAGACGGAGCACGGAATCACCTTCGTACAGGAAGCCAAGGCCTTGTTGGAGGCCTACGTTCGTGCGCGCTAAACCGTGCTAGTCGCCGAAGTACCCGAGGGCGTCGAGCTTGCTCCGTTCCTCTTCTGAGAGATCCGCTTGGGGAGCGTTCGCGGTGGCCGAGGAGCGTTGCCGCGCGAGGGCTGCAAGGAGAGTATTGCGCATCACCTGGCTTTCCGGATCTTCCGCCAAATCCTCTCTCTCCGCGGGGTCAGTCGCGCGGTTGTAGAGTTCAACGTGGTCGTCATCGAGGTGTAGGATCAGCTTCCAGGTTCCGTGGATGATGCTCCGTTTGCGTTGATCAGGCGCCGCGGCGTAACTGCCTTCGGTGTAGACATCCCTGGGGAGGCTGTCGCTCAAGGTGCCTGAAATCAAGCTGACGCCGGGGATCATGTGGCGCTCGATTCCGGCCAGTTCCAGGACCGTGGCGGCGATGGATGCGGTCTCCACGGGCTGCTTCACCCGCCGTCCACGCAGGCTCGCATCGATGTCTCCGCCGATGACAAGGGGCACTCGCACCATTTCGTCGTAGACGTCCTTGCCGTGGGCCATACGGCCGTGATCGAGGAACGCCTCCCCATGGTCGGCGGTGACGACGAAGACCGTGGGGCGTGTGCGTTCGGAGCCTCGAACCCCCGCGATCAACTCACCAACCCAATGGTCGGTGCTGGCGATCTCTTCGTCGTAGACGCTGCGTATGTACTCCAGCTCTTCCGGAGAGGCGTCGTGCAGTTCCTCACCAACGGAGGAGACGAAGTGAATGTCTCCATCGAAGCGCCCAGCCGCATCCGCGGCAAATCCATACTCGCGGTGGCGCAGGTAGGAGTAGTGCGGATCGAAGTAGTGCACCCAAAGGAAGAGGGGTGCGTCGCCGGCGGCACGGTGTGCGGCTAAGGCGAGCTCCGTGTGAATCTGTGAGCTGCTGCCGGTGCGCCCTGGGATGTGGCTCTCGTCCATGTTGTCGAAGCCACGGGCGAAACCGTAGGTGCTGCTAACGAAGACATGGCTGGTTACGGCCTGAGTCTCATAGCCCCTGGCTTTCAGCATCTCCGCAATGACCGGATGGTTGGCGGCAAGGGGCGTGGTGTTGCCGATGGCGCCGTGTTCGCTGGGGTACAGACCCGTATGGATGCTCGCCATGCTGGGTAAGGTCCAGGGTGCCTGGGCAATGGCCTGTTCGAAGACCAAGCCAGCGCGCCCCAGCTCCGCAATCCGGGGAGCAGTTTCGCGCCCATAGCCGTAGAGGTCTAGGTGATCCGCGCGCACCGTATCAATCGTCACCAGGACAATATCGGGGCGCCTGTCGACCGCGGGCTCGTCTCCTCCACAGGCAAGCGAGACGAAGGGGGCGAGGACGAGCGCTAGGCTTGGCAGCCACAGACCAATGGATGCATCGGTGGGCCGTGAGCTGAGTGAGGCGGGACGGAGCTGGAGGAGTGTGCGCATGACCCCGGGATTCTACCGGGGCCAGCGCATGGCAGGCAGGTCCACAGGTCACGGAATCCTAGGAGAGTCGGAGTGATGTCCGGCGACCCGTGGCCAGAACGGCCAGTCGCTACGTGTTGATCATGTAGCCCAGGAGCACAACCGGCCCGCTGTCACCCACGGCTGCCCGATAGCCCTCTTCGAAACTAAGGCGCAGGCCCTGACTGAGGTCGCCGCCGGGGTAGTAGGTCAGGTCGAGTTCGAGCAAGCTCTCGTCCTCCACGCTGCTGTGGGTGAAGTTGTGTCGTTGCCAAAGGACGTTCATGTCCCAGGCCTCCGCCCTACTCGTTGGGGATCAACGTTGCATTCACGTCTAAGACATCACCGGCCTTGAGCGTGATGGGGATGCGCTGCGTTTGATAGCCGACGCACCACAGCCAAAGGTCGTAGTTGCCGGGGGGGACCGTGTCCATGATCCGTGATGGTTCCCCAACAGGGACCCAGTCGTGCCCGACTTGGACAGCCTGCTTTCCACCCGAAGGGATCAGCTGGAACACGATGTGTGGTGAGCGCGGACGGGGCTCGATCTCTTCGATGATCGCTTCCTCAGGCAATTCATCGGAATCGTTCACCAATTCATCGATCGCGTTGGCCCTGGCGAAGGCCTCGACTTCAAGATCATAGATGTCCCTGGGAACATCGCCGCGATCTCCACCGGGGGCGCCACCCAGGCTCACGTTGAGCTGCGCCCAGGAGCCGGAGCCAAGTCGCACCTTGCGCTTTGTTTCGCTTCCCGGAGAGACCTCCACTTCGAACTCCACCGGCAGGAAAGAGCGGTCACTTTCCCTGCCAAATTCGCCGAGGACAACGGGGGCAGATCCAATGCAGCGATAAACGCCCGGGGCGAGGGTGATCCTGTGCGTGCTTCCGCTCTCGTACTCCGGAGCAAACAGAACTTTGCCGCTTGGCCCAAGGATTTGTAGAAGCGAGCTCGTGTTGAATTCACTGGCCGCAAGCGGGCCTCCATCCGGTTTCAGGAACTCGACGGAGAGCCGCCCCGGTTTCTGCGCTTCTCCGAACTCGAAGGCAACATCGGTTCGGTAGAGAGCGGGGTTGATCGTTACTTCCCGCTCCCTCAACGCGTGTCCAGGCGATACGACCCCCACGACGAAGGACTGCCCCGGCTCAACCCACCTTGAGTAGGAGTTGTCCCCTAGCGGCGTCCAGTGGCCCTCATGCCTCGCCCAGCGGTCCGACTGAATCTTCCCAGCGATGGACTCGTGGGCGTAGATGAGCATCTCGTCGAGGACCCTCCAGCTTGGTGCGAAGTAGACGCCTGACTTTGCCGCATTTGCTCCCATGCCGCGCAGGGAAACGACAAGGCGATAGAGAGGGAGTTGAAGAACAATGTCATCCGATCCTGTTTCCATGGGCACCGGCGCTAAGAGATCACGGTGACTCGACTTACTGCTACTCATCCTCCTCCCGCGGATGTCGTACCCGCGCTCTTGCAGTCCTTCAAAACGAAAGCGTCCCATGAGATCGGTTCGTGCAAAGCCCTCGAAGCAGCCGCCGCTCCATTGCTCTTTGGCGAGCGCATATCGCCGTTTACGGCCAGAACCCTCCACTGTCCTGCCGACTGGAACTGCCCAGAGGGAGTGGTGAGCAATCGGCACGCCGTTGGGATCTTCCAGGCGACCGGCCAGAACCCCTCCTCCGGTGAGCCGCAGGATCAAATCTTGTGGCGGGAATTCCCAGTCAATCTCGATCCCGATCAACGTGCCAACGCCTACACCCGGGGCGCTGGCCTGCAAGCTCCATAGGCCAGAGCTTGGAAGGCTCATGCGGAATGAGCCGCCCTCGGTGATGGCTGTGCTCCGCCCAATTTCCCTAGATTGGGGAGATGTTCCGCGCACGGCGAAGACGTCCCCGTTCAAGGCAGGCATCCCGTCCTGCCTTAAGACTACACCGCAAACGACGGGGTGCCCGTTGCTTGCCACAACCGCGGGCCGCGGCCGTGCAGTCGGAGAATCTGTAGCTTGCCGTTGAGTGCGCGAATCAGACGCTACGGGAGTTTCAAGTCGCGGAGGAATCAATCCAATGCTGGGCGCCACAGCTGCTGTCGCCTCTCCTTTGAGGATAACCCCGGTCCGCGCCTCTCGATCGGGAGAAGACAACCAAAGCACGGCGCCAAGCAACACGACCCCAAGGGCCAGGACCGTGCCGGCAAATCTTCTCATTCCTGCCTGCCTATACCCGCATGCAAGGGAGGGACAACGGTTTTACTGGTCATCTCCTCGGAAAGCCTGGGCATGTCGCGGGACGCCCCGCACCCGTGCTCGCTATGCTGTGAAAGTGAACGAACCGAAGCACGACGCGCACGCCCTTTCGATTCTGCACGTCGATGCGGAGCGGGGCTTCTCCGGCGGGGAGGTTCAGGTGTTCCTGTTGCTGGAGGGACTGCGCTCCCGTGGTCACCGCGTGTCCTTGGTGTGTCCCCCCGGGTCCGGCGCGGAGTCGGCGGCACGGGAACGTGGTCTCGATGTACTCCCCGTGCCCCTGCGGAACGATGCTGATCTCCGGGGCGTGCGTTCGATCGCAGGCATCCTGAAGAGCGGAGAGTTCGATCTCGCGCACCTCCATACGGGCCGCGCGACTTGGCTGGGTGGACTCGCCGCAAAGCTCGCGGGCATTCCAGCACTGACCACTCGACGCATGGATCGCGCGGTGAAGCGCAGCCTGCGAACGCGCTTGATCTACCGCTCACTCACCCAACGGGTTGCGGCGATTTCGCCTTCCGTGGCTAATTGCCTGCGCGCCGCCAATGTTCCGGAGGAGCGCATCGTCGTCATTCCCAGCAGCGTCGATCCGGTGCGCGTGCAACCCCCCGCAGGCGCCGATCGCGACGGACTCCGGCGGGAACTGATGGGCGAGGAAGCGGGAGACTCTCTTTGTATCCTTGTGCTCGCTGCCCTCGTTCCGCGCAAGGGCATCGACGTTCTGCTCTCGGCCTTGGGAGCACTCTCCGCTGACGAGCGGCCCTTTCTCCTGGTGGCTGGCGAGGGATCCTCCCGTGCTTCCCTGGAGGCGCAAACGGACGCTCTCGGACTGCGGGGGCGAGTGCGCTTTCTCGGGCGCCGCGAGGACGTTGCCGAGCTTCTCCTTGCCGCTGACATGATGGCCTTACCCTCCCACCAGGAAGGTCTCGGAGTCGCGGCACTCGAGGGTATGGCCGCGGGACTCCCCATTCTTGCGAGCGAGGTTGGCGGCTTAGCCGACGCCGTGCAAGGGGAACGAACCGGGCTTCTCTTACCGGCTGGTAATGTGGCGGCCTGGACGGCGGGACTGCGACGCTTATGTTCCGATGCAGACCTGCGGGAGCGCTTCGGAGTGGCCGGACGTGAGCGTGTGACTGAGGGCTTCCTGCCTGATCAAATGACCGCGTCCTATGTGGAGTTGTACCGCGAAATCCTGGCGGAAAATACCCGGGGCTAGGTCAGGGACGGCCCTAGGTCCGAGGTCGTAGGCATACTAGGATTCCCGTCGTGAGCAACCCCACCCTGAGCGGACCGATCATTGAACTCCTCGGAAAGCACCGAGGTTCAGGTGACAAACGGTTATTGGATATCCCCGCCGGCAAGGGACCTGTGACGGAGGCCGCGGTGCGGCTTGGTTACGACGTCATCGAGCTGGATCTCTTTGCCCACAAGCAGATGCGCGGCGTGATCGCCGACGCCTGCGCGCCCCTGCCTTTTGTTGACGAGAGCTTCGATGTCGTGTTGTCCATGGAGGGCATCGAGCACTTCGAGAATCAGACGAACTTCGTCCGCGAGTGCGCCCGCGTTCTCAAGCCCGGCGGCACCCTGGTGCTGAGCACACCGAACCTGCTGCACATGAACGCTCGCTTATCTAGCTTCTTCACAGGGCAGCGGTTGCTGAAGCAGGGCATCATCAATGAGGTCAACACCCTGCGCATTCGCGACGGGAACCGACTCTATCATGGACATGCCTACCTGATTGACGTCTTCCGCATGCGCTACATTATGCGCATCGTTGGCTTGGACCTCGACCTGGTGCGCGGCACATCCCTGAGCTTCAGCTCCCTACTTCTGGCTCCCCTCTGGCCAGCGATCGCCCTGGTCAGCAAGTACGCCACCTGGACCGGCCGCCGCCGTCTGATTGAAAGCGGCCGCGAAGCCCCGGGCCCGGATGTCGAACAGCAACTCAACAGCCTGGCCCGTTCGTCGGCTGTCCTGTTCCGCAAGAAGCTGATCTACGTGGCTAGCAAGCCGAGTTGACGGTAACGCGGATTCCTCGCGCTCTGCCCGCCGTTTACTGTGCCGCTGAAGGCGAAGTAGTGTTCGACAGAACCCGTCCCGGTGGATCGGCGGTGTGGCACGTAGCATCGTGCAGGGGCGATTGCGACGCCCTTGTGGCTCGGCAGGCTGCTGAATCTGATGTCGCTAGGGAACATGCCGGTTCTCGGTGGTGAATCGATGACCAGTTTCGATCTCCCAGCGAAGGTACTGGGAGAATAGGCGCTGACCCCCTCGCCTCGAACGAGGACAATTGATGGAGTTGCTGAGCCGTCCGGCTCCGAGACTGGGCTGCGAGTGAGCCAAGAGCCCGGGTCTGTCAGGCGAATGGCACAGGGGGGGCGAAATCCCGCCCAGCACCGCCCACAAGCAGGCGAAATCCCAGGCCTCGGCTCGTTATGATGGGCGGCCCGTCTCCTCCCTAGGCCGAGCCCTCGACCCATCTCCACCATGTCGCACCCTATTCTCAAAATCATCAATACCGATGGTTGTCAATCCTACTTAATTGGTTGCCCCGATACCGGCGACTGCCTATTGGTGGACCCGAAGGTTGGCAACGAGGATCTCTATAGGTCGCTGATGGAGCACTATCAGCTTGAGCTCACCGCTGTCTGCGACACGCACACCCACGCCGATCACCTGTCGGCCGCACCGCGCCTGTGTGACGAGGACGTGCCCCTGTGGATGTCCCACCACACCACCGTCGCGCGCCCGATGGAAAGCATGGTGCCGGGCGAGGAGTTGATGGTGGGCACGATGATCTTCGAGGTCATCGAAGTGCCCGGTCACACCCCCGATTCCGTCGCGCTGCATGGCGAAGGACTCGTGCTCACGGGGGACAGCTTGTTCGTGGGTGGTCTTGGCCGCGCTGACTTCATCGGCAGCGATCCCGCGCAGCTGTTTGAGTCGGTTCGCAAACGCCTGATGCGTCTACCCGGTAACACACTGGTGCTTCCGGGCCACGGCTACAACGACCTGCTCTTCAGCACAATCGACAGCGAGCGCGAGCTCAACGAACAACTGCGGCACGCGAACGGTGAGGCCTATGCGGCACAGCTGAAGGCGACACCCGGTGCGGGCAATTCAGCGGCCGTAAACGCGAACCTAGAGATGAACCTCGCGTCCAACCCCAACTTGCCCCAGAGCGCGGGCAACGCCGCGGCCTGCTGCGCGAGCCCCGGGGGCTCGACCAAGGTCGACATCGAGGAAGTCGCGCCCCCGGATGCCCTGTCCATTCGTGACTCCCTGTCGAGCTCCGAACAATGGATCGATGTGCGCGATCCCTTTGAGTACGAGTGTGGACACATCGCCGGTACAACCAACATCCCCCTGTCGGAACTAGGCTTCCACCTGGATCGCCTGCGAACACAGGACAGGCTCTACCTCAGTTGCCGCTCGGGTGTGCGTTCCATGACGGCGGCAAAGACCCTGAAGCGGCTGGGCGTCGTCAGCACGCCGGTCAGCATTGGCGGCGGGATCCTCGGTTGGCAAGACCAGGGCTTCCCCATCGAAGGCATGCCGGCGGTCTAGGTGCTGGCGATCTTCTGCTTGACCCAGAGCCGCACAGCGCGAAGGCCACGTACCGTCGGCGTACAGACACGGTAGCTTCCAAAATCGATCCCCCAGGTCTCGCCCCGTGCGAGCATCATGGAGATCGTCATGGAGCAAACAACCGGCCACCAGCAGCATCCCCCCGGAGCAAGCCACTCCCCCGCGGAACCCCTTGGCGAGGCCCGCGAGGTCGAGCCCGGCGTCGTTGTGGAACGACGATCCTTCATGGGACTGTGTTCCGCAGGTCTGCTTGCCCTGCGTGGTCCGCGCCCTGTCTTTGTTGCCCCAAAGGATGAGCCGCATCTGTCCCTGGAGGAATTCATTGGGGAGGTGCTGCCGGTCGCGCGCGAGCTGAAGAAGAAGCTTGAGGCCAAACCGCAGCGTTCCGCCGAGGATCGCTACTTGCATACCCTCGCTTCCTTTGCAGTTCGCCTGGCGGACGTGGAGACCCCGGAGTTGCGTCCGACAACACAAGGGGAAGGCGTTGGCATTGGCGCGAGCTGGGTCGGGGACCCCTTCGTTGTGTTGCATTGGCGCATGGACCCCGGAGCGAGCATCCGTCCCCACGCCCACACCTACGGCAATGTCTGCACCGTTGGACTCAGCGGTCGTGCGCGCGTGCGGAACTTTGAAACGGTCGCAGCCTTCGATCCAAAGGTGAAGAGCGCGATTGCCTTGCGCCAAACAGTCGACCAATTCCTGGGCCCCCGGGACATCAACTTGGTGCCCCTTAGCCACTCATTTTGTCACGGCTTCAACGCTGGGCCCGAGGGTGCGCGCGGCTTGGACATCACAACCAAATTGGCGGAGCGACAGCCGACTCCCTACTTGGCTCTTGACGAATCATCGATGGACAGGAACTCGGGACTGCTTCGCGGCACTTGGGTCATAGAGTAGCTGAGCGGGGCACAGGCCTTTCCTCCACGAGGTGTCGCCGGGCGTCGGCTTACAGAAAGCCCTAGCAGCCCGTTGAAAAACAGCAGCAGCCTGATGCGTGAGGCCGAGCGGGGAGCTGTTGCTTTCCAGCGGATAGTTAGGCGCAACCGTCCGGCCCGCAGGCTTCCGGCCCACCGACCGTCTTGCCCGTGCTATCGGCATCAAGTTCATCCCAGGCTTTGGTAAGGGCCTGGAGCAAGACATCGGCCGGCTGTGCCCCGGAAAGGCCAATGCGCCCGTCGATCAGAAAGAAAGGGACGCCGCTGATGCCGAGGGATCGGGCTAGCTCCTCGTCGGCTTGGACCTCGGCGCGTAGGGCGTCCGTTTCAAGCAGTCCCAGAACTTCCTCGCAATCAAGCCCAACATCGCTGGCGAGTCGCGCCAGCACATCAGGCTCTCCAATCGCTTCACCCTCTGTCATGTATGCGACCAGGAAACGCTCCTTCATCGCGCCCGACAGGTCGCGACTCTCCGCGAATTTGATGACGCGGTGGGCATCCATGGTGTTGCCTGGGCGGATGCGTTCGAAGTGAAAGTCGAGCCCGTCGGCGGCAGCGGCTTCCGTCATCGTGCGGATCATCTCCTCCGCACGGGTCACGGGCATCTGGTACTTCGCCGCGAGCCGTTCGGCATAGGGAATGCTGGGGTCTTTGCTCTTCGGCGATGTGGGATCGAGTTCAAAGGCGCGCCAGCGAACATCGACCGCATCGGAAGCGGCAAAGCGAGCCAAGGCCGCCTCCAAGCGCCGCTTCCCAACGGAACACCAGGGACAGGCGATGTCCGACCAAACCTCAACGCTGAGACGTTTCATGCCGCGATTAGACCCGATCGTCCCGGCCGATGCCCCCGCGTACCCTGCTTCGGACGAGTACCCCGTTGATCTCATGTTCCCCATCGGGGAGACGACTGTTCTCTTCCACACCGATACGGGGCTGAGCGCGAGCACGACTGTCAGCGTGGATTCCCTCGCCGACGATTCTCCGGGCCCGCTGCGACTCGAGTTTCACCAGGCAGCCGCTTCGATCGGAGCGTCCTCTCTTACCGGCGACCCGGAAGAGCCTTCCACGGGTGGAAGGAAAGGCTTTCCAAGAGACTAGCGATGTAGCGACAGCGGACTCTGCCAGACCCCCCTGGCGCCCCAGGGAAGCCAGATTGCATCCCGGGTGACACTTGGCAGCCCGCTTGCGATGGGGGCTGGTATGAACGTAGGTCTATATCGCAGTGCGGTCGCTATGCAGACCCAGGCCCAGCGCATGGATTCCATCGCTGTGAACCTGGCCAATACCGGGGTCTCGGGCTTCAAACGCTTCGAACAGGCCACCGAGTCCTTCGAGATTCAATCCAAGCATGGGCCCCTCAGGGGTCAGCGTGCCTCGACTCAAGTGGACTATGCCCAGGGCAACATGAAGCGCACCGGGCGTGACCTTGACCTGGGTCTCTCCGGGCAGGGCTTCTTCGCCATCGAGACCCCCGGGGGCGAGCACTACACCCGCGATGGTGAGTTCCATCTCTCGCCCGAAGGCAACTTGGTTACCCCCAAGGGAGACCCCGTTGCCTGGGACGTCCGCAATGGCTTGATCGACCCGGTTGGCGTGTCCTTGACCGTTGAAGGAGACGGCAACGTCCGCCAGGGCCAGACCCCCATCGGTCGCCTGCGCATTGTCGACTTCGAAGATCGCCAGGCCCTGCGCCCCGATGGCAAGGGCCTTTGGATTGCACCGGACAATGCAAAGGAAGCGACGGCCACCGCGGTCGTGAATCAAGGCGCCCTGGAAGAGTCCAACGCCACCGCCGTCACCGAGATGGTGAACATGATCGCGACCCAGCGACAGTTCGACTTGCTCTCGCGCACGGTCTCCGCCATTCAAGAGCTTGAAGAGCGTTTGACGCGCTCGCGCTGATCCCCATCGCGCACCAAGCGACCCTAAGAACAATCCCCTCCTCAGCAACGCCCGCCAGGGCACCCGTTACGAGTAGCCAAAGAAAATGATCCGAGCAATGAGAACCGCAGCCAGCGGCATGTTGGCACAGCAGACCCAGGTCGACACGATCGCGAACAACATCGCGAACGTGAATACGGCCGCGTTCAAAAGCAACCGAGTCAATTTCCAGTCGCTGCTCTATACGACGACGAAAGAGCCCGGAGCGGCAACTGCGGCGGACAACCGCTCTCCCACGGGGCTCCAGATCGGTAGCGGGACCGATGTCGCGGGCTCGATCAAACTGCACACGCAGGGGGAGCTCGAGCTGACCGGCAACAGCCTCGATATCGCTATTCAGGGTGACGGC
>JBLHLB010000101.1:0-11450 GCA_047618505.1 Planctomycetota bacterium
CTGTCTCAGTGAAGGGAGATATTTCATTTGGGCGCAGCTGGCCGGACAGCCGATAGCCCCATTCCACCCCCCTCTACCATGAATGACGTTCGATTATCTGCCCTCGCTGACCGCCTCCTCAGCCTGGATTCCCCCGATGCGGAGACCCTCCAGCTCGTTCGATCTGAGATCGTTGAACTCAAACACCTCTTGGAGAGGCTGCTTCAGCGTGAGCTAGCTGATTTCCTTGGTGCCGCAGACACGATGATCCGAAGCATCGGAGTTTTGGAAGGCGAGTCGTATGAGCAGGTGCGGGAGCTTGTGCTCACGCTTCTCTCGGTGGTTGCAGAGGCGGTCAATGGTCTTGGATCTCAGCATTCTGCTGACTCCGGGCTCGAGCTCCTGGAAGATCATGCAAATGCTCCGGCTGAGGCGCGCAGCGAAGAATCGTTGATCGGTGCGCGACCGCCACTGACCCTTGAAGGTGAAGGGCTGAGCCTGACCTATCAAGGAGCTCGCACGATGAGCGAACTACTCCTGGGGCAAATCCTGATCGAGTCAGGCAACCTGTCTCGAGCCCAGTTGGTGGAAGCCCTCAAGCATCAGACCAAAGAGAAAGTCCGAATCGGTGAGGCACTCGTAGCCCTCGGCTTCGTGACCAAAGAGCAAGTCGATCAGGCCATTCAGGAGCAGGACGCTCTCGCTGAGCACCTGCACATGGAAAACCAGGGGAGCAACGTAGCTTTGCTCCACGACCTGACCATCGGGGAGATTCTGACCAGCGTTGGGGGGGTAGCTCAGGAAGACATCGAGCGCGCGTTGAGGGTTCACCGGGCATCCGGGAAACGGCTTGGAGAATCACTCGTCGAACTCGGGGTCGTTTCCTGGGAACGCGTGGAGGAGGCTGTCCGCATCCAAGCCAAGAATCGTCTCAACTCGGTTTGGGGAGCACCTGACGCCAAGGGGCTCAGCCTGCGCTTGGATGATTGATGTGCAGGACAAGACCTAGGCTATGAACGAGACTGGCGCGTGCTGCGCGCCCACCGTTGCCTCCGATTGAGACCTAGTTAAACCCCACGTCCCCATGTCCTTTACACGCTTCCAGGAAATTGTCCGGCTGATGGCCGGAGCGGATACCTGGGACCGTTCTGGTCAGAGGGAAGCTGAGGAGATGATTTGCGAGCTGAGGGAGATCGTCACCCCCATCAGGAAAGCGGATCTGATTGGGTTGGTCAATGGAGCGAGTCACATAGTGCACTTGGCTCCCAAGCTTGATCCAATCGAAGCGGAAGATTGCCAGCGCATGGCGGTGCGGCTCGTTCAAATCTCACTGCGTCGATTGCACGCCCTAAAGAACGCGCGCAAGAAGGACTTAGCCAAGAAAAGGAGTGGGGCAGAGAAGGCAGGCCCCCGAACTGGAATGGCGATTGGGGATGTGCTGATTCAAATGGGATTCATTACGCCTGAAGACCTGGAGCAGGCACTTTCGCGCTCCGGAATCAATGGTCGTATGCTTGGGCAGAACCTGGTGGAATTAGGCCTGTGTGAGGCGGAGGACGTCGCCCGCGCCGTTTTCCTGCAGAAGAGTCTGCAGCCCACGGAGAGTAAACCGGACGATGGGGCCACAAAGCAGGGGGGCTCAATGGGGGCTGGGGAGAAGCAGCAGGAAGGGGTTGATGGCTTGGACGACCTTCTCCTCGGGGAAGCGCTGCTGCGCCGCGGGTGGGTTAACCCCGAGGAACTCCTGAGCGCGCTGCGACTGCACAAGGCGAACGGTGTGCGTATCGGGGATGCTCTCATCTACCTCGGCTATGCCGATGCAGGGCAGGTGCAGCAGGCCCTTGCCTGGCAAACGGAGATGCGGGCCGCATCGGCGTCGAAGCAGGCGATCCCGAATGCCTATGGCGGAAAGTTTCCCAGGGCGAAACCCGCACAGGCGGAGTCCCCCATAGAGGAGCCTGCGTCACTACGCGTGGTTGCTGATGCGCACACTGGCATCGCACTCAATGACGATAGCCCTCCTGCGCCTCTGCCGCGCAAGGATGAGCCCACGCGAAGCATCAGGCTGAACTACGACGATCCTCCGGCCTAGAAGACCGACTACGTCTGCCAGGGGACGGCATAGGGTCGCGGTTGGCCATCGGCCGCCGGCCAGGTTCCGCAACGGAAGGAGGCGCGGTAGGTGGAGGAGAGTACTTCGGAAGTGAGCACTTCGTGCACGTCCCCTTCGGCGATGGTCTGCCCTTCGGCCAGGAGGTGCACCCGGGAAGCGAACTGACTCGCCAGGTTTAAGTCGTGGGTGACAACGAGTATGCCGTGCCCGTTGGCAGCTAGGCGCTGCAGGAGGCTGAAGACCGACAGTTGATGTTCGGGGTCCAGCTCCGCCGTGGGTTCGTCCACCAAGAGAAAACGCGCTTCCTGAGCCAGGGCACGGGCCACCATGACGCGCCGGCGTTGACCGCCCGAAAGTGTCGGCAACGCACGTTGACCCAGGTCGCCTATGTCGGCCTGTTCCATCGCTGTTCGTACCGCTACGTGATCGGAGCTGCTCGTCCTCCGCCAGCGGTCGAGGTGCCCGTAGCGCCCACCTAAGACGAAGTCGTCCACGCGGATGTCCGGGATACGGGAGAGGAACTGCGGGACGACTCCAACGTGCCGCGCCCGTTCGCGCGGCAAGAGAGCGCGTAGGTTTTCACCTGCGTGCTGAACAATCCCGCTATCAGGCAGAAGCAGTCCACCGAGGAGTTTCAGAAGAGTTGACTTGCCGGCGCCGTTTGGGCCCAGAACGCACAGGAAATCCCCCGGCTCAAGACGGATGGAAACGTCCGTCAAGGCGCATGTCTCACTCCCATAGGAGTAGGAAATATTCCTAGCTAGTAAATGTTTCACCAGACCGAAAGCGCCCGCTTGTTTCTAACCAGAAGGAACAGGAAGAACGGGCCACCCAGGAGCGACATGGCGACGCCGGGGCCCAGTGCGCGGTCCGCGAATAGCCAACGCTGAAGAACGTCCGCCCCCAGCAGAAGGGTCGGACCGCCCAGCAAACACAGGCCGAGGAGTGGCCGGTGGTTCGTGCCGCAGATGCGCCGGATCAAGTGGGGAGCGACGAGGCCGACGAAGCCGATTTGGCCCGCGACGGAAACAGCGACCGCGGCGGAAAGCGCGGCGGCCCCGAGTGCCAGACGCTTGACGCGCGTCACATCGACACCCAGGGCAAGGGCGTCCTCTTCGCCGCCCGCAAGCAAGTCGAGCTCGATGGCGACAAAGGGAATGCAGGCCGCCGCCAGGGTCAGGCCCACCCAGAGCATCGTGATCTGACTAGTCAGCGTCTTGTCTTCGATGCGCCCGAACATCCAACCGAAGAGAGCCTGGGAAACGTCGTAGTCGTGGATCGATAGGGCTTGCAGGGCAGTCAATACACCACCAACCACCGCGTTCACCGCAACGCCCACCAGCAGCAGGGTGGGGATCGAGATGCGGCCCTGGGTTGTGGCGAGTCGTAGCACCAGCCAAGTTGTGGCGACAGCGCCGATGAAGGCTCCGCAGGTGACGAGCAGAGGGGAGTAGCCTGCGCCATGTTGAAGCACGAACACGTTCGAAGCGCCGCCCAGAACGAGGATTACGCAGGCTGCACCAAGGCTCGCCCCGGCGGAGAGTCCAAGGATCGAAGGGGACGCCAGGTCGTTACGAAAGACCCCTTGGAGGAGTGCGCCCGAGAGAGCCAGGGCCGCGCCAACTCCGGTGCCAACAACAACGCGTAGCAGCCGTAGCCGCGCGATCAGCTGTAGGTGCGACTCAAGGGGTTCACCCAATCCAATAGCTGCAAGGGCGCCGCGCAGGGATTGACCAGGAGTCAAGGCCTCGCTCGTCCCTAGGCAAAGGGACAGGGTGGCTGCGCCGAGCAACAGCAGGGCGAGGAGGATGGCGAGGCGGCGGGGCGACATGCGCCGCCCATTGTGGCGGCTTGTTGGCTCCGCCGCACCTATCGCAGGCTATCCTCGCGGCATGTGTGCGACCTTCCTCAAGATCAGCTCCGTTGTCCTGGTTTTCTCCCTCTCAACCGCATGCTTTGGCGGGGGAGAAGAGGCCCCGGGAGCCTTCTTCCACGGCCAGGGGCTGGACGGCATGGAGCTAAATCTGGACTCGGTTCCTCGGAGTGTCCTGCCCGCAACATCGGGGTCGGCGGAGATCATTCTCGAGCTGCTTCCGCGGGAACGCATCGCCGGTATTCCCCGTGTGGTCTTTGACTTCAGCGCAGGCTTTGGCGAGCCCGAGGACTGGGGCGACTCCAACATCCTCGAACGTTACCGGGGTGAGGATGTCCTGGCCCTGCGTCCAGATCTTGTACTGACAAGTGCCTTCCAGGACATGGACACAACGTCACTCCTGCGCCGTGAAGGTGTGCCGGTGTTGGGCTTCCCCACCGTGAGCAGGTTCTCGGATGTGACGGACGCGGTGGAGATCCTTGGGCGAGTGTTGGATTGTGAAGAGCAAGCTGGTGGGATCCTTCGGGAAATGGAGTCGCGGCGTGCCGCATTGGCCCAACGGGCCGTTGTCTGGAAAGGGCGTGAGGCTTTGCTCTACACCAACTACGGCACCGG
This sequence comes from Planctomycetota bacterium, assembly GCA_047618505.1. Taxonomy (GTDB): domain Bacteria; phylum Planctomycetota; class UBA1135; order UBA1135; genus JBLHLB01. The sequence goes on from JBLHLB010000101.1 coordinate 4,581, forward strand.
CGGTTGGACCCAGGGAATTGAGTCAGCCGGCGAAGTTCTCCTGGGGTTAGCGGGCCTTGTGAACTCAGCTGGACTAGGGGAATTACAGGGGCCCTACCAGATTGCTAATGAGCTTCTGATCGCACTCGATCCGGCAGTGATTATCTGCGGGTCTGACATGGGGGACTTCGAGGCCAGCGCGGGCTACCTGATGAAGAATCCCGTGCTGCGCAAACTCTCTGCCGTGCGCAACAAGCGCGTAATCGTCCTGCCATCGACATTACTCCAGTCCACTTCCCATCGCATGCTAGACGCGGCCGAGGCCCTGGTGGTTGAGTTGGAGAGGCTAGGGCTCACGGCTGACGGTGACTGAGGTAAACGGAGAGCTTCTCTGCGATCTGCCCTCTGATCGTCCAGTAGCCATCGATTGGCTATCAGGGCGAACTCGAGTGCCTGTCCTAGAGATCCGGATGCGACTTGGCGCGATCTTGACGCAGGGACTTCATAGCCACAGTACGTTTCAGGGCGGAATCCCAGGCTTCGTGATGCGACCCATGCCGCCCTTGGCGATTTCAGCACCGCGTTCCAGGGCATGCGGGCCTTGCCCTTTAGCCTGGATGTCCCCGAGCACCTGATTCCAGGTGACCTCAAGCTGATCGCTGTGGGAGGTCGACGGCAGGCTGTCCCCGGGGGGAGCATCGGATTGGAAACGGAGTTCGCTCCAGTGGAGGAGTCGCACCAGCCTGTCGTAGCGCTCCTGGTAACCACCCGCCTTCCCGTGCAGGTACTTGCGCCGCTCCTCTCCTTTCAATTCGAGGGCATGCCCGAGGAGTTCGATCGTGTCGGAATCGGCCTGGGATAGTTCAGACTCAGCGGTTTGCTTGGAATGCAATTGCCCCTGGGCATCATTTCTATCCTCGTGTGTTCCTTCCATCCCGCTCTCCCCAACTGCATCTGTGCCTATGCCGGCGAACCAAGGTAGCCTTGCGATTATCCTACAACTATTGTCAGAAGCTGGTCTCTTTTGGATGGGTTCAAGCCGGGGCTACTACGATACAGGAGCCTTGGAAGTTCCTTTCAGGCATCGACCCAGAACGAGCCCATGACGAGACTCTCTTTCCACGGCGGCGCCGGAACGGTGACCGGTTCAAAGCACCTGGTCGAACACGGCAATGCCAGCATTCTGGTGGACTGCGGCATGTTCCAAGGCCGTCGAGAGCTGCGTGAGCGCAATTGGCGTCCCTTGGCATTCTCGCCGGCGGGACTCGATGCAGTTCTCCTTACCCACGCGCACATCGATCACTCCGGCTATCTCCCGCGACTTGTGAAGGATGGTTTCAAGGGCCGGATCTACTGCACGCAGGCCACGGCGGAACTTGTTGAGTTGTTGTTGCGCGACAGCGCCATGATTCAGGAAGAAGATGCGGAGCACGCCAATCGCCGGGGCTATTCCAGGCACAAGCCCGCACTCCCGCTGTACTCCGTCGAGGAAGCTGTAAAGGCACTGGGGCACCTCCATGCCGTTGACTACGACGAATGGTTGGAGCCCGCCCACGGCGTGCGTTTCCAGTTCTTTCGAGCCGGTCATATCCTTGGTTCTGGCATGGTGCAGATGGAGTGTGAGCGCGAGGGCGAAGAGCCTCTGCGGTTGCTCTTGACCGGTGACATCGGGCGTTACGATGCGCCGCTCGTGCCCGATCCATCGCCTCCGCCGCCCACCGACATTCTGGTTGTGGAGTCGACCTACGGTGATCGCACGCACACGAAGGTCCCGGTCGAAGCTCAGATCGAGAGCGTCCTCGAGAAGATCAAGGAGAGTGAAGGGCAGGCCCTGATCCCGTCCTTTGCCGTGGGGCGCGCGCAGCAGCTCCTGTTGTTGCTGCACAACGTCATGGAGCGGAGACCGGAACTTGCCTTTCCGGTGCACTTGGACAGTCCGATGGCGGTTAACACAACCAAGCTCTACCAGCGCTATCCCGAGGAACGTGGGCTTGAAGCCGTGGACATCAAGTCAGGTTCGAGCAAGATCTACGGCGACCGCGTCTACCTGCATCGCACGCGCGAAGAGTCGATGCGCCTGAACGACCTGCGTGGGCCGCGGGTGATCGTTTCCAGCAGCGGAATGCTTAGCGGCGGACGGGTCTTACACCACCTGCGTAGGATCCTGCCCAGCAAGCGCAACGTGGTGGTGCTGGCTGGCTACCAAGCACCGGGTACACGTGGCTGGCGTCTGCAGCAGAATGAGCGCCGTATTCGCGTCCACGGACGCGACGTCGAGGTGCAAGCTTCGGTCTCATCGATCAGCGGTCTTTCCGCCCATGCTGATAGCGATCAGATCCTGCACTGGGCCAAGGACTTGGCGCCGCCCAGGCGTACCTTCGTAATCCACGGTGAACCCCATTCTGCACGGGCCCTGGCGGCGCGCCTTGAGTCGGAGCTAAACTTCCCCTGCGAGACACCGGAGCTCGGGGATGGGTTTGAACTATGAAAGCCAGTGAAACGAACATCGAACTCAGCCTTGAGGACTTCGAACGCAGTGTTGTTCACATCGCTGGGCTGCATGCCTATGAACCCGATGCTGAACGAAAAACGGCGCTCTTCGGGGTCCTGGCACAGGTGGTTCAGCTCCTTGCTGCGGGGGGAAATGCTGCCGCGGTCCTTGCTGCTCTTCCGGCGATTTTTGACGCGCGCATGTCTGCCTACGGTTGGTGCTGGAACGGATTTTACGTCCTAAGGGATGATGGAAAGTTGCACCTGGGCTTCTCTATCGGGCCGCCCGTTTGCGCCGAGTTGGAGCGCAGCGGTGGTCCGCTCACATCAGGGATGTGCTTCGACGGCATCCTCCTAAACCAGACCCTGGTGGCGGCCGACGTTGCGGATTGGCCCGGCTACGTGTCCTGCGATGCCCATAGCGGACTGCGCACTATCGGCGGCATCGTCAGCCCCCTGCGTGATCCCGATGGCAAACCCCTGGGAGTTTGGGATCTGGACTCCACCCAAACAGTTACGGCAGGGGATGGCCGCTTCATCGGTGCGCTATTTGCGACTCTCTCTAAATTGCTGCGCCTTCGTGCGTCAGACTTGGGCGCCTAAACGCGCCCTCACTTAGGCCACCAGGGGGATTGAGGCCGGGGCGGCTTGCATGCTCACGACTGTCTCCCGGTTGAAGTGCTTGGTCTTGTGCTTGCTGCTGCCCATGCCTGTGGGGGCGACCTCGATCCAGCTGCCTCCACCGACCTGGCGCCAGTTAATCGGATTGAGTTGCACTCGGCGGACCCCCTTGGACCGCAGAAGCTCCCGCGTGAATTCCTCGAGCATCGTGGCGCGGATTGGCTGCGCATCCTTTGTGTTGCGCTTCAGTTCCCCGGTGATGCGCACCACTCCCTGGGAGCTCGCGATGCGGACCTCTTGGACGTCCAATCGCAGCTGCGTCAGGGTCGAGCGAACGTTGGCTCGCACCTGTGTGTCGGTTAGTTCTAACTTCATAATCTCCTGGTTCTCCCTAGCTTGCGGGGAACCTATCGGCTGGGGGAGAGCCCTCCTGGGAGCGTCTCCGGTGACGTCTGCGTAAGTGAATCTGGCTCTTTCGTGGGCTTTTCCACTGGTTTACGTTGGGGGCATTTCCCTACAGGAAGCAAACCACGCTGGAAGTTCCTTCCAGGTCGAGCATGCTCCGAGCGCATTTGCTCTATAGGATCCTTAGCATGAATCCGACCACCACCTCTTCCCGCTGGCTGATGCTCCTGTCGGGAGCTCTGTTGCTGTCCCTGCTCCCCAGCTGTGTGATCGCTCGCACTAGTCTGAACGAACCCATCTCGCCGGGAAACGTCGCGACGCTTACGCCCGGTATGACCAGCGCCGATGTCGTCAAGGCCCTCGGGGCGCCCACGGATGTGGTTCAGCTAGGACTGCGTAGCGCCTATCGCTTCGACCACGTTAAGAAGAAGCGCACCGGCCTCTATGTGATCGTGGTTGGCTTCTTTAACGAGGACACGCGTGAGGATCGCGTTTGGGCCTTCTTCGACGAAGGGGGAATCCTGACTCATATCGGGTCGACCTTCGACGCGGACGACACGCGCTACACGATGCCGTGGGCAAATCTTCACGAGTGAGCTCCACCGTCTCACATCGGCGCATCGCTTGCGCCAGCATTCACGCCTTCGTGGTCCTTCTGTGCGTTAGCCTGGGGTCCTCCTGCCTCAACGTGGACTGGACCCGGAACTCGCGCTATCACCCAGTGCCCGAGGAACTTGAACCCGAGCTTGTGGTGGGGGAGTCGCAGCTTGACGATTGTCTTGCGCAACTGGGCGCGCCCCTCTGGGTTCTCGAGCATCCGATCAAGGGGCGTGACGGCGCGCTGCTTGCCTGGGGCTGGTACCTCTCGAACGACATTGGCGTGAATCTCAGCTACGCCTTTGACCGCTATGTTTCCTCGTCGGTGGACTACAAGCAGTCCGATGCCGACATGGAGGGTTTGGTGGCAATCTTCGACCAGGATTGGCGATTGGTAGAAGTGAAGCGCGGGTTGCTGCGTGATCTTGCCAGCGAGTTCACCCGCGCGCGTCCGCGGGCGGTGCTCACCTCGCGCTGAACGAGGGGAGTTAGGTCGTCGCCGCTGCAAGAGCGTCGACCACCTGTTGACCGGTATGCCATCCGCGCGCGGCTGCCTTGCCGAAAGCGACACCGTCAAGTGCGTTGCCCGCCAGTCCGATAGTCGCACCGCCACCCGAGTGCCAGGCCTGGAGGGAGCTTTCGATTCGCTTCACGCGCTCCCGGTGTCCGAGCACGTACTGGGGAATCGCCCGTGGCCAGCGAGTGACTTCTTTGAAGATCGGTGCCTGTTTCAGTCCGTGGAGCCGTGCTAGGTCAGCCAGCGCGAACTCCACCAATTCCGCCTCACTTGCCCCTGCGATGGCCGGGTCCACTGCGCCGCCGAGCATGACGCGCAGGAGCAATGTGCCCTGGGGGCTGCGGCCAGCAAAGAGGTGCGTGTCCCATAGAACACCTAGGCTGCGGAAGCCCTCACCACGGGGAATCAAGGCGCCGAAACCGCGGGGGACACGAGCGAGGGCATCGTCTCCGAAGCCGAGGGAGACGACGCTGACAGCGGGGCACTCGATGGAGCGTAGTTCCTTGGCGACATCTTCGAGTTCGCTGGGGAGCAGCGGGGCAGCAGCCCAGGGCTCCGCCGCGAGGACGACCGCATCGGCCATGATGGGGGCGCTGTTCTGTTTCGGCTGTAGCTCCCAGCGCTTGCCGCGCGGGATTAGCCTGTCGATTGCGACTCCCGTACGAACTTCAAATCCGCCCTTCCTTGCGAGGGCCAAGGGCAGGGCCTGGAGTCCGTCGGCGAAGGACGTGAGGGTTGCTCCGGGGCCCGCCGGCCCTCCCTTGGACTTACCAGCCGCCTTGAGCTTGCGCATGGCCCGGAGCAGGGATCCGTGCTCCATCTCTAGCTCGCGCATGCGCGGAAAGGCGGCGGGGAGGGACAGCTTGCGTGCATCACCCGCGAAGACGCCGAGGACCATGGGAGCGATTAGGCGCTCCGCCGCTTGGCGCCCGAGGCGACGCTCCGCGAACTTCCAGATGGTCTCGTCGTCGTCATCCGTGCGGCCGGGTACGAAGGCCTCGCGGGCCAAGCGCAGTAGCCCGAGGGGGGAGAGGATTCCGCTTGCCGCAAACTTCAAGGGATGGGCTTGGACTTCACGCAGCTTCCCAGCACGCACCAGGAAACGCCTGGCCGACGCTGCCTCCGCAGGCAGTTTCTCTAGGCCAGCGACCTCGACCAATCGATCGAGGATCGGCTCGTTGTCGAGGAAGCCCGTCGGTCCGCCCTCAACCAGGTAGCCATCCCGCCTGCGGCTCACGACCTTGCCCCCGACCTCCTTTGAGCGTTCCAGTAGGAGCACCTCCAGCTCCTCCCCGAGCCCTGCAGTACGTGCGGCCTCCACGGCAGCTCGCCCCGCACTTAGGCCGGAAATACCGCCGCCCACAACAACCACTCGCCGCCGCGGCATCTTCCCTTCACTAGGCATCTCTCCCATCCCCGCAGAATGCCAACCCCCGACACCTACCACCACACAATCGTCCCCACAGAGTCATCTCCCCAAAGCTCATTTACCCCCTTGGCAGATCACCGGAGCCCAAGTCCCAAGGCAGTGTCTAAAAAAGAAAGGACCGCCACCCAAAGGCAGCGGTCCCCTCCAATCTCAAAACCGACCGTGGCCGGTTCGAACGTCACTCCGTCCCGCGCTCAACGCCGTCAGGCTTTGACGCCAGAAACACGAGATCAATAGCCCTGCGGGCGATTGATCAAAACGCGCCAACAACGAGGTCTTGCGCGTTGCTGAGCAGGTAGGGAGGGCCACCGACGTGGATGCCCTGGCTGGAGACGGTGAGCCCGGCGAAGCAGGGATCATTGGGGACGACCAAGAGGAAGTTGGCAATCGGGCCCGGGCTGAGGGGCAGGGCCAGGAGCTCGCCGCCGGGATCAGCAATGTTCACGAGCAGCGTGCGCCCCGAGAAGGTGAAGGTGAAGGGCGTGGCGTAGCCAACGATCACGCCGAGGCTGTGACCGGTGGATCCGACGTCAAGGGCGCCAGCGAAGTTGCCGCCGATGATCGGACCCGAAGCGGTGTAGCTGGCCGGGTTGGCTCCGCCGTTGCGGAACGTGGCCGAAGCCTGGCCGCCGATGGAGTATCCACCTGCGAGCTGCACGTTGTTGTTGTTGTCAAAGACGCCGGCGCCGTTGTCCTGGTCGTCAAGCCAAGCCACAACCACGTTCTTCTTGATCGGGTCGTAGGCGACCTCGACGAAGTCCGTATCGCTCAGGGGCGTGTCGTTGACCGTGACGATCGAACTCCAGCTGACACCACCGTCTAGGGAGTAGGA
>JBLHLB010000102.1:0-11441 GCA_047618505.1 Planctomycetota bacterium
AAGTCTGAGGCAACCGCACGCGAAGAGCGACTGTCGGCCAGCATCGAGGAGCGTGATGAGGAGGTCGGCCGGCTGCGGCAGCGCATCGAGGAACTTGCCCCTCTCCCGGATCGACTACGCTTGCTGGAGGAAACCTCCGCTGTACAGATTGAGAAGTTCGAAGCGCGTGAATTGGAACGCGACGAGCTGCGCGGGGTCGAACGCCGCGCCGTTGTCGCCGAGAAGCAGGAGCAGGTTGCTCGACTGGAAGTGGAAGTCTCGCGCCGGGACCGCAAGCTCAAGGAGTTGGAAGCCAAGGTCCAGAAGCTTGAGCCGGCCCTTGCCACAGCCGAGCAGCAGATCTTCGTCGCGGGCGCTCGCATCCAAGAGAAAGAGAATAGCTTCTCCCAGGCGGATAAGGTCCGCGAGGCGGACCGAGCTCACTGGACGAAGCTGGACGAGAAACGCGACCGCGAGTTGGAGGCTGCTCGGATTCGCTTGGGCGAACTTGAAACACTCCCCGAGGATCTCCTTCAGGCGAACACGCGCGAGAAGGGCCTCGAGGGCAAGCTAGCCAAGGCCCAGGAGCAGGCGGCGGAGTTGCTCAAGCGTATCGAGCTTGGGGAACAGCAGCGCGAGGCCCTCGTGGTCGAGGCCAAGGAGCAGACCCAGGAGTTGGCCAAGCTCGCCTCGATCAAGAAGTCCAAGGATGCGGAGCTGGAGCGCCTGGGCAGCAAGCTGACGGATCAGGCCGAACGCCGCAAGGCGATGGACTTGGCCAAGCGTGAAGCGGAAAAGACGGCTCGTGAAGAGGCCCGCCGCGCGGCGAGCCTTGAGAAGAGGGCTGAGCGACTGGAGGCCCGCGTTGCGGCCGCTGCAGAGCAGATCGCTGCTGCAAAGGAGAAAGCAGCCAGCGCGAAGGAACAGGCTACCCTGGCGGCCAAGGAAAAGGCCGCTGCAGCGAAGGAGTTGGCGGCTGCTGCCAAGGCAGCCAACGCCGCTGTCGCAGTGAAGGAGAAGGCTGCGGCCAAAGAGAAGGTCAAGACCATCCCTACGCGCAAGCCGCCCGCTCCGCCGGACCGCTCTCCGGCTCGAGCCAAGAAGACCGCCGCCAAGAAAAGCACAGGGAAGGCCAAAGCCAATCCGGCTGTGAAGGCGCGCGTGACCAAGGACGACCTACAACTCCTCGGTGGCGTTGGCCCGGCCATGGAGAAGAAGCTCAACGCCAAGGGCATCCGCAATTTCGCCCAACTGAACAAATTGGGCAAGCGCGGGCTAGGTGACCTGGCGGAGTCCCTCGGGCTTGCCCGCGACGTGCCCACCAAGCACAAGTGGCTCAGCGCCACGCGCGTGAAGGGATAAGGAGGGGCGAGTAAGGCGGCGGCTGACCCGCCTAATTCTCTGCTTAGATGTAGCCGAGGTCTTCCAGGGTCTTTCGATCCTCGTCATTCATCGGTTCCATGGGTATGCCCTGGATTGCCCGTCCTTGCTCAGCCCTGGCCTTGCGTTTGAGCCCTTGGAGCAGGGGCATGAGCTCCTCGATCTTGGCCGGATTGGACCCAGACAGGTCGGTTGTTTCCCTGGGGTCCGCGTCGAGGTCAAAGAGCCGGATGTAGGGCTCGCCGGATCGCAGTGCTTCAACCACAGCCTCGCGCCGCTCGGCGTAGTCGGGCTGTGCTTCGATCGAATGCATCAACTCTGATGTCAGGGGCTGATCGACCAACTCCGGGAAGTTGGCCCGCAGTACATCCGCTGGAAGCAGCGGGTGCGTGAGCAGGACTGCAGTGCCAGCTTCGCGCGTGGGATAGGACTCGACCAGCTTCCAGTCCCCATGCACGATGGTGTAGGCCTCGTGGTGCCCACCTTCACTGAAGAGCAGGCGTGTTTCGGTCTGCTTGTCTTCCAGGAGCGGCAAGAGCGACTGTCCGTTCAACCATTCCGGTGCGGGCTCGTTGCCCGTTAGCTCGACCATCGTTGGGTAGATGTCCACCAGTTGCACGCCGGTCGCGATTCGCTTGCCCGCGCCCGCACCGCCTGGGAACTTCACAAGAAGAGGCACCTCAAGCACTTCCTGGTAGAGGCGCGCATGTCCAAAGTACTCGTCCCGGAAAGCCTCGCCGTGGTCCCCGGTGACGATGATCAGGGCGTCGTCCCAGATTCCCTGTACGCGAATCGCATCAAAGAAGTGTCCCAGGTAGGAGTCGATCTTCAGCAGCGCTTCGTCATAGCGAGCGATGATCGGATCCACATCGATCTCGCGGGGGATGGCCTCGGCCTGCATTTCCTTGAGCGACCGCATTTGCGGTTGGTGGTGCATGGTAACGGCCATCCAAGCGGGCATAGATCCAGCGGCCTGGTAGTCCGCACCGGCCAAGGCACGGCGGGGGACCTCGGGCAGGTCCGACTGGAAGGTGCCCAGGTGCGGAAGCTCCGGGAGATACGGCCCGTGGGCATCTAAGGCATGCAGGAGCATGAAGGGAGTGCGCCCCGGCTCCAGGCCACGTAACCAGCCTGTGGCCTTCTCCGTGACATACACCACCCCGTAGGCCGGGTTCTCAAACTGAAGGTCCGCGGCGGAGTCGTCCCACAGGTCGAAGCCCTGGTTGACCCGGAAGCGTTCATCCAACCAAGCCGTATCGACGAAGCCCGCCGTTTCGTATCCACGCGCTCGCATGGACTCTCCCATGGTCCAACGGTTCTCCGCAAGGCACCACTGGTCGAGGAGCGTATTCTCCCCAAGCCCTTCGCTCTCCACATGGTGGGCGCGGGGAAAGAGACCGGAAAGCACGGAGAGATACGACGGGGTTGTCCAGGGAGCGTTGGCCAGGCAGCGTTCGAAGAGCACGGCTTCGCTCTGGAGCGCATCCAGATTCGGCGTGGTCTGCCGCGAGTAGCCATAGGAGGCCATGTGCTGCGCGGCAAAAGTATCAATGCTGATGAAGAAGATCGGTGGCCGAGGAGCGGATTCACAATCCTCCAAGGAGAGTGCAGCGAGTTGCAGCGTGGCCTGCGACTCCTCGGCACGCCACATGATCTCAAGCCGAAGAATCCTGTCCTTGCGATAGATAACGGGTAGGTCGAGATCCTGCGAACCAGCTGTCAGGGGGATGTTCAGTAATGGGGCTGAGCTAATGTCGGGGATGCCCGTCATCGGATCGACCATGCGGAAGTTCAGTTCGAGTACACCTTCACCGCTGGCTGATCCACGTAATTGCAAGCGTGGCGAGCCGCTGGGCTCAAGGTCATAGCGGAGGCCCGTCCCCGAACTTAGTTCGATGCCACCCTCTATGATCTCGATCGCAGAACTCGGCCCAAAGTTGACCTCGGCCAGGAGGACATGGTTGAACGTCGTACCGCCTTCCGCGGAGGCGTAGGGTTGCGAGCGAAGCTCGAGGACGTTCTCGCCCAGGCGCCAGAGTTCCCCGGGGGTTTCCATGGCGTAGGTCTCCGGAACTGTACCCAAGGCAAGCGCTTCCTCGATTTGGATGTCGTTGAGATAGACAGCAACACTTCCGGGGGAATTCGCCTCTTCAGCGGGGATCCAGGCCTTTAACACCAGTTCTCTATCTACCGGCTCCGTTGCCAACAGCAGGAGTCGTGCACTCGGTTGCCCAAGCATGGCCGCATCGGGGCGCCCCTCGGTACCGGGGACCGTCGCGGGAAACCAGCCGCCTAGGTCATACTGACCCCACTCGTCCTTTGCGCCCGGAAGTAATTGCCCGATCTGCTCAAAGGTTCTGTCCGGGTTCCGGGCGAGCAGATCAATAGACGTCGCCTCGGCCATGCGTTCCGTCGTCTCGCTCTCATTGAGGCAGGAGCGCAGCAGTAGGCTTGCACAACCCAAGCCAAGCAGAAGGCCAACCATTGCGGCGGGGGAGCGTCGGTTTGTGAGCTTGTCCATTTCAGTTCCGGTTGTTTCCGGACTTGCGGGGCAGATTTCTTGGTGAGTAGTCACGGACCCATTTGAGCTTGCCGCGGGAGGAATAACGTTCCCTCTATGTGGCCTTGGCTCCTGTGGGGTGGTGTCGCCTGGAAAGCGCTTCCGGTCCTCTTTGAATCACCACTCATATCATATCCGGTAAGGCTGAAGTTTCTTTGATCGTGTCCTCAACCGAAGCCCCCTGCCTTCCGAGAACTCTGGCTGGAGGGCTCTAGAAAAAACAATCATGATCAACTCAATCGGAAACCAAGGCGTCCCGCAACCCGCACCCAGGGGCAACCCTGGCCAGCAGGTCGGACAGAACCCTGGAGGCCTACGCTCGGATTCGCCCCAGCGCACAAACCAAGGCGGCTTCATGCGAGGCGGCAAGACCATCGAGGGTGAGAACAACAAGGCCGGAGGTCTGACCGACCTGGAGAAGGCGGTCATGAAGGTGTCCCACGACAATGCGGTCGCAGCCCTGAAGGCAGAGTTAGAGAACGGCGGGTCCAATAAGGTGGACAACGCGCAGATCTCTTCTGAAGCCGTTGACATGTTGCAGAATGACACCCAGAGCAGTGGCCCTGGTGGTGGCAACGGCGGTCATGGACATGGACATGGACATGGACATGGCGGACATCGCGGACATCGACATGGACATGGCGGAAATGGTCATGGAGGGCATGGTCATGGCGGCGGTGGCCGCATAACTGCGCAGCCCGCTCCGACCGGCACCGGTGGCGGCGTCAGTTCCGCATCGCCTGAACTGACTGGTCCCGGCGGCGGCGCCGGACTCGTGTCCCCGCAGGAAGTTCCCACCAACAACGGCACCCCGAACGTTCCGTCCCAGGGCACAAACCAGGGCGGATTCATGCGCGGTAGCACCACGATCAGTGGCGACAACAACCTGGACCCGGGCCTCACTGACCTGGAAAAGGATCTGATGAAGATCGCCCACAACAACATCTTGGACATGCTCAGGGCAGAGCTGAAGAACGACGACAACACGGTCAGTGACGACCAGATCTCGTCGGAATCTTCAACCTCCCTCGGGAGCAGTACTCCGGGCGTCCCGCCTAACGGCGGTGAGGTTGACCCCCAGGGCGTAGCCTCTGGAGATGACGGCTCCCGGGTTTCGCCCGAAACTGTCTAAGAACGACACCCTCCCAGAACGAGCGAGCGGTCTTAGGATCGCTCGCTCGTTCTGCTATTGGGGCCGCACCTTTTTCAGGGGAGGAATTGGAAGCGCAGGGTCAGCTGCAGGCCGAGGCCCGACTCACCGTCGCTCTCCTCGAAGAGCCCGATCAGCGCAAGGTCCGGCGTAAACAGCAGGCGCGGGCTGAGCAAGCGTTCGCGTCCGAGGCCAAAATGGAAGCCACCGAAGTCTTCAGGCTTGTCGACAAACACCGGGTCGCCCACGGGACGTACCCAGGTGATCCCAAAACGGACGGTGGAGTCCCAGTCCTCATCCCCCGGTAGGACGAGCTTGAGACCTCCGCGCACCTGATCCCAGTTGCCGTCGAAGCGTTCGCCCTCGTAATCAACTGGATCTAGATCTTGACGGTGGATCTCGATCTCGAGGTGCAGGTCGAAATCGGGCTCATTGATCAGTCGCTGAGACGCCCCGACTGTGATCCCGACGGAGGGTCCGACGGATAACCCGGCGCCCACTGCAACATCTCCCTCGAGGTAGGGGGCATTCCCGGAGGATGTATCCCCCCGGGATACGCCTGTGCACGAAGTGCCCAAGGCGCAGACAAGCAGCGTGAACAACAGGGGACAGCGCACACCATGGGCGCCGTTCCTCGGCGATGAATCGATTCTCAACCTAGCTCCAGCATCACTTGTAGTTTGATGAAGTCCACGTCGGCGATGACCACGTGGATGCCGTAGCCCTCGCTGAAGGACAAGTTGCGTTTGCCCTGTCGAATGGTCAGCGTTGAGCCCTCGACCTTGGGGTGTGTTCCAAGGACGCGCGTGGGCAAGAATCCATTGACGTTGAACTCCGGCAGGAAGACCTCCATACCACCGCGGGAGACGCGCTGCACCTTGGCGTCTAGCTTGCGCCCGATGTGGGGTTCCAGGAACTGGCAAATTTTGAGGTCGCCGATCGCTTGCTCGGTCATTTCGGCCACCTGCGATTGGGCCGAGCAATGGGCGGCGACGTCGTTCATGTCTGCCACAAGCTCGGTCGAGTTCAGCTCTTCTGCTGCCTCTTCCGCGCGCTCTTCCAGGGCCCAAAGCCAGCGGTGGACCACCAGATCCGGGTAGCGACGAATGGGTGAAGTGAAGTGCAGGTAAGCCTGCCGAGCGAGACCCCAGTGGGTCGCGACATCTTCATGATCGCGCACCTCGTAGTAAGCGCGTTCCACCAAGCCCATGATGCGCATGATCAAGGCGTCCGCATTGGGGCGATTACGCGCGGCGCGAATCAGGCGTCCGATGTCGCGGCCGGTCAAGCGATCCTTGATCGGCACACGTAGCCCGTGCTTCTCAAGCATCTTGGCCACCGCTTCAATCTCCTCGGGATCCTTCTCGGGGTGTACGCGGTAAATCGTCGGCAGCCCGCGTGTGCGAAACAGATCTCCGACGGCCTGGTTGGCGGCCAGGGCAGTCTCCTCGATCAGCGTATTCGAGAAGTACTTGGGGTAGTCGACGATGCGGAGTACTTCGCCCTTCTCGTCGAAGACGAACTTGCGCTCCCGTGAGTTGATGCGCAGAGAACCCTTCGCATCGCGAATCTGCTGCTGCTTACGAGTCCAAGCCTCAAACATGCGAAGCGGCTCTTCCAAGTAACGAATGGCCTCCGTCTCCTCGGTAGACTCGTCGTCAAGCAGCGCCTGCACGATGCGGTAGGTGTTGCGCTGCACACTCTTGATCACGCTCTTGCCGACGCGCGAGTCGGTGCGTTGGCCCTTCTCATCGAAGGTCATAAATACGGAGTATGCCAGCCGTGGTCGATTGGGAACCAGCGAGCAGAGCCCGTTCGAGAGCTTCTCTGGCAGCATGGGGACGACCTGATCAGCAACATAGACGCTTGTACCTCGGCAAAGAGCCTCACCATCTAGGGCTGTTTCTGGCCGTACATAGTGTCCGACATCCGCAATGTGCACGCCGATTTCGACCTGTCCATCTCCGAGGTCTTCGATGGAGATCGCGTCGTCGTAGTCCTTCGCATCATCGCCGTCGATGGTGAAGATGACCTTGTCGCGCAGGTCCATCCGACCCACGAAGTCGGCCTCCGAAGGGTCCTCCGGAAGCGTTTCAACTTCCGCGAGCACGTCTTCCGGGAAGATGGTGCGCACCCGGAAGGATTGCATGAGTTGCATTTCCTCGCTGTCCTCGTCCCGATAGGGCGGAGGTCCACTCGTCATGGGGCCGAAGGCATCGGGGCGGTGTGCAATTCGATCCCTGGAATCCGCCGCCAGTAGATCTTCGGCGTCCTCCGGGTCGACCGGTACATCTGAGTCGACGCGCTCAAGGGTCCAGCCCTTATCCTGCTTGGCCTTGGGCTGTGACTGTTCTTCTTCGTCACTGCCCAGGGCCTTGCGCAGGGCGCCAAAGCTCTTAAAGCCCCCGTCGCCAGTGGGCTCGGGCGCTGTGTCCGACTGCTTCTTCTTCTTCTTGCCCTTCGACATGAGCGCAGCATAGTGGACCGAGGCGGCGGTCCCGAGAACTGGAGGGTCGATTCCCTAGCGAGATGCGGCGAGGGCACCTGGATCGGTGGCCTCGGCAACCTCACCTACAGCCTCGACCAGGGGTCGCAGGGCCTCCCGAAGCGCTACGGCCAGAGATTCCGTCGCATCGATTGAGCGCCCGGAATCGTCGTGGGCAGCTGAAGTTCCAACGAGGCGACGTGCGAATCGGACCCGCCCATCAAGTGTGAGAACCGCTGACAAGAGAACGTGCCCTGGATGGCTGCTGTTGGCCGCGGCGCTGGCTTCCAGTAGCTCCACCTCAATGCGTAGTCGCGTGGGCCCCGCGTCTCCCTGGGGGGCGTTCCTTGGCACACCAAGGCCCGAGCGTCGAAGCTCATACTCGAGGGCATCGTGCACCCAGAGACCGCCATCGTTTGTCGCTAGGATCTGACCTGTAACCATCGAGCTAATTCCCCGCGAAACTCCGATGACCATGGGATATCGACGTCGATCGCTGACAGATGCAACGCTGACCATGAGGTCGCTATCCAGAGAAAGCGTGACCGCAACAATAGGGATCTCAGTTGCCCGGGGCGGGAAGAACAACACCATCTCTCGGGGTGTTGAGCTGCAGCTCGCGAGGCTGAGGCACAGGCCCAAGAATAGAGGAGGGACCAGCCTTGTCACCCCTGTTGCGAGGCCACAGGACGAAGATGAGATTCGCTTCAACACCTAGGCACAGTAACGGGAAGCCTTCCTCGAAGACACACTCTCAATGGCCCAATACCATCCGTTCCAATCGGGCCAGCACCTATTTACCTTTCTAGCTCATCGGGCCCATTGGGCACCTTCAGGGGCCGAGACGGCACAGCCACGGGCACTTGCCGCGGGCTGCCATGCCCCGGCGAGCTGACTAGCGCATGGCCAAGAGTTCGACTGCCCTGAGGAGTCGCGGATCACCGGCAAGTCGGAAGGCCAGGGCCTCGGGCTCTTGGGTACGAATTGCCGTTTCGAGATCCGTCGGCATGACTCCGTGGCGGAGTTTGAAGAGAGTCAGCAGTTCCATGCGGTCGGATTGTCGGATGGACTGACGGGCCGGCCAGCGAAGTTGATCAAGGGAGGCATTTAGTCCCTCCAGGGCCGTGATGAGACGAGCCCCATAGGGCAAATCTTGGTCCTGGGGAAACCCCTGGGAGCTCTCGGGGGCCGCCGAAAGTGGTGGCAGGGACGCGAGATGGGTAACGTGTTGGTGGCTTCGAGCTTGCATGAGCATGGTGGCGGTATCTTATTCTGGGTCGCGATATGCGCGACACTTTCGGTCGATCGACCCCGGGGATTGATCCTTTATTGGGCCGTTTTCCCAGGCATTGCATTCATTCCCGGGATGGGACGGAGGTACGCCAAGGGTCGACATCGCCTTGGCAATCTCTCTGAGGATGTATACGGAGAACTACGACTTTCATTCCACTGCGTTGGGGCATCGCTGCAGTCTTACGGAGTCTTGGCTTTGCCGCTGGAGAGGCCAAGCGGGGCCCAGGCCCCCAGGGCGGACTGCGATAGGGCTGCGAGATCTGCCTGGGGATTCGCATGGGGCGGTCCATCCGCTACAATTCCGGCCCGAGGACCAGCCGGTCCCCTGGATTTTTTCAAGACCTTGCCGCAGGGGTCCCCGCCAATGACCGGGACTCCCACGGCTACCCACTCATTCGAACCAAGGCCGATCCATTTGGTCGGACCACCAAGAGGATTTTTCCTGCCATGACCTACGTCGTTGCCGAGCCCTGCGTTAAGTGCAAGTACACTGACTGCGTTGATGTTTGCCCCGTTGATTGCTTCTACGAGGGTGAGAACTTCCTCGTCATCCATCCGGATGAGTGCATTGATTGTGGCGCCTGTGTACCTGAGTGCCCGACGGAGGCGATCTTTAGCGAGGACGACTTGCCGGATAAGTGGTCGGAGTACACGGAGCTGAACGCCAAGTTGGCCGAGGTGTGGCCGAATATCGACGCTCAGAAGGACGCCATGGACACTGCCGAAGAGTGGAAGGAAACCGCGGAGAAGCGGGAGCACCTCTCGGAAGAGCCCTTTAGCGAGTGAGAGTGGGGTGATGGTAGTTGGGAGAGCCTGGCGGCCTGAGAGGGTTGCCGGGCTCTTTGCGTTTTGCGGCGGCTCTCACTCGCTAAAGGGCTTGAGAGGGGCTCTGCGCTTCTCCGCGGTTTCCTTCCACTCTTCGGCAGTGTCCATGGCGTCCTTCTGAGTTTCTGGCTCAACGCCTGACGGCGTTGAGGCGAGGACGGGGTTTGTGGTCTGGGGCCTCCCATTGGGGAGATTGGGGTGGAGGTGAGGGGGGCGGCGACCTTCGGCGCCTTGGATGAGGTGCTGGGGATGAGGTGCTGGGATGAGCGGTCACTGGGGGGGCTTGAATTTTTGGGATGGGGGGGGGAGGATGGGGGCGTGGAGAAGCGGCGGAGGCATGAGATGTTGGAGGTGGTTAGGGGAGTTGTTGTCGGTGTGAGCGGGGGGGACGTGATTGTGGAGTTAGGGGTGCGGATGCAGGGGGTCCTGGGGGTGCGGTGCTTCGAGGAGCTGCCTGGACTTGGCGAGGAGTTCGATTTCACCCTGGGAGGGCGGGAGGATGGGCTGTGGGCGTTGAGTCTCGTGGAGGAGCCGAGCCTTGTGCTGTGGGAGGACTTGGAGGTGGGGAGCTTGGTGCCCTTCCAGGTTGTGAGGAGGAGGTGGGGAGGATTGGAGGGGCGGATCGGGAAACTGCATGCGTTCATGCCGGGCTCACACGGGGGTGTGGAGCGGGAAGCAGACCTGGATGGATTGCTGGGGCGGATCCTGGTTTGTGAGGTCTTGGAGGTGGATGGAGAGAGGCAGCGGGCCGTGGTTTCCAGAAGGGTGGCGAAGAAGAGGGCCAGGGAGAGTGCAGGGCAGAGAGAGGCCAGTGGGCTGCGTGCCGGACAAGTCGTGGAGGGTCGGGTGAGTCGGGTTGAGGACTACGGAGTGTTTGTGAAGTTCGGGGCGGGCGTGGAGGGGTTGATCCACGTCTCGAACATGAGTCACGAACGGGTGGATGATGTGGGGGCGGTCATGAAGGTTGGAGATCGGGTGGAGGCAAAAGTCCTGCAGGTGAAGCGGGGTGGGAAGCGCGTGTCCTTGGGGGTGAAACAGATGGGGGAAAATCCCTGGGTCGAATTTGGGGGCCGGGTCTCAGTTGGTGATGTGCTGGAAGGGGCGGTCGTCCGGGTTCTAGAGTTCGGGGCGTTTGTGGGCGTCGTTCCGGGCGTGGATGGGCTCTTGCCGCGGTCTGAAATGGGGCTTGGGCGGGATGAGCCTGTGAGCAGAGGCGCGCGCGTTGGGGACAGACTTTCCCTGCGGGTTATTGCCTTGGAGGTGCAGCACCAGCGACTTTCGTTGTCGCTACTGCATGCGGATGGTGCGCGCATTGCGCCCGGAGAAGTGGGGGGGCGCTTGGACCTGGCTGCCCTGGCCGATGAGCTGGGCGCAGCGCCTCCGGGGTCGTCCCTAGGCAAACAACTGAGGCGCGCGCTCCTGCAAGGCGAGGGCACTCTCACAATCAAAGAAGACGATCAGAAGGCGTCTCAGATCGAACCTTAAAACGAGTGCCAGTGGGCCAACAAAAGGGAAGCACCCGTCGAACCAGGCGCAGGCGAAGATTGCGTTACCCAGGGCGTCCGCATCCTCGCAACCGGGGCGAACTAGGTCGACCACAGGAGCCACGCCGCCCTTCGTCAATGCGAGCGTGCACGGGAGACCTGAAGTTGGGGGAGGTGCCACAACTTCATGCACACACCGTTGCGGGAGCGATCGCTAACCGCGCGGGTTCAGGCCTGTCGCACTACCGTAGCTCGGCCGTGACTCCGCAATAGCAAGATGCTCCC
>JBLHLB010000103.1:0-11346 GCA_047618505.1 Planctomycetota bacterium
TGGGGGCTCCGTTTCCTAGGCGCCTCTTGTTGGGGGGTATTCTGGGCATGAAGATCCTCGCCCAAGCAGACGCGATCACGCCCGTAAACCTCTGCAACAACGCCTACTTCAATCTTTGCGGCGCAGGCTCAACGACGGCCTTGATCACAGTTGCCCTTAATCACCGCCTGCTGCTCGAAGTCGAAGAATGCACTGCTATGGATGGGGGATTGATTCCAACGGGCGAGCTCTTGCCGGTATCGGAGGCTGCCTTGGACTTTCGTGAACCCCATGCAATTGGGTGCCGCATCGCCGCCCTGATCGGCACGGGAGCCAAGGGTTACGAGCACAACTTTGTCTCGGATGCAGAGTGTCTAGATCTGAAGCGGGCCCCACGCATCGTGCACGTCAGAAATGGCCGCTGGCTGGCGGTCTGGACGACGGAGCCGGGGATCCGGATCTACCCGGGCAATCCCCTAGGGGGCCATTTCCTGGGGGGCAAAGTGGCAAGGGTGGGGTGAGCCATCCGATTCAGAGTGCACCATACCTTGAGGCGCAACATTTTCCCGATGCCGTCAATCTGCCAGGCTTCCGATCGGCTCTGGTGCGCCCTGGGGAGATCTATCGCCGGGAGACCAACTACGGTTTAGGGACGAGCGAAGGGGCCCCCCTCCGTGTCCCCAGGGGGTGCACGGTAAGAGCTGCATTCAGATCGGCTCGGCCCCAAGCTGGGCGTCAAGATCGGGTGTTTGGTGGGTCGAGGGGGCACTAGAGCCGGTGCCGCGCGGGATAGTCCCGGGTGAAACGCCGGAGCACACCCATGCGACTTATCCCCTGCGCCGCCCCGTCCGAATCATCATCTCCCCTTGCCACTCGGGTTCTCCTAGGGGGTCTCACCGCCTTTCTGGTGATGGGCCTATCGTCCTGTGGTGGCGGAGGTGGTGGCAGTTCCGATGCAGGAGGTGGCTCCGGCGGTGAGGATGACGATACGGACGCGCCCCTCATTTCAAACCTAGGGGTTCAGGTGCTCGGTCCGGATCGAGTGAGTGTGGAATGGACGACCGATGAGTCAGCCAGTGGGGGTGTGGACTATGGCCTCACCGCGAACCTCGGGGAGAGTGAGGGGGGCACTGACATCGAAGGTCTGACCCACGCGGTTGTGCTCGATGGTTTGCAGGCTTCGACCACATATCACTTCGTTGTTGAGAGTGTTGATGCCAGCGGGAACGTTGCGCGCTCGAATAGCTCAACGTTCATCAGCGGTGGCGATGACGATCCGAGCATAAGCGGCAGCTTGGTCCAATGGCATCCCCTGGCACTCACCATGGTAGGGCCCTTCGCAGCTGAAACGGACACGGCGCCGAACCCGTTCCTCGACTACAGATTCCTGGTCGAATTCAAATCACCCTCCGGACAAACAACGACCGTGCCCGGGTACTTCGCCGGTGATGGGGGCGGTGCTGCCTCCGGGGATCGTTGGCGCGCACACTACGCACCAGAGGAAGCTGGGAATTGGACTTGGACAGCTCGCTTCCGCAGTGGAGTAGACGTTGCACTCTCCCTTGACGCCACGAATGGTCAGTCGGCAGCCTTCGATGGAGACTCGGGTTCCTTTGCGGTTCAGGCCCTCGATCCCCTGGCGCCGGGGTTCCTCAAATGGGGGCGCCTGGAGTATGTCGGTGCTCACTACCTACGCTTTAGGGACGGACCCTACTTCCTCAAGACGGGCCTTTCGAGCCCTGAGAATTTCCTGGCCTACGGGGGCTTTGACGGGACGCTTGACCAGGGGGGTGCATCCACCTCGGGTTTGACGAACGGACTGCATCGCTATGGGAGTCACGTGGCCGACTGGGGCTCCGGTGGCCTTGGGAATGCGGAAGATCCGAACTTCAGTGGCGAAGGATCGGTCGACGGTAAGGGAGTCATCGGTGCTTTGAATTACTTAGCCAGCCGTGGTGTGAACTCGCTCTCCATCCAGGTCATGAACCTTGGGGGAGACGGTCAAGATACGTGGCCCTATGTCGTCCCTGGTAGCGATGAGAACGCGCTGACGCATTTCGATCTCTCGAAACTAGACCAGTGGAATGTCGTCTTTGAGCACGCACAAGAACTTGGGATAGCGCTCGAGCTCGTTCTGGCGGATGACGAAGCAGCCAATGTCGCCACGCTCGACGGCGGCGGTGTGGGTCGTCACCGCGCCCTTCTCGTGCGCGAACTCGTGGCTCGCTTTGGCCATCTCTTGGCCCTGGAGTGGAACACTTCGGAGGGCGGATCCATGGGGGTCTCCGGGAGCCAGGCTGTCGCGGCGCTCTTGTCTCTTGTGGATGCCTATGGTCACGCGATCGGAAGTTCCAGTGCGGACATGACCGCAATTGGAGACGACGCCCTGCTTTCCGGTCTGTTGGGCGGAAACAGCCACGCGGCACTGGCAGGCCCCATCGGTAACGCGGGTGGCCACGTGGAGTTGTGGCGTCAGAACTCAGCGCAGGCTAATCAACCCTGGGTCGTGACCCATGCAACGCAGGATCCTGTCGCGGGGGGTCTAAGTGGATCCAACGCAGAGCACTATCGCCGGACTGTTCTTTGGGATGTGCTCCTATCCGGCGGGCACGTGGAGTATTCCGCTGGTCCTGCGGGCAACAGTGCAGGGGACGATCTAACTTTGGAGGACTTCAGGACACGCGAAACAAGTCTCGACTTCGCAAGCACAGCGCGCCAGCTCCTGGAGAGCTACGGTTCGTTCTGGGAGATGTCGCCTGACGACGACTTGCTCTCGGGCGAGTCCAGCGGCTATGGCGGTGGGGAAGTCTTCGCCGAGCATGATGAAACGTACCTTGTCTATCTGCCCATCGCAGATCAGGTCGCGAGCCTCGACCTGAGCGGGACCACGGGGGATTTCACCCAGTCCTGGTTCAATCCGCGCTCCGGTCAGTTCGAGGGCAGCACCTCAACGGTCCAAGGAGGTGGTGTTGTCTCTCTTGGTCTACCGCCCGATGCCAGCACCGGTGGGTCGGGTGACGGACCGTTCGAGGAGGAGGACGGCTTGGTCGTGATGCAGATTGAGTCTGCGACGCGCATCGACTATTGGGGTGCTGCGAACGTGCTCCCTGGCTTTACGGGCAGCTCGTACTACTTCTGGTTTGGACCTGACTTCTACAACAGCCCAGGCATCGGCACCTTGACCTATGAGATCGATGTCACGAATAGCGGCACCTTCTTCCTTTCCATCTACAACTACCACGACGACCCCGAACCCGATAAGGCCAATGACTGCTGGGTGCGCATGGACGGTGGAACTTGGTACAAGGTTTACTCCAATCTGGGGACCTCTACGGTGGGGGTGTGGAACTGGTCTTCAAGGTTCGACCACACGGGACAGGACGCCCAGTACACCCTTGGGGTAGGGCAACACACGTTGGAGATCTCCGGCCGCTCCGCCGGATATCACATGGATCGCGTCCACCTTCACCAGGCCAGCGTCAGCAACCCCTTTGACTTGAACTTGCCCGAGTCCGATCGTGGGACCGACGGGGGGACGACTTCCGATCAGGACTGGGTGATCGGTCTCACAAAGTAGCAGCCCTTGGGGGCGAGGGCCGCTCAGCGCAGACGCTGCTAGGGATCGACAAAGTCCATTCCGAAGCCAAGCATCTCATCCGCGCTCTGCTGCCCGAAGGTCACATCGACGCCAGGGTCGGGGTTGTCCATGTTGTTCTCGCTATTGTCGTAGGTCCCGGTGCAGTGAATCACCGTTCCCGCCGGCAGGAAGATCGGATCGTAGAGTTCGTAGGCGTACTGCCAGTCGAGGCTCCAACGTGGAAGGTGCAGGAGTTCGAGGACCTCGCCATCGGGCTTGATGGCCTCCGCCAAGAAGCTCTTCCCGCGGTAGTGCATGTGCGGCATGAACTGCTTGATCAAGACATCACGCGGCAGGACAAATTCCGCGGTGATCTCGTGGCTCTCGGCGTAGGCCGGAATCAGGAACTCGTTGTTCGTCATCCAAATGGAGTGCACTTCCCGGAAGGGCGGCTCCTTGGCAAAGGTAAGCCCAAGGCGAAGGAGGTCCTCCGTGGCGACTCCACTTGCCGTGTAGTGGATGATGAAGGTGAAGGTCGTGCCCTTTGGGATAAAGCGAGCCTGAGACTCGGGGTATTCGGTTGGTTTCTTCCCCGGGAGCAGGGCATCCAGGAATAGCCGTGGCCCATTCGGCGGCCGAATAAAGATTGTGGAGTGGTGCAGGATTCCCTTAGTGCTGGGCAGCAACTGGATCGACTGGATCCAGCGATCCTCGGGGAAGGGCTTCTCCACGGTGAAGGTCTGGATGTCGATGACGCCTTCCGCGGGAATCGGGATGGGGTCAACGGCCCGCACGATGTAGTCCGGTTCGCCAATAACCCATTCATCCCAGGCGGGCCAAACTAGGTTCTGTGCCGCATCTGCCGGGTCGCCCTCGGGAGCGTCGTTTGCGATCCAGGTGAGGATCGCTGTGCGATCTTCCTCGGAGAGCTGCAGCCCGCGTCTCCAGGGGCCTGTATCAAAGTGGGCCATCCACGGCGGCATGGAGCGTTCCTCAAGAACGAGGCTAATCGTGCGCCGCTTGGAGCGCGCGCTGGCATAGCTCTCGAGAGAAAATGGCGCGTTGCCTTCAGCGCTGTGGCAGGGCTGGCAGCTGGTCTGGAGAATACGTTGCACACGGTTGCTCCAGGTGATGTCGGTGGACATCGGCGCAATGGAGGAAGCCGCATCGGGGAGCGCTTCACCCGTCCCCCGGGTGACAGGGATCTTGATCGGACGTGTGGCCAGGGCAGCCTCGATGGCGTACGCCAGGAATGTCCGTTGGCCCAGCTGCACTTCGCCCGAGGCATCTACCTGCGTGTCGTCCAGGGCACCGCGATAGGCGAGGGTTCGTGAGGAATCGATCAGAAAGACATCCGTGTCCGTGCCCAGGGGGAGAGCAGCCGTAAGAAGCCCACCCGGATCCAGCGCGCCATCGGCAGCTAGGCCGGACGCCTCGCGCCGCATTGCGTTATGGGCGCTGATTTGGGCGGCATCGACACTGGAGTCTGAATAGAAAGTAACGAAGCCCACACCCCTTGGACCATAGTGCTGCTCGAGCTTGGCCAGGGCCTTGTCGCGAGCCGCTGAACGAGCGACGTCGAGGGGGTTGGTGTTCGTACTAGCGTGGATCAGCACGAGGGGACCGGTCGCCGTCAGTTGTCCAATACTCGTCGCACCACCTTCGACGAGCAGCATCGGAACATCGGCCACCAGGCGATTAGCTCCAGCCTCACCGGGCGCGACTTCAAGTCGTAGTTCCTTGAGGACTTCCTGTGCCTCTCCGTAGCGCTCAACTTCCTGGTGCCGGTGCACAACCCAAACCACATGATTGTTGGTTCGGAAGATCCGCCGGTAGGCTTTGGGCCCTGCCAATGCAGCGACGGCCACCCCTGCACCGAGAATCAGAACTAGAATCAGGTTACGACTGGCTGCGCCAAGTCTCCCGTTGTCTCCACGAGTCTGGGGTTTCCACCGGAAGGCTCGGCGGAGACAGAGCGCGGGGGAGTTGGGGCCTGAGTTCGGGAGGGGGCTCGTGGCGACCATATCTCTCATCGATACCATAAGTACGGCCGTAGCGCCGCGGGGTCCTGGACTGTCCAGCCTCCCCGAGGCGCCATGGCTCATGTAAGTATATCCCCGATTGGGACAGGTTGCGCCTCCACTGAGGTCTTGATCTACTCTTTGGGGTCCCCCGGGGATGTGGCCTGAATCGTGCGCGGCCCGTGTGACCCCGAATCTGTTGGCAAAGCCCGCTGACAATCCTCCTCAATACACACTGGAACGCAGCGCACCCTGGAACGCAGCCGCGTGCGCGCCCACCGCTTGGGTGCTCCGCCTAGCCGCGTGAGTGCTAAATGGCCTTGCCTGAATCAATGAGCAGTCAAAACAACTCGCAGGGGAAAGAAAGCCTCCGAAGTCCCCTTTACAGTTGTCTGGCCGGGGTGTCAGCAGCCCTCCTTTTATTGGCGGTTGAGTCCCTAGGTCTGCTATTCCTCGGCGGACCTCTCCGGCCTGCCGAAGCGTTTCTCGGCGCACTTCCATTGATGCTGGTCGCTGGCGCGATCCTTGGAGTTGCTGGTCTGTTGTTCGGACGTGGAGCGGGAGCGAGCGAACGAGCACGACTTGGCATTCCCCTGTCGCTCTTGGGGAGCCTTCTTCTGAGCTTTCATCTGCGTGATTATTTTCTTGGTCAGTCCGTTGGTGTGATGTCGGCGCCGAGCCTAGTCGTCTGCGGCGTGACCGGTGCGGTGGGGGTGACCGTGGCGGTGATCTTTGCCCGCACCTCGAAGCCTAATTCTGAGCCTAATTCTGAGCCTAATTCTGGGCCCAAGTCAGGACAGCGGTCAATTCTGGCCCTCGCGCTGAGCTCCGTCTTCGCGGGGATTGTGTGGCTCTTCCTGTGCACCGCTCAACCAGAGGGGTCTAGTGGCAGCGGCCCGAATGTTGTCCTGGTCGTATTCGATACAACCCGGGTGGACCGGCTATCCGCCTTTGGTTACGAGCGCGAAACAACCCCAAACTTGACACGCTTTGCCTCCGAAGGAGCTCTCTTCACTCGTTGTTATTCGGCTGCTCCTTGGACAGTGCCGTCCCACGCCTCAATGTTTACCGGCGTGCAGACTTCGACACATCGTGCGACTCGGCGGAGTCCGATCCTTGACCAAAGGTTGGTCACCCTTGCAGAGCGGATGCGGGCTTCGGGGCTGCGCACCGTTTCCTTTTCCAAGAAGTCTTGGCTCAGGCGTGAGACCGGCTTGATGCGTGGCTTTGATGAACTCCACGATCTCTACAATCCCCCCAGGAAGCATGGCCTGACTACGCTCATGGGTCTTTTCCGGAAGGAGACGAAGGTCCTTGATAAGGGCGCGACGGAAACATTGCGCGTCGCCACGGAGTGGTTGGACGATCACGGTGATGAAGGTCGTTTCTTTGCCTTCTTCAATTTCAATGAGGCCCACAGCGACCTGCGCCCACCGCGCCGCTACCGCGAGCAGTTCCTCTCCGATGAATATAAGCCCACACAGTGGGGGCATGCGCGTGTTCCCGAGAACCATGCCTTCAGCGTGGGAGAGGTCTCCTATGGGGCTGAAGATCTGGCGATCCTCTCCGATCTCTACGACGCGGAAATTGCCTACCAGGATGCGCGCTTTGGCGAGCTCCTGGATGCTTTTCAGGCAGCGGGTCAACTGGACAACACGCTATTTCTCGTGACCGCCGACCACGGCGAGAATCTTGGCGAGGAAGGACTGCTGGGTCATGAATTGAGCCTGCACAACAATCTGCTGCACGTGCCCCTTGTGGCCCGTTTCCCCGGTCGAATTCCCGCGGGCATTCGCTCCGATGAACCTGTGGAGAATCGCCTTGTTGGGACCCTGATCGAGTCGCTCCTGGTGGGCAGCGGCAACCTCGAGGAACCTGAGCTGGCGAGCCTGCTCCAGGACGACAAGTTCGATGGGATTATCAGCGAGGAATTCCCCCCGAGCTTCCAGTCGCGGAAGTGGGGTTTCGAGGTGGATGAGCGCTTTGATGTGGAGCGAAAGAGCTTGATCTCCGGCTCCATGAAGCTCCAATTCACATCAATTCAGGAGCGGCCCGCACTCTTTAACCTGCTCGAAGATTCAGCCGAGGGCATCGACCTAGCGGAATCACGGGCCGAGGAGGCCAGGCTGCTCTTTGATCGGCTGCTCAGTCGACCAGATCTGTGGAAGAAGTTCGCTGGCTCTAGTGGGCAATTCAGCGACGAAATGAAAAACCTCCTTCAGGCTACTGGTTACTATTGAGGCGGCGTTAGCCCACAAGAGACCCCCCCTCGTGACCCCAGCGGGAGGCAGACTAGGCCCATAGACTGCGGCTCAAGTTATAGCTCCCGGTGGAGTTCTGCCGACAATGACTTCGTTCCGCAGAAGCCTTGCACATGAAGCTCGCAGCCCTAGACACCACAGTGATCTTGAATAGCGAATCCCAGGACAGAGGTCGGAGTTTCCAGCGCGGTCTTGGCGCAGCTGCAACGGCCGTGGTCTGTGCCTTGGCCATCGGGTCCTGTGGGAAGGACCGTGAGGATCCGAAGCTCGCCAGCTACTCCACCGGTCAAGATCTCGCTGAGTATCAGAGCTCCCAGAAAGAGCGGGCCGAGATCTTGGATCCGCTCCAAGTTGGCATTGGCCAACGGATCGTTGATTTGGCTTTCACAACCATCGACGGCGAGGAGGCAACCATGTCTTCCTTCGCGGGTGGCAAGCCGCTTCTATTGATTGTTCGTGATGTGTCGTGTCCCGTTTCCATGCGTATTGGGCCGCGCACGGCGCGGGCCGAGAAGTTTGCCATAGAGAGTGGTGCCAAGGTGCTCTACCTGAACCCTTGCCCGCACAACACTCTAGAGGAAATTCGCACGGAGCAGGAGACCTACGGTTTCGAAGCTCCCTATGTGCACGACAGAGATACCACGATCATGCAGGCTCTGGATCTTCATCGGACCACCGAGTTCCTGCTCTATGATGAGGCCCTAACCTTGGCCTACCGCGGAGCTGTGGATGATCAACTAGGGCGTGGTATCAACAGCCTAGCTGAGCCCACGCACCGCTTCGTGGAGGATGCATTGACGGCGGTTAGTCGCGGTGATCTTCCAGAGATTCAAGCAACGACGGCGCCCGGCTGTGAGTTGGCGCCTGAGCCCGCGGGGGCTAAGGCCGTCGCTGCTTTGGACGCGATGCAGGGCGGTCCGACCTACCACCGCGATATCGCGCGCCTCTTCCAGCGGCGCTGTGTTGAGTGTCACCGACCGGGAGGTGTTGCGCCTGTGAGCATAATGCTCAACACCTACGAGCAAGTGCGCGGACGTCGCTTGATGATCCGAACGGTCGTCGAGGACGACGTTATGCCGCCCTGGTTCGCAGCCCACGACACCGGTCCTTGGTTGAGGGACCGAAGCCTGACGCCAGAGGAGAAGGCAATGCTCTTGGCATGGATCGAGGCTGATGCTCCTGAGGGCGACCCGAGTGAAGCTCCGCTGTCCCGGGAGTTCTTTGAAGGCTGGGGCATCGGTGAGCCCGATGTGACGATCGCGCTGGCGGAGCCATTCACTGTGCCGGCCGAAGGTGTAGTTGACCTACAGGAGCTTGCGGCGGAGCACGTAACCCGGGAGGACATGTGGGTCACAGCCATGCAGATTCTGCCCACGGCTCCGGAGGTTGTGCACCACGTTGTCATACTCATGAAGAGCCCCGAACCACCCCTTCCGAAGCGCGTGCGGGAAGAACTAGCCCCCTGGCAGAAACGCCGCGGTGGTTGGGAGTTCCTGGGTGGGTACCTTCCCGGAAAAGGACCGCGGGTGTATCCCGAGAACGCCGCACGCTTCATCCCGAAGGGCTCGGTCATCCAGTTCGTGATGCACTACACGCCCTCTGGAAGGGAGATTGCTGACCAGACTCGGATCGGATTCAAAACCACCGACGAGATCCCCGACATGGTTGCCCAGGCCTATGTCATGAAGAACGAGGACATCGCCATACCTGCGGGGTCCCAGGACGTTGCCGTCGAGGATGAGTGGATTCTCCCCAAGGACATTCGATTGATCTCACTGACCCCGCACATGCACCTCAGGGGGAGTCGTTTCCTTGTCTATGTGCAAGAGCCCGGTATGGAAGAGGAGCGCATCCTCGAATTGCCCCGTTGGGATGACGCCTGGCAATTCTCCTATTCGCCTCCCCAGCCAATAAGCTTTCCGAAGGGGACGCGCTTCCGTGTGGTCGGGATCTACGACAACAGCCCCATGAACATGAATTTGGCGCAGGGAGATTGGGAGCAAGACGTCGTCAACGGCCCGCAGGTCTGGGATGAAATGTTGATGATGGCGATCGAGTGGGTCGCGCCAAAGACGACCATTCGACGGCTGCAATAGGCGCGAGCTATTCCTCTGGCAGCAGGAGTTCACGTGCACGTGCTTCGACCTTTGCACTTCCGCTGTATTGTCCGGCATCGAAGAGGAGCACCTCCTCGGCCAAGTTCACGGTGGGGCAGATGTGCTGGGGAACAAGGGCGAGCAGGGTTCCTCGAGCCGGACGCGGGCCATCCTTGACCCGCAGGGGAAGGTGTTCTTCGCTGGGCCGAAGGGGCTCCAATTGGGGGAATCCGAGGACTTCGCACAGAGGGGTTTCAGCCTCCGCGGCCAGGGACTTCGACCCCGCATCACAGGTGATTAGACCCTCTCCAGGGTGACTAATTACCCGCGTAAGCAAGACGGCTGCGGGCTGAAGCCCCAGAGCTTTGTTTTCGATTTGCGTGCGCAGATCATGGAAGACAACAGTTCCCGGAGACAGTCGATGAATCGTTCCTGGGCAATCGTCGATTGGAGTGCCGCCGAGGCTAGACAGGAAGGCGGGCGTTCCAGAGCTAATCACTTCCTCCGTCTGAAGTTTGGCCACATCCTCGATGCGATCCAAGAGTGCGGCAGCCTTAGCCAGTCCCTCGAGGACTGCGTTGCGCCGAAGATACAAATTGTCTGCATGTAGGTGTCCGTCGTACCAGTGAAGCCCCCGGTAGCGCGGGCCAGCAGAGCGTGCAAGTTCCAGGATGGTCGCTTCCTCCTGCGGCGGTATACCAGTGCGGTTCATGCCAGAGTTGAGGTCTAGGAAGAGGCTGATACTTTCGGGAACCTCGCCCACAAGATCCTTGTCCTCGATCAACACCGAGACACGTGCCTCCGGGTTGGCCTTTGCGATCTGAGCCAGGCGTTCCAGGGCGGGTTGGCGATGGGGGTAGGCGACTAGGACGTCGACATCCGCGACACCGGCATCCCGAAGCGTGCGGAGGAGGACGTCCAGCTCCCGGGTGGTTGCGCACTTGAAATTGCGGACCCCTTCTTCGGCCAGGATTTCCCAGACGACCGGCAGCTTGGTCGTCTTGATGTGCGGACGCCAGCGGTTGGCGTCGCCCTCGAGGTGGGCGAGGATGCGCCTTACGTTGGCGCGAACCAGGTCCAGGTGTATGGCTAGGGCGGGCGTCAGAAGCCTGGCCTGCAACTCGTGATCTGGGGTATAGGTGTCGGGATCGACGCTGGCGAAGGAGGTCATGGGCGCAGGGTACCCCGTGTATTTCGAGGATCGAGGCGGCTTGCCTGCAGTCCAGGGCCCAGGAGCCTCTGTTCCCCAAGGATTACCCCGTTCTAAATGCGACGTCCTAGCGTCGGCCTATGGGGATTTGCTACTACATGTTGTGGGTTGAGCCTATCAGCCTACCGGATCTAGCTACTTCGACGCTCCTCGGGCATGCCATCGGGCTTGCCTTACGGCCCCCCAACGCCAATGCAGAAAC
>JBLHLB010000104.1:0-11272 GCA_047618505.1 Planctomycetota bacterium
GCAAACGCCGTCGAACGCCTACGCGGCCGCCGGCACCTATGACGTGACCCTGACCGCTACGGGCCCCGGTGGCGCCGACGGTGAGACGAAGATCGGTTACATCGTCGTCACGGAGCCGGCCCCCGTGGCCGAGTTCTCCGCAGATGTGTTGACTGGAGCCGCTCCTTTGAGCGTCAACTTCTCCGATCTCTCCACCGGCGCAGTCACGAGCTGGGCCTGGGACTTCGGGGACGGCAACACGTCGACGCTACAGAACCCGGCAAATGCCTACGCGGCCGCCGGTACCTTTGACGTGACGCTGACCGTGACGGGCCCCGGTGGCGTGGACGCGGAAATTAAAGTGGGCTACATCGTCGTGACCCCCTGAGAAACGAAGGGGTGAAGCCGGGGCTCTTTAGGTGAGGCCCGGCTTATAAACGACTCGCGGTGAGCCGCCCCTGGTTCTTGGCTGCACCCGGACTCCCAATGGAGTTCCGGGTGCAGCTTTTCCGCTTTCTAGAGATATGGCTGGGCGCTGAACTCTCATGAGAGGACCGCATGCTCTACTCCAAGCGAATGACCCCCAGATGTAGAACTTGAGGTACTTGGGGCGTCGGCTTTAGTTGAGGCGTCCGCCTGCGTTTGGCCCCCAGCCTCCGCTCTCGCTGCGTCATCAAGTGCGCAATCAAGCATCACGGGTTCGGTCTATGACGGCAGCCGAGGCCCCTTGCTTTCGGGTCAGGTGTAGCACGTGACTGGACTGGTAACGGTCCCCAACGCAGGAACCTTGGTGGTTCAGCCTGGCGCAATCCTCAAGTTCAACTCCGGGACACGCTTCTCAGCTCGTCAAGCCCTTTGGTTTCCTGGCTGCAGGATCCGCATCTCTGACCTCTATCGATAGCGAAGAGGTGGGCACACCAATCCAGCTCGAGTTGCCGCGCTCGACAGCTTTGATCGGAATTTAAGTTGGGATGCAGGGTCAGATGGGAATCCTCGGCGGTCCCCCGGCCGGTGGGACAACGCATCTCGTCCCTCTGATCCTTGCGCCCTCCGTCACATAGACCGGCGCGTTAGCTCGCTCTAGCGCGGTCAATCCACAACACCGAGCACCCCCGAACCACCCCCGATCCAGACCACAGCTGGGATCGAGGCACGGCTGTTCGAACTAGGCCGCGGTCGGCTCTTTCGTTTCCTTCGCACGCGGAGTCTCTCGCGCGGCGAAGGCTTCATTAATCAGACTGCAGAGGGGCTGAAAGTGATCACCCTTGCGAATCTTGCATTCGCCCACGGTCTCACCGTTGGCCACGTCGCGGAGATAGTTCTCCATGCGATGGATCGGACCGACGACCCGAAAGGTCGCCGAGAGTGCGATGAAGGCGAAGAAGGGCAGCAGAATCGCTACGCTCAGGGCAATAACAACCGCTAACACGCCCGGCAGGGCGGCGATGACTTCAGATCCGTCCTCCGGCAGAGTTGAGGCGACCCGGGTAAGTGTGACGACAAGGAGGAACCCCTGCACGGCCAGACAGAAACCGCAGGCCAGGGAGACGTTCACGATCCAGCGAATCTGAAAGGCGGGGTTGACGAGCTTCTTCTTACGGCGTGAGAGCATTGAACTGGATGTGTAGGTGCGTTTCACGAGTCTTTACCGGAGTACTCAAGGACGATCTCGTCCCATTGGTCGGGGTCGGAGGGATGATCTTGGCCAGTGAGGGCCTTGAGGGCCGTCCAGGCGGCGCGCCATACGGGCTCTTCGTCGTAACGCAGAACCTTGGCCAGGCGTGGAAGAGCGGACTCTATGTTGCAGGCGGCGAGGACATCACAAACATGGGCGCGGACCGCGGCCGAGTCATGCTCGAGCAGATCGATCAAGCGGGAGCTGAAGTCTTGGCGGTAGAGTCGACGCAGGGAGAGTTCGCGCAGGGCATCAAAGACGGCAGCGTCGCTGTCGGACTCGAGCTGCAACAGATAGCCGGGGGCCTCCTCTGCGAACCAACGATTCTCCGCCGCGAGCCAGCTGCGCCAGCGCGACGCATCGGCACGCAATTGAACCCCACTCACCTGCACCAGGGCCCTGTGCGAGCTGGTCACTACGGAGGAGTCCGCGTCGGCGAGCAGATCGACCAAAACGGGCAAAGCCTCGCGCCGTCCAAGCTCCGCGAGAGCCCGTGTAAGGGCGGCCCGAACCCCCGGGTGCTCGTGTCTGGCATAGGGCGTGATCTGATCCACCAGGGCCTTGCGCTGACTCACCGTCAGTTCGGCGGCCAAGCGTCCAATCTCCGCCAGGGCGACGCCAGCGGCCCGCTCATCGCTGCGCATGGCGGTAACCAGTGGATCCACCGCATCGGCCGAACCTGACCGCCCCATGGCCCGTAGTCCGGAGGTGAGCATCTCATCAGGCATGCGCGACCAAAGACGCTCTAGTTGTCCGAAGGCACGCGGGTCCCGGGCCAGGACCTGCCCGAGTGATCGCTCAAAGACGTTGCGCAGACGGCGACGCAGAGCCTTGGACGGTGGCTCATCCCAACCAGCCAGCTCCACGGCCAAGGACATCTCATCGGCGCTGCCGTGGGCTCCGACGATCTCAAGCGCTGCGAGACGTTGCGGACCAAATTGCGACCAGTCCAATTCGGTACGCAGGAAGACGAAGAGATCCGCGGCCTGGGGAGCGGCGAGCACATCCAGGAGTAGCTCTCGTTCCGCCGGCTCCAGGACGTGGCCTGGCTCCTCGAAGGCATTGTCCACGAAGGCCTGAAACAACGCGGGTCGGCAGAGCGGTACCAGTCCTTCGATCTCAGAAACCGCTTCGCTGTGATCCACTTCCACAAGCTGCGGTCCTTGAATAGTTCCCATCAACTCGCGCACACGCACAAGGGCTTCCCCGTCGCCGCTTCCGGCGAATAAGGTGAGAAGAACGGTGGAGGGGAACAGGAAGACCATGGTTTCAGTTGGTGTCCGGCGTGCCTTTTGACCAAGAGATCACTTCGTATTCAATGGGAACACCGTCATCGAAGAGAAGGTTCTCGTCGAAGTGCATACCCGCATTGCTCTCAAGCAATAGGGACGCGCCGTAGGCGGCTCCGTAGATCTCGAAGTTGCTACCCACCACGAGGTCCGTTTCCGGAGCATAGATCACGCCCTGAAAGCTCGCGTTCGAACTCAACTCGAAGTCGTAGGTGGAAGCGAGGGCGGGGTCCCAGGCGACATTTAGGAGCACATCGCGGGCGTCGCCGGTGATCGTCGTGATGTCGGAGTTGCTTCGCAGCTCTACGTCACCGGTGCAGTGAATTTCCACAGGACCGCCGGAGGCGTCGATCAAGAGCGCCGAATTCGACCGCATGACGAAGTCGTCCAATACGATTCTCGCCGGCCCTACGATCGACAGCTCTCCACCACGGTCGATGAGCAGCTTATTCAGGTGAATATCCCCGGGACCAATTGTTTTCGTGCCGCGAATTTTCCGGGATCCCGAAGTGCCGATGGACGGTACAGCGATCGGATCAAGGTCTACCAAATCTTCGTTGGAAGAGATCACGCCAAGGACCGTCGACCCTGGTGCAGCCTGATCCACCACACCGTCGGGGCCCGCCATAACATTGCCGTAGACCGTGGTATTGGACTGGAGTTCGATGTCCTCATTGGAACCGACATCAGCCAATTCCCCCGGGTTGTCCGAGTCGTAGGGACCGGCTGTGGAGTCGTAGCTGTCCACCAGTGAGTTGCTCTCCATCACAACGCCATCGGACCCGAAGACGGCGTAGCGGAATATTCCGTTGGGAACCGCACGGGCCACGATCACATTGACCGCCTGGGTCCTTCCGTCCCAGGCGCGCGAGGTGATACGCAGGCGATCCGAAGCAAGGTCGGGGTCATCATTCCCGAGGGTGACCTCGACCTCGATCTGATCGGATCCAAAAGCAACCGGATCGGCGAACCTCTCAGCGAGGGCCTCTTTGTCAGAAGCCTCCAGGGTTGCCCAGGCTTCGTTCAGGCCAGCTTCAGCCAGCTCGAAGGCCCGCATCGATTCCCGAGCCTTGCGACTCTCTAGGAAACCCGATCCTGTCATGGAAACCATAGCCAGTGAAATACCAGCCAGGACCATGGCCAATAGAACGACCAGAACGATGGACGAGCCCCTGCGGGGCTCGTGAGTACCGTTGGTGTGTCGAATCAACATATTCAATTCCTAACTCGCGTCGCAGTTGTGACAGATCGGACAATTGTACGACCCTCGGAATCCACACCCTCAAGGGCTAGTAGAACGTGGACGGCTTCATCCCTGGCATAGAGCACAAAGCCCGACTCGTCGATCAAGCCGTTCTCGTTGTCGTCAACACCGTTGACTTCTTCACCGGGGAAGTTCTCGCGCACGCCATGCACAAGCACCAACTCCATTGCCTCCGCCGTTCCGAAGTCCAGAATCAGCATCAGCATCCGTTCATCGACGACGCCGTCGCCGTCTTCGTCGGTTCCGTCGTCCGTTTCGCCGTCATCCATGCGTAGTTCAAAGCGCATCGTCCGCCAATTGCCTTCGCCACTACGCTCGTCAATCCCGTCTATGCGGTCGAAGCTCGCCGTCGTCGTCCAAAGAGGCAAATCCCCTAGGGAGTCCAACAGATCGCTGGAAGACAACTCAAGTTCGCCCCGAATCTTTCCAATGGACTGCCGAAGGCGTTGTTCCAAAGTCACGCGGGAAACGCTTGTCTTGAAGAGACGCGAGGCCGAGTCTCCCGCACGTGTGATCGAGACGATCATGAGAGAGAGAATGCTCACCGCGATCATGACCTCGATGAGAGTCAGTCCGCGCCGGCTCGCCGAGGGGCTATGGGCTGGAGTCATTAGCGATCACCCAGAATTGTACGTGCCATGAGCTCTCGGGGACCTGTTGGTCCGCGCCACTCAATGCGCACATAGACCGGCAACACGCGGTAGTTCCCCGAGTGATCTTCCCCGTCGATCACACCGTCAAGATCAAGGTCGCGCGGCATGCCGATGCGAGCGTCGATGATGTCCTCGCGCAACGCAAAGACAAGCTGGTCCTCGGGAAGCACTATCTCGCCAACCATGCCGTCCGCGTCGTCACTCAGAGGTTGCAGGCCGCCCACGCTGAAGCTCGAACCGTCCGCGGTTCCAGGTCCATCTAAATCGTCGCTAGGATCGCTATTGTAGAGAGCAAAGGCCTCATCAAAGGAGACCGCACTCATCGACTCGAGGATCCGCCGGATCGCCTCGCGGGCGATTGCGCTCTCATGACTCGTATTCCCCAGATCCACCGCGCTCTTCACGGAACGGGAGAATGCAATAAGGGCCACAAGGAACAGGGTGGTCATCACCGAGAGCTCAAGGACGGTCAGGCCAGCCTTCGCTCCCGACGCGCCCCGCGGCGGTGAGGATCGTTTCATTTGTTACAAGAATACAGAAGGGCAAGAACCCCATGAATCGGTCGCTCGAGCCCGAAGCTGAAGGCTAAATCTCTTCTGGCCCCCCCTTTTCCCTGTAGCCAGCAATTCCCCGGGAGATCTCGGCTCCGAAGGCCCTGGCACCGCCGGGCGCCCGCTCCTCAGCCCTTGGAGCGCGCGTCCATCAAGGCGCGTAGGCGATAGGCAATCCTCGAGCGCAGTCCACCTACGGGGAAGGCCAAGGTGCTACAGCTCCGAATGCGACCGCCCCAGCTGCGCTTGTGATCCGCTTCGCCCCCGAGGAAGTCATAGCTGACCACGCCCTCCGCCATCAGGTCGGCTAGGGCCAGGCCACGCAGCGCGGTCGCCGGACGCCAGTCCCCATGGGCCGGATCGTAGCCCTCTTGGATCTGGTAGTAGGTGTCCCCAAGCCGCACTCCGAACTGCACGGCTACGACCCCATCATCGAGCTTGAGCTGTGCCATGCGCAACTCCCCAGTCCCTGCCCAGTGCCGTCCGAGCTCAGCGTAGAAACTACGTCGCCGTGGCTCATTAAAGCTGCCTCCTTCCCCCGCCGCCTCCCACCGGGCTGCGTGCAATTTGAAGAGGAGTTCCAGATCGCGATCAAAGCCTGCCTCCTCGCTCCAGTACAGGGTCGCGCCTCGCTCTGCGGCATCCCGAAGGGAGCGACGGATCTTGGTACGCATGCGTTTAGGCAAGCCGCGCAGGTACTCTTCGAATCCACCCGGCAAGGCTGCCGTCAGGCAGGGCACATCCTGCTCCCGGAAGCCCCGACCGCGAGCGGTCAAGA
This sequence comes from Planctomycetota bacterium, assembly GCA_047618505.1. GTDB lineage: Bacteria > Planctomycetota > UBA1135 > UBA1135 > JBLHLB01. The sequence continues at coordinate 6,190 of JBLHLB010000104.1, forward strand.
GCGACTTTATCATCTCCATGGTCGGAGAGATGCTGGGCACACCCGATAGCACAACCGCATCGATTCCCTTGGCCGCCTCCAGGGTATCGAGGAAAGCAGCCAGGACCGGTCCGCGGCAGTCGGCACGGATCGGGAAGTCGAGGTAGTCGGAGTCGAAGCTTCCGTCCACTAGGAACAGCGCGCGTCGCAACGCGAAGCCCGAACGTCGCGGTTCGTGCCGCATGGGAAAGAACCCGACGACCTCGCCTTCGCTGCGTGCAATCCATCCAAAGACATCGCACTCGGAAAGCCATGCCGACGCGTAGGCGAGGCCCCAGTCAGGTGAGTTGGAGAGCGGGTCCAAGTCCGCTTGACCGAAGGCTTGCTCCCAATCGGACCTAGCCGCCCGTAGGCCCTCTATCCCAGAGAATGGCTCAAGCTTCAGCGAACCGTCTCTCACGCCTTTCCGTCCGGCCGAGGCTCAGCTCCTGATGGCGGAGAGCCCGCCGGGTTTGCCAAGTCCGCAAACTCTGTCAGGGTTGTGGGCACAGCCCCCAGGTTCGTGATGCAGTGTTTCAGAACCGCGTCGAGCTGGGCCCGCAGGTTATTCACATCCGCAGATGTCTTGATCCGTCCAGAGGCACCGGCAACCAGCTCGCTAGAATGCAGAAACACATTCAGCACAGGAATCCCACTCCCCACAAGGGTGCTGGCCACTCCACACATCGTCTTCGTATCGAAGCGCGCCGGATACAACCAACCGTAGTCGATCCAGCCAAGGAAATCGCTGGAGAGCAGTCCACGCAGTCGTGTCCAACGGGGTGTATGCACGAAGGCCCGCCTAAGGAACTCCGGCAGTCGACGCGTCAGGCCAATTGAAATCGGCACCTCAAGGATCGGCAACTTGCCCGGCCGAGCCACGTTCTCGTCAGAGGGAAAGTAAGGGCCCTGGGGAGCGCCGCGGTGGTCCGGACCGCCGTCAAGCACATGCTCCGACAGGGGAATCACTGAGGAGTCCACACGATAGCCCTGGGCCGCGATTTCAAGCAGAGCCTTGCCCTCCACGCCAAAACGACCAGCGCGGTAACTCGTCGGTGCGCGCCCGGCAACATCGCTCACCGCCTGGTGCAGGCTGAGCAGTTTGGCCCTGAAGGTTTCGAGCTCCAGCTCCGACTCGTAGTAGGGGTCACCCCGCCAGGCCAGCCCCTGCTCACGCTTGTTGTTGTGGGGCGGCGTGTTCCAGGCATGCATGTGCGAGCCGAACTCGCACGCGGCGATCTCTATGACCTCACGCAGCACGTCTGCGGAGCGCGACTGCGTTACAACCGGGTAGTTGCAGAGATATGTGGGGCGCAGGCCCATTTCGGCCATGCTGTCTGCGAACTCCACCAGGGCTTCGACGTTCCTCGTCGTAGTCTCCGGCGTGATCTTCCAATCCGGCATGTCCTCCTCGACGTCGATCGTCAGGACGAGATGCGGAGGCTGATTCGATAGGCTATTCATCTGTGCAGCTCCAGATCAGTAACCCAGGGCGTCCAGACTGCGCTGCACGTCTTCGGAAATCGCCATGGGCGCCGCGTCGCGGAAACCGTTCTCCTGGAGGAACAACAGGTGTTCATCGAGCAGCTCCTTGAGCTCCGTCACGATGGGCCGGTTGACTTCCAGATGAAAGAGATTGTTCGATTCAAGGGGATCCGCTTCGAGGTCATAGAGAGCCAGCGGGGCGGCCTCCGGAGCATCGCTGGAGAAGAAAGCATTGGCCTCGGTGATGACAAGCTTCCAGCGCCCCTTGCGCACGCCCTTGAGGACGAACTCTCGATTGTTGTTATGCCCCATCCCGAACTCGTTCTCTAGGAACAGCACCTCGGTGGATGCATCGCTTTCGCCACGCACTCGGGCTGCGAAAGACTTCCCGTCCCCAAGGGTGCTCACACCGGTCTGCGCCAGATCAAGCACCGTCGCAGGGAGATCAACGATTTGCACCGGCTCCTCAATCACAGTGCCGGCCTCCACCTCTGGACCGTGAAACAGGAGAGGAACCCCAATGACCGGTTGGTAGAGAGAGTACCCGTGGCCCAAAACGCCGTGCTCAAAGAACTCTTCACCGTGGTCCGAGGTCAGCACGAAAAGCGTGTTCTCCCAGGCATCGAGGCGCTTGAGTTCCGCAACCAATTCGCGCAGGCCCTCGTCTACATAGCGAATCTCGCCGTCGTAACGGTCGATCCCCACCTGTTCCTTGCGCTCGTTGAAGAGCAATAGGCCATCAAGATCCCGCGAGAAGTCAGAAAGATAGGGCTCCGGCGGCGAGTAGGGAATGTGCGGATCGATGTAGTGGACGTAGAGGAAGAAAGGCGAGCTATGGTTCTGCTCCAACCACCCGAAGACGTGCCCATTCATAGTGCGCACGTCGTTCTCGTACTTCCAATTGAACTGGTGCCGCAACAAGTCAGTTGCGATGCGTCCAATCAAGGCGCCGCGCAGGGCCGCCAGGGTGACCGTGTCCTCCACCGGCGAGTCAAAGAACTCCGTGAAGCCGCGGTCGAATCCGAAGGCGCGCTTGATGTTGGGGTTGGTGACAAATCCAGCGGTCACATAGCCGGCATCGCGGAAGGCCTCGGCCATGGTCTGCTCGCCCTCAGGAAGACGCAGGCGACTACCGTGGTAGAGAGCCCCGTGTCGCGAGGGGAACAAGCCGGTGAGGATCGTGCCGGTGGCCGGTTTCGTCCAGGCCGCCGCAGCCGCTGTATCTGCACAACGCACGCCCGCTTCCGCCAGGGAATCAAGGAAGGGCGAAGTGGGCCGGTCATAGCCGTAGGAGCCGAGGTGGTCCGCTCGCAGGGTGTCGACGGTGACGAAGACAACGTTCGGTCCACTGGGCGACCCCGGCGCGCCCAACTGGGCGTAGGCAACCTCATGGGCCAAGCCCGAAAGCTGCAGGTTCCTCCCCGTCGATGCACAGGCAGCGACAAAGCAAATCAGGGTGAAGATCGTCAGGGGGCGCGGCAGTGGCCAACCCGTAGAGAGACGTTCGCCTAGGTTCCCGAGAAGCTTCCCCGAGAGACGAGCGATGCTGGGCACCAATAGCAGCCCCAGGGCCATCGGCAGGCAAGCAACCGCAAGGCGCAGGGGTGTGCGCAGGTTGCGCCCATGGTCAAAGAGCACCGCAAGCCCGAAGTGAATGCCCAGGCCGGCGAAGACGATCGCACTAAAGACCAACGCTAGTGGGCGAGCGCCCTTCGCGCCCGGCATGCGCTGCGCCACCGCCAAGTGCAAAGCCACTGCGATTAAACACAGGAGCAGAGCCACTGCGTTCAGCAGCAGCGTTTCGCCACCACTCAAGAAGGACAGGGCGTCTTCGGTCAGGGGTGCCAGCAGCGTCCACAGGACAAAGGCGCCAACACACAGCAGGCCGCCACCAAAGCTCCGTCCCCTGGCATCATCCCTGAATCCGAAACAGGCCCCCATCAGAGGAGCGAGGAGTACGCCCACCAGGCCGCAGCCGAGGGCAACGAGCCCAAAGCCCACGCTCTCTATCGCCGCCTGCTGCGCCGTTGCGAGCAGCCGCTCCATAAATGACGAAGAGCGTCCCGCCTGGAATTCCAGGACGAAGCGCCGTGAGAAAACGTGGAAGGCGGCGTTCAGCCCGCCAAGAAGCAGTGCGATTTGGGCGACGGACCAGGCGCACCGAAGTGCTCCGCCTAACCCGCTGCTTCTTCTTTCCTGAGTCGTCATAGCCTCGTGCCCCGCTCTCCCACGGGATGTTTGGCAACGGCACCCGTGCGGGGCACCTTATCTGGAAAGGATACGTCGAAGGCGGAGTCAGCCCAAGTCCGGTGTAGGCCCGGTGCAGTCAATTGCCGCACGCGACCGACTTCGTGGTATCCAAGTCGAGCAAGGCCAGCGCGTGAGGCCTTCTTTTTGATATGGGCGTAGCCAACGGTTTCTGCCTTTCCCTCGGCAGCGATAGATCGCAGGGCAAAAGCCAGACCAGCCTGGTAGAGCCGTTGCCCACGGTGCTCAGGGCTGGTGTAGGCCTTATAGAGAAAGGACTGCCCGTCGCTAAGCTTGCGTTTCACCAGGCCGGGAACGTTGGCATTGCGTGGGTTCTCCCACATCGAGAACACCATCAAGTCACCGTGGAAGATCGCCACGCAGCGATGCCCGAATCCCAGGCGGGTGACGCCCTCAATCCGCTCCCGTTCGTCCAATTCCGTATGCAGCACATCCGCTCCGGTGACTTCCTCCGTGCTGGCAAAACGGATCGCGTAGCCTGCGGGAGGCTGCGCCGCCGCTAGGCCTTCGCTGTGCTCGCTGTAGCGGCAGATGAAGAAGTCGTAAACGTCGAAGGTGACGCTTCTACGCACGTGCCCAAGGGCCTTGCGAATGTGTTGAAACGGCGAACGCGACGCGCTGCCTTTCTCACTAGAACGCTCCATGGGCTTCATCACTTCCAATGGTAAGTGGGCTCTTAGAGTCCGAGATACAACTGTGCCGTGCCACCAAGGAACGCGACCTTGTTCGTCGCCGAAGCATCGATGACCGCCCAGGTGATGTCAACGAATGACTCGAGAGTGAGAATCGAGAGATCGTTGGGCACAAGGAAGCCTGTACCGGGGCCAGATTCCCCAGAACCCGTCAGGAAGGAAATAAACCCTGGCATGACAGATGGCATGGAAGCCAGACCCCAGAGGGAGTCTTGGTTAGAGGGCAACACACGCGGGTCACCCCCTTGGCCAAGCAAGGCCAGGGGAATCCCCGGCGTCTTACCCGAGAGGCTGGGGAAGATTGCGTAGAGCTTGCCGGCCTGGTCAGCGCGAGCGGCGCGGACCGGAATGTAGCTCCCGAGAATTAGCTCGCCCTCCACCAAGAGGTCGGGGGGGAGTTCAAGACCGGGATCAACGGCGAGCGGCGGACCGGCCGGCAGTCCCTCGACGCCCTGCTCCCAAAGCACCCATCCGTCGAGCACGAAGAGGCTTGTTCCCTGGGTGCCCGCGATGCCGGCTCGACCCGGAGCGAGAACACTGGCCGCTGGATCTTGGTAGCCGCCGGCGAGCACCGTGCGCGTACCGTCTACTCGGGTGAGGCGTGAAACTCGCCCAGTGCT
>JBLHLB010000105.1:0-11252 GCA_047618505.1 Planctomycetota bacterium
GGGAACGCGATGGCGACGCCAGTGGACGCTAGGAACAAACAGAGCAGCGCGGATCGAATAAGCATGTGGGCTCGATCATAGCAGTCAACCAAGAGGGGAGTCGAGTTCTCCTCTTTGCGCCACCGCTGGAAGACTTAATGGGTGTGAATGCAGGCAAGGGGCGCAAGACCGGGCCTCACTTGATCCGGGGCCTCACTTGATCCCGAGCCTCTTCGCGTTCTCCTTGACGTATTCAAGGGCGCGTTTGCTATCGCTGGCGTGATCGCCCTCGGAGGGATTCCAGGTCTTGCCCGTGATCTCCCGCAGGGTCCAAACCACATCGCGCCTTGTCGCAAGCCAGGTGGCCCAGCGCTCCTCCCAGTAGGACGCAGGCGGATTGCTGGCCACATCGACATTGGCTGGCTTCGGTGAGTCGAGCATGGAGATCAGGATGCGCACAACGTCCATGTCCTTGGTCTTGATCTGGCCGAAGTAGCGAATGCTCGCCCGTGTGATCAAAATGTGACGGGAGCGCTTGAGCTCATCTTCGACCTGCTTTGCGGCTGATGCGTGGCCGAGGTTTCCCAGGGCAATAATTATGCTCGCCAGTGTCAGAGGCCGGTCAGCCTGCACGTCCTTGCGCTTGAGAGCCTTCATCAGAGCGCCGGTTGATTTCTTGCCAGGAATGCTGGCCAAGACCGAGGCGCCCGCAGCCTGCACCTCCGACTCGAGATCAAGCACCATTGCGGCGATCTCGCCTCGCTTTGTCTTCCCCAGCACGTCGGCCTCTTCTGCAACGGCTCTCTTGTCCGTTCGAGTTGCCCTGTATTGTAAGGCCTCAACGGCGGGTTCGATAAGACCTTCATTGTCATGCAGCTCCATGCGTTGCAAGGACTCGATAACGTTGACGGCCTCACCGGATTCGCGCGCGCTTTCGTAGAAGCTCAGCATGACCTGAACCTCCTCCTCCGTCGCTGTCGTCACAACGGGCAATTCCGTCGCGGCCGAAAGCACGCTACCAGGCGCAGGCTCTTCCTGCTGGGAAGAGTGCGCTCGGACGCCGAGCGGATCGACAGGAACGTATGTGCCTGGGAAAGCTGGCGGAGTGAAGGCGAGTATGCCGATTGCGCAAATCTGAATCATGATGACCACAGTGCTTATTAGAGCCAACTCCAGCTTAGGGACTAAACCCTTGTCCCGCTAGCACGCCACCCCATCCAGACGGAGCAGCCCCCCTATGACGACCTCCGGCCCGTTGTTCGTGCCGTCAATGCCCGGACCATTCCAAATGAGGCATTGAATGCGCTCCTCGTCAGCTCTTGTATGAGCGATCGAGTGAGCGCTCCAGTGCTTCGTGATCTCGCCACGGGATCACGGGGCTGGGTGCCGCCAGGACGCCCCCGCAAACCCCTTCGGTGAGCTAGGTGCTAAGCCCAAGGTGCTGACGACAAGACCTAGTTCTTAGCACAGACCTATTTGCTATCGCCGGAATGCTGGGCGCTTGCTGTTTTTAGACCACCCGAGCTAACATGTAGGCCCCATAGCCCGACCTATCGAAAGGAATTCAATGGCTGTCATCACCGTAAGCACAAACGTCGCCGCACCGATCGAAGAAACCTTCGCGGTCTATACCCAGATTGACAAGGCCGCGGAGCGCATTCCCGGCATCGATTCCATCGAAATGCTCTCGGAGGGACCCTTCGGAAACGGAACCCGATGGCGCGAGACTCGGGTCATGTTCAAGATGAAGGCGGTCGAGGAAATGTGGGTCACTGGCTTTGACGCTCCCAACGGCTACTCCATCGAGGCGGAGTCCCGCGGGATGCACTACACAACCCTCATCTCATTCACTCCGGAAGGCGACGGTACAAAAGTCAGCTGGGAGTTTGCGGGCACACCCCTGACAAGGGGGACGAAGATCATGTCCCCGGTCCTTAACGTGCTCATGACGGGCACCATGAGGAAGTGCATGTTGCGTGATCTCGAAGCCCTACGCGATGTCTGTGAAAAGAAGGAAGCCTAAACGCCTCCCGAGTTTTCCCCTCGAGCAAGCTCGTCCTCGGGAAGAGGTCGCGCACGGAATCGCGATGGCTACTTACGCTGACGCTCTGGCGCGTGAACGGTGGCCACCTGTCTCTGTATACAGCGTGCGTTCCGGCCAAGCATGCATGCCGTGAACACCCCGAGTGGCCGTGGACCACGCCCCACGAAAAGAGGCCACCGAACCCATTGGATTCGGCGGCCTCGGCATTCCGTCAGACGGAGCGTTCGTTCCTAGAGTGAATCCACCTGGGATATCGATGCAGGCTCAATCTCAAGCTCGGCCAGGATGGCCGTTATTGCTGCAGCGCTCACCTTGGTTGGATCCGAAATCAGAATTCGAATGTCCTCACCAAAGTAGGCATCGATCACACCGTCCATCTCGGAAAGGGCCGCACGGGCCCCTGCGATAGTGGTCGCTCATGTGATGCCGGCGTCGGCTACATAGTAGGCCTTCGCCTCAGGACGAGACTCCGAGTTCAAACTCTCGAAGGTGAGTCCCTGATCTTTGTAGGCGTCAGCAACCGCATCGCGGTTGAGCTTAGCGCCGGGGTTGAGGGTAAAGACGGAGCGTCGCCCACTCATGTGGAACTCGGCAACGTTGTCAAGACTATCCATGGCCGCACGGGCCTGGGCTGAGGCGCCTCAGGCACCGCCGCTGGCTTCGACGACATACACGCTTGAACTATCAAGCACATCGTGGCCACCGCCGACGGCTGCGCAGGACATCAGGCCCAGGGAAGCACCGAGGGCGAGGGTCAGTAGGGGGTTTTTCATGGACACAGCATCACCCACCGCCGGGAAAGTAGGTAGTGACATCCGGCAAACTGACAGGCCATTTACTCCACGGGCAAGCGCAGGGTTCGCGGCATGGCACTGCCGGAGTTTGTGCACTCCCTCCGCCCAGGCGTCCAGGGGGCGAGAAGCGAGGGAATAGGAGGGCCTCGGAGCCGTCATTTATACCGCTGGCCCGGATCTCCCATGAGAATCAGCTCCCTCGCAATCGCCCTCCTTGCCGCCTGCGTCACCCCCCGGTCAACAGAATGAATGCACCGGGCACGCACGGCGCTCTCTGGCGCTTTAGAGCAGCAGGACTCCGACGCGATCGGCCAGGGGAGCTATCCTGAGTGAATGAAGTCTCTGTGCCTTTCGATCGCGCTTGTTTGCGTGCTTCCCATAGGCCTGGCGAATCGAGGCTCCTCACAGGGCAACGGCGAAGTCCTCTCCAGTGTTGAGATCAACGCGAGCAGCTTCCATGGGATGCTCGATGCATCCGACTTCTTCGGATACTCGATCGTCGGGATAGGGGACCTTGATGGAGATGGTCATTCCGACATCGCCGTGGGGCAGCCGGGTGATGACGATGGCGGCCCGGGGGCGGGAGCCGTCTGAGTGCTGTTCTTGCGGGCCGATGGAACGGTTCGTGGCTTCACCAAGATTACCGAAGGTCTTGGTGGCTTCGGGGGGACATCCCCGGACTTCGGAAGCTTCGGAAGTGGTCTGGCTTTCCTTGGGGACTTGGATGGTGATGGCGTTGATGACCTTGCGATTGGTCAGCCGGGAATCACGAGTCCCTTTGGCACAGGCGCTGGCGTTCTATGGATTTGCTTCATGAACAGGGACGGCACCGTCAAGGCTGAGCAGGCAATCGGAAGCGCCCAAGGTGGCTTCGGAGGACAGCTCGACATCGGCGACGGATTCGGTCGCTCGATTGCCGTGCTGGGCGACATGGATGCTGATGGTTTCCTCGAGATCGCAGTGGGCGCCCCCCGTGACGACGATGGAGGCGGTCAGGTCAACGATTCCGCGGGGGCCGTTTGGATTCTCTCCCTGCATGCTGACGGCACGGTTGCGCGTACGCTGAAGATTTCAGGGACGGCCGGTGGCTTGATCGGACCTCTGGACTCGATCGCTGCCTTTGGTACTGCGGTCGCGACCCTTGGCGATCTGGACGGAGACGGTGTACGTGAACTGGCCGTGGGTCTACCCCTGCAAGGACCGTCCGCCCATGGCCAGGTTTGGATTCTGAACCTGGATTCCATGGGAAGAGTGATCGGCGAGACACACCTAGGGGATGGCCTAGGCGGCGTCGTGGGCCCAGTGGGGCGGGAGTTCGGCCGGGCACTTGCGAGCGCCGGCGACCTAGAGGGCAAGGGCTCAACATCCCTAGTGGTAGGCGCCACGCACTTCATTCCCTTCGAGACCTTCCAGCGTGGAGACTTCTTCGTCCTGCACTTGGATGCAAACGGCTTGGCAACAGGCGAGGTTTTTGTGACCACCGGCTCGGGGGGATTCACGCCGGTGATCGAGCAGGGTGACTACTTTGGATTCGGCGCTGGCCCCGTGGGGGACCGCGACGGAGACGGCCGCTCAGAGGTAGCCGTTGGAGCCCCCAACCTCTTGGGCTCAGCGTCCCCCGGCCGAGTCTTCCTGATTGCTTTGGAGGGCGTTCCCAACCCCGCGGACGCCGTGGTTCGCAATGGTTCCCACTCCAACCCCCTGTGCTATCGAGCGACAAGTCTTCCAAGTCTGGGTACGACCTTCACCGCCGAGATCGACACAACGTCCCAGGGTGGCTCTGCAGTCCTGACGTTGATCGCTGGCTATGGTTCCGCCCTTGGGCCCCTGGGATCCTCCTATGGAGAAATCCTAGTTGACCCCACCTCGGATCTCATCTTGAGCAGTGGTAAGGCCCCCGTGGCCGGCATCGGAGTCCACGGAATCCCAGTGCCCAACGACATCGGGCTACTCGGCTTCACCCTCTATACCCAGGGCGTTCTCCTCGGCGGTGGTGCTTCGCTGTGCAATGCGATCGACCTCGTCGTAGGGAACTAGAGTCCGAAGTTCATGTGCCTGGCATGAGGAGCGGACTGCCGTGTCCCCCATTGCCAAACGCGCCCGCTGCATATCGTTGGGTACCAGAGTCGGCCGGCAGGATTCAGGAGACCAAGGACAAGCAATGCCGACTTCCGCGAGACGCGGGAACATTTCATTTGAGCGCATTACTCGACCCTAGCCATCGACATGATCGTTCGCGGCCAGGCTATCCCCGTGGAGAGATCGAGAGTCAAATTGCGTGATTCTCAACCTCTGATGAAGATGGCCCCTGCACCGAACCCTAGACTCTTGGTCAGACCATGAAGAGAACACTCGCCATTGGAGACATTCACGGCTGTCTCGTACCTCTCACAGACCTTTGGAAGGCCGTGGATCCTCGTCCCGAAGATCACGTCGTCTTCATAGGTGACTACGTAGATCGTGGGCCCGACGCGAAGGGGGTCATCGATTTCCTTCTTCGCCTGCCTCCGGAACTTAACGTCACGTTCCTATCCGGAAACCACGAAGAGAAGTTCTTCCTATCACGGATCGACAAGACTGAATTGGCCCATTGGCTCGAGGCCTGGGGCGGTGGCGCCACGCTTGAATCCTACGGCCCCGGGGGGTTTGACAATGTTCCAGAATCACACTGGGAGTTCCTTCGCAAGGCCAAGCCCTACTTCGAGACCGATACGCACATTTTCGTCCACGCGAATCTCGAAGCTGACCTTCCGCTGGATCAGCAACCCTCCTTTACTCTGATCCATAAGAAGTTCGGCTCACCTGTGCCGCACAACTCGGGCAAGACCATGATTTGCGGGCATACCTCCCAGAAGACCCATGTCCCGCTCAACCTAGGCCACGCCATCTGCATCGACACCGACCCTGACCGCGGGGGATGGCTCACCTGCTTACATGTTGAGACCGGCGGCTACTGGCAGACTAACTTCGATGGGGAGCTTCGCGAGGGCGCGCTTTAGCATTTGTGCGACTCGCTGCTAAACACAGCGGCCAGATCTTCCTATTTACGCGCCAGGATCTCACGGCAACGGAAACCTTTGAGCTGACCATTCGATCGGAATTTGCGTTCCTCCACCGTCAGGGGAAGAGGCGCAATGGATTCGTCCCGATAGCCCTGGAGAGCGTGTCATACATCTGAGGCGCATGGAGACATGTCTCGCAGCGCCCAATCCGAACTTGGGCTCGACATCTACCTGACTATCAAGGCCGACCCAAGGCGCACACCAGAGACCGGTTCTTAGCCCTAGGGCTTGGCAGGATCAAATAGCATCTCCGCCACTCTCTTGACAGGACGTGCATTTGCTGTGATCTCCGCATCCCGCTCCAAGGCAAGCTCCCGTAATGCCACAACGAGGTTTGGATGTTGGTCAGCCACGTTCCACTGCTCGCTGACATCATGTTCGATTTGATAGAGCTCCTGGGGTTCCAAGAGCAACTTCCAGGGCCCTTGCCGGACGCCGGCGAGTTTTCCTTTGGATGTGTAATACAAGAAGCTGTCTGTGGGGGAACTTGCACCGTCTTCCCCTCGAAGCAAAGCCGAAATGTCGTGTCCGTCAATGGTGCGACCGGCCGGAAGTTCAGATCCGATTAGGGCTGCGACCGTCGGGAGGATATCCATGGTTGTTGCGACCTCTGTGCACACAAGACCCTTGGGAATTGCGGCAGGCCAATGCGCGACAAAGGGAACTCTCTGTCCGCCTTCCCAATTCGTTCCCTTGCCGCCACGCAAGAGGCCCGCGGAGCCACCCTGCAGTTTATAGGGCAGCCAGGGGCCGTTGTCCGTGGTGAAGATGATCAAGGTGTTGTCCAGGAGCCCATTGCGTTCGAGTGTCGAAACGATCTCGCCAACACTCCAGTCAATCTCCTCGATCACGTCGCCGTACAAACCCCGCCGGCTTGTGCCTTCAAACTGTTCCGATGCGTAGATTGGAATGTGGGGCATCGAGTGGGGCATGTAGAGGAAGAAGGGCCGCTCAGTATTCGACTCTATGAAGTCCACGGCTGCCTCCGTTGTCCGGCGGGTGAGCAGGTGCTGATCCGGCTCCCATTCAATGACCTGATTATCCCGTATGAGGGGTAGACGGAATTTGTAGCTGTTGTTTGGAGCCCTGTGCATTTGGGACATGTCGTTCGAATAGGGGACTCCGAAGAACGTGTCGAAGCCTTGGTCCGTAGGCATGAGGCCCGGTCGGTGTCCAAGGTGCCACTTTCCAAAGCAACCGGTTGCGTAGCCTTCCTGACCCAGGAAATCGGCGATGGTGACTTCGTCAGAATGAAGACCGTAGTCGTACGCAGGAAAGATGACGTGCTCGTGCATTCCCACACGCTTCGGGTAGCAGCCCGTCAAGAGCGCCGCCCTCGAGGGAGAGCACACTGGCGAGGCTACGTAGAACTGTGTGAACTTTGCTCCGCCTGCGGCCAAGGCGTCCACGTGGGGCGTATGAATGGTCGGATGCCCGTAGCAGGAAAGGTCACCGAAGCCCTGGTCATCGGTGAAGATCACGACCACGTTTGGCTGTCGTAGAGCCGGGCCGTTTGTGGAAGGACGAGCGTGGCAAGCGGTGCAGAGCACGGCAACGAGGAGCGATGCGAAGAACTTCATGGCCATAGGGTAGTCCTTCCAAGACAATCGAATCCTTCGTGTCCTAAGCATTGCTACACCAATCAAGCCGACCCGGGTTGGGGTCCGGATCCTATGCGATATCTCGACAGATGCCGACCTGTGCCTCGGGAATGCTCTCTTGGGCCAAGCAAGCCCCCAAGCTACTGTCGCTCCAGTTGCCAGCTAAAGCCCCCGGAGCTGTTTAATAGTGCCTGCAACATTGCTAGCCCTGTGCTGGATGACAGTAGACACAGACAAGTTTCCCGGGCATTGGGCATCTCTCGGTGGATGACCTCATCGAACCTGATCTTCGCTATTCTTGGTCGGTTGCCCGTGCCGACAGCTTCACCCCGGCTGCTGAAGAGCAGCCCCTCACACGGCAGACGGTCAGCAGAGGGAGAGGCTTAAACGCGCCCTAGGCGAGAAGCTGATACTCCGTATCGGAGTCACTGAGCAAATCGGGCAAACGCCGGCAAGATCGTGTTGAAGTTGCCTACCCCCGCAGTGGACTGATGCCCAGAGTTCGACCTATTGCGCGCGAGTGGGCCCCTCAGCAAACGGGGTCAGGATCAAAGCTGCGCACCCGATCCGATGGGTTGGACAAATGTATCCCCGTGTAGAGCCGGCCCTCGCCCGAGACTGAAGCACCTACTCCGGCGGGGGAGTTTGATGATTGCGAGCGACCCAGGAGGATCTTTGGATCTGAGTCTTGACCCACTCAGCCCCTGAATGGACTTGATGCCGTAGGCTGGGCTCACGGTCCATTTCCCTGGCACTGGCCTGGCACTGGCCTGGCACTGGCCTGGCGCCCGCCTGACGCTTGCGACGGGTTGATCCACGTCCTCTCTCTCCTCAACTCCCTCTCGCGCCATGCGTCAGCCGTTTACTCCCGTGCTTCTTCTGCTTTTGTTGGTGGGCGCAGTCGAAGCGACCCAGCAATTTACCAGTATCCCCGGAGCAATCCCGGGCACGCCCCGCTGGAGCGAAGGAGTTGAAGCCTCGGACGTCGACCTGGACGGGGACATGGATCTGTTCTTCGCTGACGGCGACGGCTTCACAACAGCGGGGACCAAACGACAGAATGTCCTTGTGATCAATCTGCTGGAGATCGGTGCCGGTACCTTCGCTGATGAGAGCGTGACACGCTTGGGAGCCCACGTATCTAACGCCAAGCAGGTTGCCACCGGCGATTTGACTGGGGACGGCTATGACGAAGCGCTCTTTGCCAACGCCTTTGGGACAGACCTTCCCTTTCTCTACATCAACGGCGGCGCTACGGATCCCGGCGTGTTCTCCTTCGAGGGCGCAGCCCGCGGATTCACGAATGCCTTGTCATCGGGCAGCGCTCAGTTCGCGGATATTGATGATGACGGGGATCTCGACATTGTTCTGTCGGATGCCTACCTCGGGGGACCCGCCGGCAAGCCCCATCTCTTCACCAATGACGGAGCGGGTTTCTTCGTGGAAGACTCGGCTTTCCTTGCGGCTTTGTCCAACAAGAGCTCGCAGATGGACGTGCAAGTCGTCGACATCGATGGCGACTGGGACCTAGATGTCTTCATCGCCTGTCGTGCAGAGAACGGCAGCTCTACTGCGGGCGATCACTATCTCATGCTGAACGATGGGGCGGGCGCATGGACGGATGCCTCTGAGGTCGTGCTCGACGGCGCATCGAACAGTGTCTACGAGATCGAGATTGGAGACCTAGACCTCGACCAGGATCTGGACCTCTTCTTCGTTAGCCTGAGTGGCTTTCGCGATGGTCCGATGGAGAACGACTTGGCACCGACGGGTTCCCTAGGGTTCTCAAATGGAGTGGCCCAGGGCGGAGACGATGACAACGAGGTCGCGCTGTTTGACTACGACTCCGATGGTGATCTCGATGCTCTGATAGGCTCCCTTGGGCCCAGGGAAAAATTCCTCCGCAACGACGGCAATCTCGCGTTCACGCAGTTGAACAACGTCGTGCAGTCGATCAGCGATTCAACCCTGGACTGCACCGTCGTGGACTTGGACAACGACGGCGCCTACGACATTGTCACAGCCCAGGGAGAGTCAAACAGCAATCAGTGGAGCAACAAGGTGTACATGAATTCGGGTCCCCCCGACACACTGGGCCCGGTGGTCGTTGATTGCGAGGATCTCGGCGGGCGGCGTGCCAACGGTGAGTGGGTCGTGCACACCCAAGTACGTGATGCTGTCGTCGATGACGGCAAGACCTGGGTCCAGGGCGAAGTGCGCTGGGTTGCTAGCGCAAGTGTCGTGACGGACACGGTCACCATTGACGCAGGCGGATTCTCCAATGCCGCCTTGGCCACGGCCGCAGGGTCGACCGTCCAATGGACAAACATCGACACCGTGGCGCACTCCATCGTAGGCACAACGAGCGAGACATCCTTCGACTCCGGAGTTCTGGCTCCCGGATCCTCCTATTCCAGGACATTCATCGTCGCGGGTGTCGTCGCCATCGTTGACGCTGCTGGAGGAGCCGGCGCCGCACAGGTTACTGTTAGCGGTGCTCACTCCAGTGCGTCCAGCCTGGCCACAGGTGGATTCCATCGATTTGCCATGTTGGACCTAGGTGGTCAGGCAAAGGCTCTCTCCTGGGAGCTGGTGTTCACCGATGGTGCGGGCAATCAAACGATGACTCAGCCACGGCGTGATTTCCTTGCGAGCGCTTCATCAAGGACTGCCGGTGCGAACCCTGCTAGCTATGCAGTGCAACAGCCCCCGGTTCTGGGTGCCACCTATGACGCGACTGTCGACCTCGGGAGCACCACGGGGCATTCCTTCGCAGCCCTGTTCGGCTTTGATACGGCGGTTTCGATTCCCCTCGGCGGGGGACAGGTGCTCTTGAGTTTTGATCTCGGAGGGGCGGGCGAACTCTTGGGTGCCAGCGCTATGCCAGGGCCCCTAGCTGTCTTTCAACTTGCCGTCCCGAGCGACCCGGGCCTCTTAGGATTTGCCTTCTCGACCCAGGCCCTACATTTCGGTGGCATCACCCCGTTCGGCCTGTCGAACGCCCAGGATCTAACGGTCGGCTTCTAGGCCGTCCCTCCTGGCATCGTCCCTGCCGGAAGGGGCACAAGGCCTGGTGCTTTGCGTTACTTCACCCGAGGGACGCCTGCTCTTCGGGAATTGTGCCTAATGCACAAGGTCCTCTGTGGCCTGCACGCCATGTCACGGGATTGGACTAGGCCCGAAGGCCATCGCGGTGACCTTGATTCATCCGATGGCAGGCAAGCCCGCGGACTTCCTCCAGGGTGGCTGACTTTCATCCCCTTCAACGAATTTTAGCCCCCGGGCTTCACGACGATGCAACTGCACCAGATCACAACCGCTGAGGATCTCGACTCCGCTCTTCATTCGGGGACCTCCGTGCTCTTCAAACACTCGATCCTCTGCCCCGTGTCTGCGAAGGCCCTGCGAGAGGCGATGCATTTCCTGAAGGGCTTCGAGGGAGCCACTCCTGCGGAGTTCGGCTGGGTCTCCGTCACGGAGAATCGGGAGCTCTCCAATGTCATTGCCGAGCGAACCGGATCCAAGCACGAGTCGCCCCAGGCGTTCGTCCTCGTCGAAGGCGTAGTGCAATGGGAAGCGACACACGGGGCCATCACACGGGAAGCTCTCTCCGATGCTTGGAATGCGGCGCTAGCATAGTTACCGATTGAGCTACGCCTCCCGCCACCTAGATCGTCGGCCCAAGTTGCAGATGCAACGTGCCGAGAGGAGCCCTTGCCAGGTGGGCAGAGCGGATGTCATCCGCAGGCGTCGCGAACTATCCGTCGATATC
>JBLHLB010000106.1:0-11228 GCA_047618505.1 Planctomycetota bacterium
GCTCCGTGGCAAGCGTCTCGATCATCGACTCGGCGATCTCCATCATGTGGTGGAAATTGCCCTGGGCCTGGTACAGCTCCAGCATCGTGAATTCGGGATTATGCCGCGTAGACAGACCCTCATTGCGAAAGTTACGACTGACCTCAAACACCTTCTCAAGGCCTCCAACGACCAAGCGCTTTAGGTATAGCTCCGGCGCGATGCGCAGGAATAGGTCCATATCCAGCGCATTGTGATGGGTTACGAAGGGCCGCGCCGCGGCGCCCCCGGAGATCGGGTGCAGGGTCGGAGTCTCCACCTCTAGGAACCCGCGCTCCTCCAGGAAACGGCGGGCGATTGAGAACATGCGACTGCGCTTGACGAAGACATCGCGTACGCCTTCGGAGGCCCAAAGGTCGACATACCTGCGGCGATAGCGGGCCTCGACATCGGTCAATCCGTGCCACTTCTCCGGAGGCTGTGCCAGGGCCTTAGAGAGCAGCTTGACCTCCGTGGCCCATATGGTCAGCTCGCCCTTTTGAGTACGACCGAGCTGTCCCGTGATTCCAACGATGTCGCCGTGGTCGAGCTCTTTACGCTGGGGCCACCACTCGGTCAGCTTGTTCTTCTGCAGGCCCACCTGGATTCGACCTGTACGGTCGAGGACTGGTGCGAAGATCAGCTTGCCGAAATCGCGGCTGCCCAGGAGGCGACCTGCGATGGTGACGCTGGTTTCGAAGAGGGAGCCGGGTTCCTCGACGGTGCCTCCACCGGCGTGGATCTCCTCGATCGGAGTTGCGTCGACACCGCGGGCGGGGAAGGGGTCGCGGCCGGCGCTGCGAATTGCCTCAACCTTGGCGAGACGGTCAGGATGGATCAGATCAGTCATCGGGCTGTGTCCGAATGAAAGAAAATCGAGCCCGGGACCTCAACGGAAACCGGGACCTCAAAGGAAAACAGCCCGCCAGGGGGAACCGGGCGGGCTGAGAATCACGTGCGTGTGAACACGTCTTACTGAACGTGGTGGAGGATAGGGGAGTCGAACCCCTGACCTCTACAATGCCATTGTAGCGCTCTACCAACTGAGCTAATCCCCCGTACCTGTGAGTCTGGTTGATGTGGGGGTGAACCGTGAAATTAGGCCCTGGGGAGGCCCAGGGCCCGCTCTCGCGGCTCTCACGTCGTCCTGAATCCCAGGTGATTGATGGAGAGACAACACTTGGGAGGCGCCGTGGGCACCGCCGTTTGCGTCGTCGGCGAGGAGGATGACCAGCGCGGGGGGCTGCGTCAAGCCTGCTCCGGTGCGGATCTGGCGGCTGGATCGATTTTTGTCCTCCGGGCTTCCTGACGAGGGCTTGTGGGGGCTGGCTTGGCCTTGGCGCGGACTGCGCTTATCCTGCTGGGCTTGATCCTGGATTCGCCGCTGTCCTGTGGCGGGCCAGGTCGCCCGGAACGACATTTCTGAGCCAGCACCCGCAGGTGCCGGAGTGTCTGACAACTCTGGCCCAACACCCCCCGGGTGATTGAGCGACCGATCTTTCTGGCCCAACACCCTTACGTGTTGGGGCGCGCAATGACCAACTCATACGACCCCGCCTCTATCGAACCTCGCTGGCAAGCCCGTTGGGAAGAGACCGAGGCCTTCCGTGCCAAGAACCCAGGGGACCCGGGCTTCGACCCGGCGCAGCCCAAGTACTACGTGCTAGACATGTTTCCCTACCCCTCTGGGGCTGGGCTACACGTGGGGCATCCGACGGGCTACATCGGCTCGGATATCGTCGCGCGGCGCAAGCGTATGGAAGGCTTCAACGTTCTGCACCCGATGGGCTACGACGCCTTCGGATTGCCGGCGGAGCAGTACGCGATCAAGACGGGGCAACATCCCTCGGAGACCACGGCCCAGAATGTGGCGACCTACCGCCGGCAATTGAAGGCCATCGGATTGTCCTATGACTGGAGTCGGGAGTTCTCCACTAGCGATGCGAGCTACTACCGCTGGACCCAATGGATCTTTGCGCGCCTCTTCGATGAAGGTCTGGCCTATCAAGCCGAGGTTGCCGTGTGGTGGTGTGAGGATCTGAAGACTGTGTTGGCCAACGAAGAGGTCATCAATGGGCGCTCCGAGCGCGGAGATCACCCCTGCGTGCGACGGCCCTTGAAGCAGTGGATGCTCAAGATCACGGCCTTCGCCGATGAGCTGCTCGAGGATCTAGATCTCGTGGATTGGCCGGAGTCGGTCAAGACCATGCAGCGCGAGTGGATCGGTCGCAGCGAAGGGGCCGAGATCACTTTTGCGATTGAAGGTCTAGAGGGTGAAAGCCTGTCGGTCTTTACGACACGGCCCGACACCCTTTGGGGAGCGACATTCATGGTCATCGCGCCGGAGCATCCGCTGCTGGAAAGCATCGTGTGCGAAGGCGACGCCGAGGGTGTGCGCGAGTACGTACGCGCTGCGTCCACGAAGACCGACCTCGAGCGCACGGACCTTGCCAAGGACAAGTCCGGAGTGTTCACGGGCCGCTATGCGATCAACCCCGCCCTAGAGGAGGGCTCCGAGGCGGCGCGCATCCCCATCTTTGTGGCGGACTATGTGCTGGTGAACTATGGAACGGGTGCAATCATGGCTGTTCCCGGTCATGACACGCGCGACTTCGAATTCGCCCAGAAGTATAACCTCGAGGTGCGTGAAGTCGTCAGGCCCCGCAAGGGCACGCCGGCCCCTAAGGAAGGCGAGTGCTTCAGCGGCGTGGGCATCGCCACCAACTCTGGTCCCCTGGATGGATTGACCACGGCTAAGGCCAAGAAGAAGGTCATAGCGCTCCTGGAGGAGCGTGACCTCGGTTGCGCCAAGGTGACCTATCGCCTGCGAGATTGGCTCTTCTCACGCCAGCGTTACTGGGGCGAGCCCTTCCCGATCCTGCACCTGGAGGATGGCAGTCTCAAGCGGGTGCGAGACGAAGACTTGCCTGTGCGACTGCCCGAGATGACGGACTTCACACCTTCCTCCGATGGTTCCGCACCCTTGGGGCGTGCGAAGGACTGGGTTGCGACGACCGATCCAGAAACCGGCGCGCCGGCCACACGCGACACGGACACCATGCCCGGTTGGGCGGGATCTTGCTGGTACTACCTGCGCTTCCTGGATCCCTCGAATGACAGCGCGCCCTTTGCGCGTGAGGCTGAGCACTACTGGAAGAACGTTGACCTCTACGTTGGGGGCGTGGAGCACGCGGTGCTGCACCTGCTCTATGCGCGCTTCTGGCACAAGGTGCTGAACCGTCTGGGCCTCGTGACCACGCGCGAACCGTTCCAGAAACTCTTCAACCAAGGCATGTTGACGGGCTTCGCGTACCGCGATGGCACGGGGCGCTTGGTGCCCAGTGACGAGGTCGAGGAACAGGAGGACGGCGGCTTCCAACGCAAGGCCGATGGCGAGGTGTTGGAACAGGTCATCGCAAAGATGTCGAAGACCCTGCTCAATGTCGTCAACCCCGATGACGTCATCGCGGAATTCGGCGTGGACACTTTCCGCGTCTACGAGATGTTCATGGGTCCTCTGGGGGAATCGAAGCCCTGGAACCCACGTGATGTTTCCGGCTCTCGGCGCTTCCTGAACCGTGCCTGGCGCATGCTCGTGGACGAAAAGACGGAAGACCCCATGCGACCGAACTTGGGATCGGTATCCGAAGGCGCGCCCACCGGCGATGCCCTGCACCTGGAGCGCGAGCTGAACAAAGCCCTCGCCCGCGTCGAGGATTCCTTCAAGCACTTCAACTTCAATACCGCCCTGGCGGCCTTGATGACCTTCGTCAATGAGGGCACCAAGAAGGTAGAGGCCCTGAGGAGGGACCAGGCCGAGCGCTTTGTGTGCGCCCTGTCTCCCTTCGCGCCGCACTTCGCCGAGGAGATTTGGAGTCGACTTGGGAATGAGGGCCTCGTGGCTGCGGCGCCCTGGCCCACGGTCAATAGCGACTATCTTGTGGAGGATTCCTACGAGCTGGTCGTGCAAGTCAACGGCAAGGTTCGTGGACGTGCGGATGTTCCCAAGGAGGCCAGCAAACGCGAACTTGAGGAGCACGCCCTGAACGCCGTCCCAAAGTGGCTTGAGGGGAAGGAAGTCCGCAAGGTCATCGTCGTCCCCGGCCGCTTGGTCAACTTCGTCGTCGCCTAGGGAATGCCTCTGAACTCCATGGACCGCTCTCTTCCTCGAAGGGCCAATTGAGCATGACTGACCTCGATCTCGAACGCTTGGGCGCCCAGGCCCAGATTCTCATCGAAGCTAGTGCGGCGCCGGAGACCGAAGTCTCGATCACCTCGGAGGTGGACAACTTTGTGCGTTTCGGAGATCGCGGTCCAACGCAGTGCGCGGATCGCGAGCGTGTCTCCGTCTCGATTCGCGCACGCGTTCAGATCCCTGGGGGAGGCTACTCAGAGGCCAGCGTGGAGGTCACTGGCCGGGACCCACAGGAGTGGCATCGCGCCCTTGGGCGGGCCCACGAATTAGCCAAGGTCTCGCCCGTCAACGAACGCGCCCTGCCCCTTGGCGGAGAGGTGCAGGTCCCCGAAGTTTATGGCGATGGGGCGACCATGGCCCACCCTGCCAGTGCCAAGGCCGAGTGGGTCAAGGCGGCTCTCTCCGCCACGGAACCCGAGCAGCAGAACCCCGCCGGTATGGCTCAAACCAGTGGCCGTGGTCGTGTCATCGTGAATTCCATGGGTCGCGCCGTGCAAGCTTCCTGCAGCAGCGCATCCTTCTCCCTAACCGCCACTGGACTCACAGGCTCCGGCGTCGGAAAGAGTCTGTGCGCCCGCGTCGAGGATCTCGATGTAGAGAGGGCGATCAAGCGTGCCGTGGACAAGTCTCGCCGGGCACAGAAGCCGCGGGCACTTGCGCCCGGCGAGTATCCTGTGGTGCTGGAGCCTCTGGCCGTTTGTTCAGCGTTGATGCAGGCGAGCTATCGCGGTTTCGGTGCCCGCGAGTATGAGGAGGGCGAGTCTTTTCTGTGCGGCCGCGTTGGGGAGCGGGCCTTCGCCCCGGAGTTGAGCATCACAGACAATGCCATGATCCCAGTTGCACCCGGTTTGCCCTTTGATGGTGAGGGCAACCCGCGCCAAATCACGCCTCTGGTACAGACGGGCGTCTTGCAGTCACCCGTGACCGATGTACGTTTCGCTAAGTCCCTGGGGTTGCCTTGCAGTGGTCACGGCGCAAGTCAACCCAGTGCCGACGGTCCCATGGCGGAGAACCTGGTTGTGTCCTCCGGTGAGTGCGACCTAGGGGAACTCTTGCGGCGGATCGATCGTGGGCTGCTCATCACGCAGTTCCACTACACCAATGCGATCGATTTTCGCGAACTGTTGCTCACCGGCATGACTCGGAACGGCACTTTCTGGGTCGAAGACGGTGAGATCCAGTACGCGGTTAAGAATCTGCGTTTTACCGATTCCCTTGTTCGTGCTTTCGCGGAAGTGCGAGGCGTGGGCACAAGCCGTGAAGTGGTTGGGGATCTCATTGAAGGGGTTTGTGTGACACCAGCCATAGCCCTGCCCAATTTTCGTTTTACCTCCGTCACTGACGCCTGATCCTGGGCGCCTGAGCACGGGCGCTTCGCATAGGAGCACACCAGCATGTCTCTTTCCGAAATGCAGTTGGCCCAAGCCGCGGTCGACAAGGCACAGGCCCTCGGTGCCTCCTACGCCGACGCCCGCGTAACGAATCTTCACACGGAGCAGCTGCGTCGTCGAAACGGTGCTCTTTCCGATGCAACCGAGTGCTACGACAGAGGCCTCGGTGTGCGCGTCCTGGTCGATGGAGCTTGGGGTTTCGCTGCCTTGGATGATCTAGGGGAAAGCGCCGCAGGTTCAGCGGCTGAACGCGCTGTCCAGCTAGCCCGTAGCCTGGGCGGGGCACGCACCCGAGCGGTGGAACTGGCTTCCAAGGCCGACGGCGTGGGGGAGTTCCGCACGCCCGTTGAAATTGACCCCTTTGAAGTTCCGCTGGCGGACAAACTCGACCTCCTCGCTGCCGCGGAGGAATCCCTCGCCGGTGCAGAGCATGTCGTAGCCCGAGAGGCGTCCCTCAGATCGCGATCCGAGGAGCAGTGGTTTGCCTCCAGTGAAGGAGCGGCGCAGTACCAACATCTTCTGCGCACGGGAGCTGGGATCTCTGCCACCGCCGCCAAGAACGGAATTGTGCAGCGACGCAGTTGGCCAGCGTCTTTCGGTGGAAACTACCGCGCCGGTGGCTGGGAGCACATCCTTGGAATGGACCTAGCGTCCCATGGGCAGCGCATTCGCGATGAGGCTGTTCTTCTCTGCGAGGCAGATGTTTGTCCAGCCGGTGAGCGGGACCTAATCCTCATGGGGAACCAACTCATGCTGCAGATCCATGAGTCCGTCGGGCACCCCAACGAGCTCGATCGCGTCTACGGCGAAGAGGTCGACCTGGCCGGTTCCTCCTTTGCGCTCCCGGAGATGGTGGACTCTTTTCAGTACGGTTCCGAACACGTCAATCTAGTGGCTGATTCGACCATACCCGGCGGACTGGATACCCGTGGTTGGGACGATGACGGCATCGCATCCGGTCGATGGAATGTCGTCGAGAAGGGGATTTTTCGTGGCTACCACACCAGCCGCGAGTGGGCTGCTCGCGGGGGACCTGGTGCTTTGCTTCACCCAGCCTCCCGCGCTGAGGGCTGGTTCAACATGCCCATCGTGCGCATCACTAATCTCTCCCTGATGCCCGGCAGCTGGAAACTGGAGGACTTGGTGGCAGACACGGAAGATGGCGTGATCTGTGACACCGTCAAGATGTGGTCTATCGATCAGCGCCGATTGAATTTCCAGTTCACCACGGAACTGGCCTGGGAAATCAAGAACGGCAAGCGAACTCGAATGTTGCGCAACCCTACCTACCAGGGAACGACGCCGACTTTTTGGCGTTCCTGCGACGCCATCTGCGACGAATCCCATTGGGACCTCTGGGGCGTGATCAACTGCGGCAAGGGCAACCCCGTGCAGACCGCTGAGATGAGCCATGGGGCATCGCCTGCGCGCTTCCGTGGTGTAACCTTCGTCGCCTGACTCTCACTCCGACCGCAACGAAACACCCATGTCCACAGACTCTGCCTCATCTCCCCGTCGCGCCCTAGTGACTGGTTCCAGCCGAGGGATCGGGCGCGCCATCGCCGTTGAACTTGCCGAAGCCGGATTCGCCGTGACGATCAATTATCGATCCAATCGAGGGCTTGCGGAGGAGCTCGCTAAGGATCTGCGCGCGCGCGGCCTTTCAGCCCAGACCCTCGGCTTCGACGTAGCGGATCGCGATAGCGTGCGCCAGGCCCTTGAAGAAGATGTTGCAAGTCACGGGGCCTACTGGTGCGTCGTGCACAACGCCGGTGTGACCGCGGACGGCCCCATGGCAGGTATGGCAGGGGACGCCTGGGACCGTGTTCTGCGCACGAACCTCGACGGCTTCTACAACGTTGTTCAACCCCTTCTGATGCCAATGGTGCGCTTGCGGGACGGTGGCCGTGTGGTCGCCATCAGCTCGGTCTCAGGCATCAGCGGAAACCGAGGACAGTCCAACTACGCAGCCTCGAAGGCGGGCCTGGTGGGGGCGGCTAAGTCCCTGGCCCAGGAGATGGGGAAGCGCAAGATCACGGTCAATTGCGTGGCCCCTGGCTTCATCGAAACCGACATGGTGGCCGAGGTGCCCTTGGAGCAGGTCGTCGCGCACATCCCCCTGAAGCGCGCGGGGCAGGCTGAGGAAGTCGCCGGTTTGGTGGCCTACCTCGTGTCAGACCGAGCGGCCTATGTCACTGGCCAATGCTGGGCTATTGACGGCGGGATGACCTAGCCTGCGACGTTGCTTTCTGGGAAGACAAGACGCTCATAGCGCGGAACCAATCCGCCCGCAGGGTGTCCTCTTCCTCGAGATCGGTGGCGACTTGGTCACTGACCTTGATGGCCAGCAGCAGGTCCTTGGCCGTGCCCCGACTGAACAAGTTCTCGACCAAAGGTTGGGCCGCCCGCCAGGCATCCAGCACAGTCGCCTCCTGTTGTGCTTGCTCGAGGAGGCGGCGCAGCAGCTTTGCGCCGCGATCAAAGCTGGCGCCACCGCTGGTGATCAGTGCTACTCCCTCGATCAATTCGAGTTCCGGATCGGACTCGCCGGGGGCCAGGCGCAGGCGCGCTTGACTAGCCGCCGCCAGGGCCAAGAGCGGGTCATTACCGCCTTCCATCAGGATTTGCGCGAGACTCTTCATGGAGTCTAGATCCGGGACGATGGCCGCAAGGATCCTGAAGACTCCTAGGGCTTCTTCGTAGTGCCGGGAGTCGCGCAAGGCGTCCGCCCAGGTGCGCCAGAGTTCCACCGAGTAGGGCGCAAATAGCAGCTCTTCATAGGCGAGCGTCACCGCGAACTGCGGATCCATGGTGGCGATCATCTGCGTCCACTTGGCTGCCTCGCCTCTGCGAAGTTTATCAAGGGGAATGCCGCGCGTTTCAGTGCGGAATCGACTGAGTCGAGCCAGCGCTCGGGAGACAGGCGAAGCGCTCAGGCTGTCTCCGGAAGCGAGCAGTTGCCCGGCGATCGCTCGCACCGGGGCAGGGTCCTGGGGGAAGCGGGCAGCCAGTGCCTCCAGGCGGGCTAGCATTGCTGAGCCTGTGAGGCTGCCCTCTTTGCGCATGTCCTCCATGAGTTCGATGAACTCTGGCGTAAGCTCCGCGAAGTCCCCGTCTACTTGGGCGAGCAAGCGCTGTTCATAGCTCCAAAGGGAGCGCTCCAAGTCCCCTGTGACACGAGCTGTTCGGGCCAACCCGACCAGGAGGGGATTGCGCCGACGGTGGTTGCCTTCCAGTCGTCTCAACCCGACTTCAAGTACCCGCTGGGCGGGCCCAGGGCGATCCAAAAAGACGAGTACTTCCGCGACCAAGTTGGGCGTCTCGGTCGGGTCGAGACCGTGGTTTCCAATTGCGAGGACTCGTCCGACGCGCGCGCGCACAACGTCGAAGTTGATCTCCCCTCCAGACTCTTCCAGAGCGATTTGCTCTAGCAAGACCCAGGACCAGGGCAGTTGTTCCTTGGGTCGAGTGAGTGGACGCAGGAGGCGCTTGGCCTCCGTCAGGCGACCCAGTGCCGCGATGTTGTAGGCCGCCAGGAGCCGAGCCCAGTTGTGCCGTCCAAGGACAGAGGAAAGTTCCAGTAGGCGCGTCGAAGCCCAGCCCTGCCAGGGCTCCGCGCTTAGGGCGAGGAGCAAGGTAAGGATGTGCTTGGGACCAATTGACTCCCCCAGGGATTCCAAGGAGAGTCGCCATTCGGCGAGCTGACGGTCGAGCCGCTCGTTGCCCGTAGAACTCTGGGTATCTCCTTCGCTCGCCATCGCCAGGCCCGTCAGGAACGCAAGTCGCGTAGGAAAGTGAAGGCCCTCCGTTTCTTGGTCAGCGGCGGCCAAGAGCGGGAGAGCACGCTCAAGATCCCCGTAGAGAATACGGACGATGCCCCTCTGGAACGGACTATCCTTGAAGGGACCAAGGATCAGTTTGAGAGCATTCTCCTGAATTCCGGCCTCATCGCCGGTGTCCGTTGCGAGCAGTAGCCTGCCGACCAAGACTTCCCCGGCCTCTTCGTAGGCTTCAGCGCGATCCAAGGCTAACTCGGCGGAGGCAGTATCGCGCAGGCTGACATCGGCGACAGCACGCCGAAGCAGGAGGCTAGGATCCCGCGAAGCCGGACCTTCTGTGAGAAGTTCTCCTAGTGCGGCGGCCTCAAGCGTCAGCCCAGCGCCAAAGAGCGCATCGATTGCCTCGGCGAATCCTTCGCCATTCAGATTGGGGGCAGTGAGTACCTTGACCAGGGCAAGCCGCAGGGGACCATTGGGCTGCCGCGCTTTCCCCAATTCCACAGCGGACCGTACCAGCAAGGCCGCGCCCTGGGGAAAGAGCGGGTCAGTTGCCTCGATAGGCATCAGGTTGTCGTAGGTGTCCTTCCAGTTGCGGTTGACCGCGCTGAGGTCGGCACCCAGCAGGTACTCCTCTGGGGACGTAGACTTGCCGCCAAGGAAGTGGATGGCCTGCAGCGCCAGCTCAGGCTGATTGTTGGCCGCGAGGTCGCGGACCATGCCCGACAGCAGGGCGCTGCGCGGGTCGAGGGCCGCCCACTTGATCATCTTCTCGGTGGGGAACTGGTCCCGCGGCACGGCCCGCAGCTTGGTTGCGAGTTCCGGGGTGTAGCCGTAGAGCTCCCCCAGGGTTAGCCACGCTGAGATTGCCCGACTCCAGTCCTCGTCGGCGGCATAGGCGTCGCCGGCGACCTCCAGGAGAGGGGGAAAGTAGGGTAGCCTCTCAAGGCTTCTGCGAATGAGCGAGAGGGCCCTGGTCGCGCGTCCGTACTCCAATCGATTGCGAGCAATTTCGACCGTTGCCCAACTATTCAATGTGGCGCCCTCCCGTTGGCGATCGTCGATGGCGAACAGCTGCTCGTATTCCTGGAGCGTTCGGCCCTGGGAGGCCAGGCCATGCTCGCCCATGCGCCGCCAACGTCCTTCGAGTTCGATGCGTCTTTCGGGCAAGTAGGCCAAGGACTGGGCTAGTAGCTCTAGGGCAATAGCAGGATCGCCATTGCGCTCAGCCCTCTTGGCCTGGCGTTCCAGGGAATCACCAAACGCACGCGCCGCACGGCCTCCATCCGGCTCCGGAACAGCACGAACCCGGGTCACTTCTAGGATGGAGCGTTGCTCGTCGGCGCGCATCGCCATGCGCCGTTCTGCTGTCGCGCGGGTGTACCAGGACAGGACTTGCTCCCCGGGCACGAATTCCTGTGCGTCGGTGTAGCGTCCGGCTCGACTCAGGGAGGGCATCGCCGCTTGGGTCCGGTTTTGCTGGAGCAGGGAAACCCCGAGTAGATAGGACAAGCTCGTCCGCAAGCCTCGATCATCACGCTTCGCATAGCGCCGCCTAAAGCAGACTTGCGTAGCCAGCTCCAGGTCCTTCCAAAGCTCCAACTCGTGCAGCAGAACGACCCACCGCAGTATCGTGTCTTTGTCCAGGGCATTGGGGACGATGATGTTCGGACGCTGCGCCTTGACACCAGAGATCAATTTGCGGGCGTCTTCGATGCGATCGAGATCCGCCTGGGCAAGGGCCGTGCTTACGAGTACCGCGCCCGCGCCGGGAAAGTTCGGAGCCGAGAGAGCGCTGCGTCCAAGGGAAACCATGGACTCGTAGAGCCCCGCGCGGGAAAACTGCTC
>JBLHLB010000107.1:0-11173 GCA_047618505.1 Planctomycetota bacterium
GTCGTCTTCTGGGACGCCACTTCCCCCGGCTGCCAGGGCAAGTTGCGCTGCTGCCAATCGACACGGTTAACGAAGGAGCGGTGAATCCCCAGGACACCTTTGGGCTTACCAGTGGAGCCGGAGGTGTAGAGGACATTGAACAGACTGCCGCCGTCGCTCAGGTGTTCCGGGTCCTCTATCGATTGCTCCTGGAGTTCCCTAGGCGGAGCATCAAGGTCCAGGATTTCGCCGGCCCATGTGACGTCTTCTGACAAATCAATAAGCGGCAAGCGATCATGCAAGTCCGCTTGCGTCAGCACGATGGATGGCGCCGCGTCCGTCAGCATCAACTCAATGCGACCGGGCGGGTATTCCGGATCCAGGGGCAGGTAGGCGGCCCCGGCCTTGAGAATACCGAGCAACCCGACCACAGCATCGATGGAGCGCTCCGCGCAGAGCCCAACAAGATCATCCACCCCGACACCACGCGCACGCAGGAGATGCGCCCAACGGTTAGCCGCTGCGTTAAGCTCGCCATAGGTAATCGTCTCCGTCCCCATGATAAGCGCGACGCCAGAGGGCATGCGCTGCACCTGCTCTTCGATTAAGTGGTGTGCGGCGGCATCGCGTGCATAGGACAACTGCGTCTGGTTGCGCCCTACGACCAGCTCAGCGTATTCCGACTCGGGAAGGTAGCGTGCACGGCGTACCTTTGTTCCCGGATTGGCCACCATGGCGGTCAATAGCTGCGCATACCAGCCCAGGAACCGACGTATCGTTTCCTGGTCATAGAGCGAAGTGGGGTAGTCCGCCAGGAGTTGTAGATCTCCGTCGATCTCTTCTACGACGACCGTCAGGTCCGACTTCGTGGTGCCATTGAAGAGCTCGGTGGGAATCCCAAAGGAGACGCCACCGGAGGATTGCACTCGTCCCTTGTCGCGCAAAGTGAAGCCGACCTGCACCAGGGGTGTTGTGCTCGCGTTGCGCTCCGGCGCTAGCTTCTGGACGATCGCCTCCCAGGGCAAGTCCTGGTGGGCGTCCACCGCTAGCATGGTCTCGCGCGCCTGGGCAATCATCTCGCGTAGAGTTGGATCATCCCCAACGCGACTGCGCAGGGCCACGGTGTTGATCACATTGCCAACGGCGAACTCCAACTCAGTCTGGGTGCGCTTCGCGATGGGCGCACCGACCAGGAGATCATCCTGGTGCGTCAGACGATGCAGAAGTGATTGATAGGCCGCCAAGGTCACATGGAAGAGCGTTGCTCCTTCGCGGCGCGCCAACTGACGCAGGCCATCGGAGAGGGAGCGTGGCAGGAGCATGCGCTCGCCATTGCCATCGAACTTCTGCTGGGGCGGGCGCGGACGATCCGTGGGCAGTTCGATCAGCGTCGGAGCTTCCGCCAAGGTGTCCGTCCACCACTCCAACTCTTGAGCCCAAGTCTCGCTCTCCGGGAAGACTTCGCGTTGCCAGGCAGCGTAGTCCACCATGCGCGCCGCCGACCTGGGCGCGGGCAGTTCTCGGCCATCGACAAGGGCACCGAAGAGTGCGATCAGTTCGTCCAACAAGCGCCCGTGGGACCAGCCATCGACAACCAGGTGGTGGACGATGAAGACCAGGGTGGCCTGCTCGTCCGAGGTACGCAGAACAAGGGCACGGAACAGGGGAGCCTTCTCCAGATCGAAGAGAGTGCCCGAGGCTTCCAATGCCAGGCGCTCCACTTCAGCCGCTGCCTCCGCAGCGGGCAGGTGCGATAGATCCACCTCTTGCAGGAACTCCTCGCATTCCGGTACGCGTTCCTCGATCACCTGAAATGGCTCGCCATTCCGGTCCACAAACCGCGTGCGCAGGGCTTCGTGACGTCGAACTAACTCTAGGAAGGCCTCCCCCATGTGACGCCCATCGAAGCTGCCCCCAAGCAACATGCGCACGGGCACGTTGTAGGCCGGGCTAGTGGGCTCGAGCTTATGGAAGAACCAGATGCTCTCCTGATCGAAGGACAACGGTCCTTCACGGCGATCAGAGGTTGGGATGGGCGGCAAGGCAGAGGCTGCAGGAGCCTGCTCGCTCGAGCAAATCGCATCGATGCTGGCCGCTAGCTTCTCAAGTGTCGGCGACTCAAAGATGCCGCGCAGGGGCAGGTCCGCATCGAATGATTCACGGATGCGACTCAGCAGCACGGTGGCCAGGAGCGAATGTCCCCCAAGCTCAAAGAAGTTATCCAGGGCACCGATGCGTTCGGCGCCCAAGACCTCGGCCCAGTGTTCCGCCAAGGTGACCTCCGTCGCGGAACGCGGCGTAATGAACTCAACACCCAAGTCTTCGCCAGTGATCTCCGGAACGGGCAGGGCGCGCCGATCGATCTTGTCGTTGATGGTCAACGGGAAGGCCTCCAAGAAGACCACGGCCGAGGGCACCATGTAATCCGGCAGGCGCTCCGCAACATGGGCCTTCAATTCCTGGACGCTGGCCGAGCGCTCCTCCTTGCAAACGATGTAAGTCGCCAGGCGCTTGTCCCCGGCGCGATCTTCACGCGCCATCGTCATGGCCGTGGCCACCGCAGGGTGCTCCCCAAGGCAGGCATCGATCTCCCCTAGCTCGATGCGGAATCCGCGCAGCTGCACTTGGTTGTCGATGCGACCGAGGTATTCGATCTCACCGTTGGGCAACCAACGTCCGAGGTCGCCGGAACGGTAGAGCGTCGCAGATGGAGTTCCGGACAGATGGTTCTCCAGAAAACGCTCCGCGGTCAACTCAGGCCGCCTGAGATAACCGGGTGCAACACCGGGTCCTGCAACATAGAGCTCCCCCGTCACGCCAATGGGAACCGGCTCTTTGAACTCATCGAGAATGTAGACCTGCAGGTCGGGGATCGGAACACCGATCACACTGCCGCGCCCCTCATCGAGATCGCGCATGCACACGGGCCGATAGGTCACGTGGACCGTCGTCTCCGTGATGCCGTACATATTTACAAGCCGCGGCAGCGTATCGCCGTGGCGTTCAAACCACGGGCGCAGGCTTTGGAACTCCAAGGCTTCACCCGCGAAGACAACCAGGCGCAGGGCGAGTTCCGGAAGGGCCGGCCCACCACGTTGATGGGCCGCCGCAAGTGCCCCCTCTGCTTCGATCAGCTGCACGAAGGCCGAGGGCGTTTGATTCAGGATCGTGACGCCTTCATCTGCGCACAATTGGTAGCGCAAGCCCGGGCTCTGGGCGACTTCAAAGGAGGCCAAAACCAAGGTGCCGCCCGTGACGAGGGCGCCCCAGACTTCCCAGACGGACACGTCGAAGCCAAAGGAGTGCAGGGTGATCCAAATGTCGTCCTCGCCAAATCCGTACCAGGCATCCGTCCCGGTGATCAAGCGCGCGAAGTTGCTATGGGGAATCGGCACGCCCTTGGGCTGACCAGTGGAGCCGGAAGTGAAGATGGCGTAGGCCAAGTTCGAAGGGGAGACATCAACCGCGGGGTCGACATTGGGCAGCCCATCCAATCCGCTGTCCGGATCGTCAAGCACAATGACTTCCGTGGCAGAGCCCGCCTGCGTCAACTCAACAGGCAAGACATCCCTGAGCTTGGCCTGAGTCAGCAGCACCGGCGAATTGCTATCCCCCAGGATGAATGCGGTGCGCGTCGCAGGTGACTTGGGATCAATCGGGAGATAGGCGCCGCCTGCCTTCAGAATGCCAAGGGTAGCGGCCACCATGTCGAAGCCGCGGTCCGTGCAGATCCCCACCAGGACATCGGGTCCCACACCGCGCTGGATCAGGGCTTGGGCAATGCGATTCGAGCGCGCGTCGAGATCCGCGCGCGTGTAGGTGACTCCATCGCAGCGCAGAGCGGGAGCCTCCGGCTTCTCGGCCGCCAAGCGCGCCAATTCGTGGTGAATGCAATAGACCGGAAACTCCGCATCCTCGGAGTTGAATTCCGATAGGACCACCGCCCGTTCCGCATCCCTCAACATGGAGAGTTCCCCGATGGACTGGTCGGGATTGGCAACGGCGCTACGCAGTAGCACTTCAAAGTGATCGATCAGGCGTGCGGCCGTGCTCTCATCGAAGAGGTCTGTGTTGTATTCCACCGCGGTGATCAAGCCGCCGGCGCTCTCCTCAGTGAAGAACATTAGGTCCGCCTTCGTGCAGCCGTTGTGCACGTACTCAGGGCGCAAGATCTCCGCGGGCTGGGTCCCCTTCAGATGCAGCCCACCGATGGACTCAACGCTCTCATGGTCGTAGATGACTTGCAGGAGCGGGGAGCTGTTCGGATCGCGATCCGGCTGATCTGCCTGGGCTGCCTCCGCCACGCGTTCGAAGGGCACATCGTGGTGCGAAAGCACGTCCAGAGCCTCGTTGCGCACGCGCTTGAGGAGTTCGCGAAAACTCGGTTCGCCGGAGAGATCGATGCGGTAGACCACCGTATTCACGAAGAAGCCGAGCATTCCTTCGGTCTCTTTACGCGGACGCAATCCAACAGTTCCGCCCATCAGAATGTCTTCCTGTTGCGTATAGCGCTTGAGAAGAATGTCGAGTGCGGCGTGGCAGACCATGAAGAGAGAGGCTCGCTCACCCTTCGCCAGGGCTTGCACCGCGTGCACCAATTCCATGGGCAGGGTGCGCGTAAACCACGCGCCCGCGTAGGTCACTTCGTGTTGACGCGGGTGATCCGTGGGCAGCTGTAACAGGGGCAGCTCGCCAGCGAGCTTCTTCCTCCAGTAGGTGAGATCTTTCTCCGGTCCACCACCTGCGATCCAATCGCGCTGCCAAAGGGCGAAGTCTACGTACTCAAGCGGGCGTTCCGTGAGCTGCGCGGGACGCTCCTCGAGGGCAGCTGCGTAGAGTTCCTGAGCCTCCTCGAAGATCCATGAGATCGTCGGCCCTTCTGAGATGATGTGGTGCGTCATGAGCAATAGCAGATGACGCTTCGGACCGGTGCGCCACAGACTCAAGCGCACCAGGGGCCCGGCCTCCAGGTCGAAGGCTCGACGCGCCTCAACATTGGCCAGCTCCAGCGCCCGCGCATCCGCGACCTGTTGTTCGGAATTCTCCACCACGAGGTCTACGCACTCGAAGGGCAGATTTGCATCTTCACGAATGACCTGGCGCGGCCGGCCACCGTCGGAAGCAAAGGTCGTGCGCAGGACTTCATGGCGCCGAACCACCCCTTCAAAGGCGGCGCGTACCTGATCCACATCCAAGGCCCCATTGATCCAAGCTGCGGCCGGGATGTTGTAGGCCACGATCCCCGGGTGCAGCTGGTCCAGGAACCACAGGCGCTCCTGACCCGATGTTAGGGGCAGGAGCTGTTCTCGCGACCCCGACGTGACCCCGCTGGTCTGCTTCCCAAGACCCTCCTGGGCCAATAGGGCTTGCAGTCGGGCACGCTTCTCCTCAGAGAGGACTGGCCGGCTGGAGTTGATGCTCATGGGGAAGACAATCCGGGGCGTTACGCCGCTGCGATTTCCTGGGGAAGAAAGTCGGTACGGGGCTCAGAGGGTTCCATCGACCATCGCGCCCGCACCAATACAGCCCAATGCCCACTAGCGGTCAGTTGAAAAACGGCAGCTTCCCGGTTGGTCCCCCGGGATCGCCTGGCAAGGCAACAGGTTGCCCCACGCAGAAGTGCTGTAGCTGAACCTATACGGGTGGTTCTGGCACGGGTGGTTCTGGCACGGGTGCTCCAGGCAACGCAACCAGGCGATTCGTGGGGGCCGAGCGGGGAGCTGCTGTTATTCAACGGGCTGCTAGGGATCAAGGGCGGAAGGAATTGCCCGGCGGGCCTAGCGCACGTAGCCAATGTCGCGCAGCCGCTGCTCCTCCTCAGAAGAGACCTCCATGCGAGCTCCGGTCGGGAATGACATGTCCACATCGCGGTAGTTAGGCACGGTCCCGGGGTCGAGCTTGAACTCGAAGGCTTCGGAAACGATCCGCCCCGGAAACTCGTCCGAGATGGGCACGCCCAGGAGCGCCAGCAGGGTTGGCGCGATGTCCTGGATATGGACGCCATTGAGTTCCAGGCCGGCCTTAACACCCGGACCTGAGAACAGCACTACACCGTCAGGTGAATTGAAGTGCTCGTACCCGGAGAAGGTCCAGCCGTGGTCGGAAACGATCGCGAAGAGAGCTTCAGGGAAGCGCTCGCGAAAGCGGCCCAGCTGCTCATCCAAGACGGAGTAGGCCCGGAGCGCCCGGGCGTTCCCGTGCTCTTCCAGGAAGGCCTCCCACTCGGCGCTGTCGAGCTCCGCGGGCCTGTCATCCAGGAAGAGCTTTTCCTGCCCGTAGAAGTTCCACTCCGAGTGGCATTGCGAATCTACGAAGTAGGTGTAATAGAAGCAGAAGTCGGTGCCGAACTCATCCAACACATCCAGCGCGAAGGTGACCTCGCCACCAAAGCGCGTAGAGAGTGCCTGGAAACGTTGCTCGGCCAGGTCAACTGCTCTGGGGTCAAAGACGGGATCCGCCATGCGCTTCGCGCTCCACAGCTCCCGCAACTCAGGCGGATAGTAGGCGCTCGAACCACCGCCCTTCTCACGCCCAAGATTGATGATCGCACCGTTGATCGGACGCGCCGGAATATTGGCCAGGGCATCGCAGATTGCCACCTGCTTGTCATAGTGCGAAGCCACGTCCCAAACGGTCGGCACGCGCCTGTCGCGGGCTCCAACCCAGGCCATGTCCCAGAGCCCGAACCTCTGCAGTACCGAGTTCCCCAGGAACATTTTCAGGCCATAGAAAGAATCGATCGTCGGCGACATGAGCAGTGGGTTGGAGATCCCTGCCCCACTGTTCCTCAGGACCGCCTTTTGAAAATCGAAGACACCGTGAACTCGCCCCGGCAGCCCTGTAAAAATCGTAGTCCAGATGATCGGCGAATAGGACTCATTGCCGTTGTCGAGATAGCCCGCCGCACCCTGTTCGACGAAGCGTGCCAGGTTCGGGAGCTTCCCCTGCTTCATCAGCGGCATCGCCACGGACCAATCCAGGCCATCCGCGCCGATCGTAATCACGCGCCGCCCGGCCGATGCGGTCGGAATGATTGGGGTGGAATCCCCCACGCTCATCAGGTCCTCGAGAGTGACTTCGCCGGATCCCACAGCGATCTGAGCGACGCCGATCTCGGCCGCGCTGACGATGTCAGCGTGGCTCATCAATCGACGTGCTCCCTCGCCGCGGGCATTCGAGGTGAAGGCAACCGCGACCCCCGCAAGGGTCAAGATGGATGCAAGTGCAACTGTCTTGCCAGCTCGTCCACCGTCCGCGCGCGGGGACATACCGACGAATGCCAGGACCACTCCCAGCCCTACAGCCAAGAGACAGGCCACCTCAAGCACAGTGGCAAGGGTCAGGAACGCGACCTTCCCCCCGGAGAGGGAGTTCGCCATGGTCAGGCGATTCCACATACACCACACCAGGTTGCAGGCCACCAGTCCACCGAGCAGGTAAGCGCCCCGGCGCCCCACCAGGAACTTGCCCGTAACAAGCCTCAGCGGCATCCAGGCCAGCACCAGGA
This sequence comes from Planctomycetota bacterium, assembly GCA_047618505.1. GTDB lineage: Bacteria > Planctomycetota > UBA1135 > UBA1135 > JBLHLB01. The sequence goes on from JBLHLB010000107.1 coordinate 7,487, forward strand.
ATCCAAGCAAGACGCTGTTTACCGCCAGTGCGATCAGCCCCATCGCAAGTGCTAGTTCAAGCACTGCTCCGGCACTAAAGGAAGCAGGGTTGGTCTTGATGACCATGATGGTGAGCAACAGCGCAACGACCGCGACAACGCCCAGGAATATCCCTAGGAGTCGCCAAGCCGAGATCCCTCGTGTTTCTTCCATACCGCGCTCAGGCTCCCATACGGGCAAACTCGGCGTTCAGCCGATCAACGATCTGCTGGGCCCGGACACGTGTCGCACAGATGTCAATGCGTACCGTGTTCAACTCGTTGTTCGAGGGATGCGCCTTGTCCTTGCCTGCCTCGAAGGAGTAAGCCGCGGGCGCCTGGGTGTCATGCACACCGTAGGCAAACCCGAGGTCACTCACCACGTAGCGCTTGCGCTTCTGAGAAGTCATTGTCGTTGCTAAAAGTGCCTGGAAGAAGGGGAGCCGATCGAGCTAATCCGGCCCTGTGTGTAGCGGCCCGGCAAGCCCCAGGAATGGGGCGGGATTCCTAGCGATAAGCCGAAATGCCAGTCAAGTGCGCGCCGATCGCCAAAGTGTGAATGTCGTGCGTACCCTCGTAGGTGATGACCGACTCCAGGTTGCACATGTGGCGTCCCGTGTGATATTCGAGCGTCACGCCGTTGGCCCCAAGCATATCGCGCAGAGTCCGCGCCGCACGTAGGGCCATATCGCAGTTGTTCCGCTTGGCCATAGACACGTGAAAGGGCTGCATCGTGCCAGCATCCTTCATGCGCCCCAGGCGCAGGGCCAGGAGCTGGCCCAGGGTGATGTCGGTCGCCACGTCCGCCAGTTTTTTCTGGGGGATCTGGTAGCTAGCCAGGGGCTTATCGAAAACGATTCGATCCTTGGAATAGCGAATAGCCTCGTCGATCACCGCAGTGGCCGCGCCGAGAACACCCCAGGCGATGCCGTAGCGCGCCTGGGTCAAGCAACCCAGGGGACCCTTAAGGCCCTTGACGTTGGGCAAGATCGAGTCGGGACCGACGTAGACATCCTGCAGAACCAATTCTGATGTAACCGAAGCTCGCAAGCTCCACTTGTGCTTTTGCTCGGGCGCCGAAAAGCCTTCGGCATCACCGGGCACGATGAATCCTCGCACTGCACCTTCGTCATCGCGGGCCCAGAAGATCGCGATGTCGCAACCGGTGCCGTTCGTAATCCACATTTTGCGACCGTTCAGAACGTAGCCGTCGCCTTTCTTCTTCGCCGTGGACAGCATGCCAGCGGGGTTCGAACCGAAGTCCGGCTCCGTCAGCCCGAAGCATCCGATGGCCTGACCGGAGGAAAGCAGCGGCAGCCACTTCTTCTTCTGTTCCTCGGAGCCGTAGGCAAAGATCGGGTACATGACCAGGGAGCCCTGGACGGAGACGAAACTGCGCAGGCCGGAGTCGCCGCGCTCAAGCTCCTGGCAAATCAAGCCATAGGTCACGGAGTTCATCCCCGCGCCGCCGTACTCCTCGGGGATCGTCGGTCCGAAGACCCCCAGTTCACCCAGCTCAGGAACGAGCTCCTTGGGGAAGGTGCCGGCCTCCCAGTGCTCCATGATTTTGGGCATGAATCGCTCGCCGACCCAGCTGCGTACGGCGTCCCGCACCATCAGCTCCTCTTCGGAGAATTGGTCGTCGAGGTTGAAGAAGTCGAGTTGCGTGTAGGGATCCATCGAAGAGCGGAATTCTGCCAGCGATCGGCCGGCCGTTGGTCCAGGTTCACGGAGTCAAAAAAGAAGGCTCCGTGGAGAGTTAGCGCGCCTGGGGGTGACCGCGAAGTGTAGCAGACCGGGGCGTCCCCGAAACAAGGGATGGGGAGTCCTCTGGCCGGAGACGCCGCCGGCCCCGTAGGATCCCCTCTCCACCCCCATTGGCCCTCCGGCCAGGTCCGGGGCACGGCCAGCATTTGAGGACCCCCTTGGCACGTTATCTCGTTACCAGCGCTCTCCCATACGCCAACGGCCCGATCCACTTCGGGCACGTCATCGGCGCCTATCTCCCCGCGGATGTGTACGTTCGCACCCTCAGGCGCCTCGGTGAAGAGGTCCTCTATGTCTGCGGAGCCGACGAGCATGGGGTAGCGATCACCGTCAACGCCGATCGCGACGGCGTCGAATACGACGCCTACGCAGCTCGCTGGCGGGACGAGATTAAGGGCACCTTTGACAATTTCGGGATCGAGTTCGACATTTGGTCGGGCACCTCAAAGAGCCCGAGCCACTCGGAGCTCTCGCAGGATTTCTTCCGGCGTCTGCACGCTGGCGGCTATCTGGACGAGCGCACGACAGAGCAACTCTACTGTGCCACCGACGAGCGCTTCCTTGCGGATCGCCATGTGGTCGGCACCTGCTACGAGTGCGGCCATGAGAAGGCACGCGGCGATGAGTGCCCCAAGTGCGCAACCTGGCTCGACCCCCTGCGCTTGATTTCCCCGCGCTGCGCGACCTGCGGGAATGAACCAGAGCTACGCAGCACAACCCACTGGTACCTTGATCTGCCCAAGCTTCGCGACGAGCACATCGGCGAGTGGTTCAAGCAACACCCCTGGAAGCCCAACGTCGAGGCTTTCGTCGGTCGCATGTTCAAGGATCTGCATGCGCGTCCGATCACGCGAGACCTCAGTTGGGGTATCCCGGTGCCGCCGGAGATCGCCGGTGACGCCGTGGGTAAAGTCCTCTACGTCTGGTTCGATGCCCCCATTGGGTATGCCTCATTCACTCGCGATTGGGCCGAAGAACAGGGCCAGCCAGAGCTCTTCGAGCGATTCTGGAAGGATCCCGAGACACGCCTGGTGCACTTCATTGGCAAGGACAACATCCCCTTCCACTGCTTGATCTTCCCCAGCATGCTTTGGGGAGCGAAGGACAACTACATCATGCCCTGGAAGGTTCCGGCCATGGAGTTCTACAACCTCCAGGGCAAGAAGTTCAGCACAAGCGAAGAGTGGGTCGTTCCCCTGGACACATTCTTTGATCGCTATGACCGCGATTGCGCTCGCTTCCACCTACTTTCCAGCGCGCCCGAGAATTCCGACTCCGAGTTTCGCTGGGAGGATTTCCAAGGGACTGTCAATGAGCTCGCGGACAAGATCGGAAATCTTGTGACGCGCGTTCTACGTTTCAGCGCGAAGCACTTCGGCGGCGTGGTTCCCAGCGTGGACCCGGCCCATGTCGAGGAGCTAGACCGCATCCTCCTGTCGGAGTGTGGAGAGATCCACGACCCCGCCGAACACATCCTTGAGAACCGCTACCGGCGCGCCTCCGAGGCCCTCTTGGCAAACGCCAGTGTAGGCAACGTCTTCATCGATCGCATGGCCCCTTGGTCCCTGCGCAAGACGGATCCCGCCATGGCCGCAAGTGTTCTGGGAACTGCCTGCGAATGGATCGCACTCCTGGCCCGCTGGGCTACTCCCTTCATGCCCGACAAGGCCGAGCTGCTCTGGGGCATGCTCGGTGCCGAGGGCCAAGCCGTGGACACTCCCTGGCCCACAGCACCGCAGCAGGGTGACTGGCGCTCCCTTGGTTCCCCCGCATTAGGCGAGATCGTGGGTCCCTTCCAGAAGATCACAGACGAGGAAATTGCGGCGGAAGTGGAAGCCCTCCGCGGCACACCCGACTGAGCTTCAATAGGCAGCAGACCCGGTCCATAGGCCCGGTCAACGG
>JBLHLB010000108.1:0-11092 GCA_047618505.1 Planctomycetota bacterium
CACGGGGAATTCCTGAGATGCCCACGGGCCTAGCGCCTTGCCCCGCCCGTGAGGTGGCGGCATCCTGTTCCGCTCCAATTCAGGGCCCTGGCCCCGGAACAGACACGTGGACTACCCTCTCACAGCAATAATCTCGGACCTGCACGCCAACGAGCCGGCCCTTGAGACTGCCTTAGCGGATGCACGTTCGCGCGGCGCGCGGCGTTTCGTGTGCCTAGGTGATGCCGTGGGTTACGGAGCGAAGCCACGCTTTGTGCTCGACTGGGTCATGCGGCTTTGCGTTGCCAAGCCGGATGCCCCGGCGGAGTTCGGTCCCTTGGAACCGGGCCTTTGCCTCCAGGGCAACCATGAGTACGCGCTGCTCGAGTCGGCGGAAGACTTCAACCCGAAGGCACGCGCTGCCATCGAGTGGACCCATGAAGAGCTGACCAACGGCGGCGCCCGCGACCGCGGCTGGGACTACTGGGATTTCATCGGTGAGTTGAAGCCTCTGATGCGTGACGAGGTCGCCATGTTCGCCCACGGCTCGCCCCGGGATCCCGTGCGCGAATACCTCGTTCCGCGCGACAATCAGGACGAGGACAAGATGCGCGCCTGCTTCGCCCAGATGGATCGCAGCGTGTGCTTCGTTGGGCACAGTCATGTGCCAGCGATTTTCCGTGAAGACGGACAGCTCGTGTTGCCGCGTGGTACTGAAGGCCCCTTCGACCTGGGCTTCGCTTCCGGCGCGCGGGCGATCGTCAACACCGGTTCCGTGGGGCAACCTCGGGATGGTGATCCGCGTTTGTCCTACGTGATGTTTGACGGCGCGACCGTCACATTCGTGCGCTGCGACTACGACGTTGCCGCGGCGCAGCACGCAATCCGGGAAGTTCCCGGCCTCCCGGATTACCTCGCCGAACGCCTCGCGGTCGGCCGCTGATTCTCCTTTGCGCCACTCGGTGAGAGATTCACCGGGCGCAACTATCCTCCTCCTTCGGAATCCGTGAATCGATTCTTCCTGGCTCTCTCCCTGTCGTTCCTGGTCCTAATCCTATGGATGAAGACCCAGGCTCCCTTGCCCGATCCCGCTGATGAAGGCCAGGTGGGCTCCGGCGATTCGGCTTCCGTCGAGCTGAACGGCTCGCAGGGCGCGGGTGACAGGACCAGTTCTTCGGGGTTGGCCGGGGGGCCGGATTCGCGGGAAATGCTTCCCGGTCGTCAAGCTGCGGAGATCGAGGAATTTCACGAAATCACGATTGGCACTCCCGGTGAAGCGGGTGGTCCCGAAGAGGCCGGTCACTACTGGATGAGTTTCTCCAATCGGGGCGCGCAGCTGTCGGAAATGCGCTTCCTGGACTATGTCGAGCATGCTCGCATGTCACCCGAGGAGCGCCTGCTGCCGGAGAATTGGACTCCCCTGGTGGAGCCCTTTATCGGTGGCCCAGCGGGCAGTTCAGGTTCCCTGTTGTTCGAAAGGGGTGAGTCCGCGGTCAATATCGCGCCTGAGAGTCTGATTGATGTCCTTTGGCAGATGGAGAAGCTGGACGATGGTGCGCGTTTCACGTACGCGCCGGGCACAGGCGTCGTGTTCGTGAAGACCATTCGGGTTGTGCCGGGCACCTGGCACCTGGATGTCAGCCTCGAACTCATCAACAACTCGGCCGGTGATCTAGGGCGGGCGAGCTTTCATATCATTCCGGCCGGCGTCGTTCCCCCGGCCCTGGGCGATACTTTCTATCCCGAGCCCATCGCGGTTGCCGTTAGCCGCGAGAAGCGCGGCGCCTTCGAAATTGAAAGCGAAAGCGCTCCCTCCGCGGATGCCGGTGGCGGAGCCCTGGATGTCGGCAGTGAAGGGCTCTCCTTCGCCGGCGTTCACAACAAGTACTTCGCCTTTCTGCTGCGCGACGCGGAAGGGCAAGCGCCGACCCTGCGCAGTGCGCGCTGGGAGCCCCTGGTGGAGATCGTCAGCGATTTTGAGGATCGTAAACCCGAAAAGCGCATCCGGACCAAGATCCAAGTCGATCTTGAGTTGCCGGATGAGGGGGCTTCGGAGACCTGGAACTGGACTGTCTACGCAGGTCCTAAGGATCCTGACGTGCTTCGGGAGGATTTCCCGGCCCACGGCGAACTCCTTCGGAAGGACCTTTCGGGCTTCTCCATGTTTGCGGCCATCGGTCGCTTCCTGCTGTGGTTCCTGGGGCTCCTGCACAAGGTCTTCGGGAACTGGGGTGTGTCGATCATCGTGATGACGATCTGCGTGCGTGGGGTCATGTTCCCCCTGACGCGCCGTTCCCAGACGTCGATGGCGCGCTACCAAACAAAGATGAAGCGCGTGCAACCGCGCATCGAAGAGATCAAGAAGCGCTTCGAGAACGAGCCCAAGAAGCTGCGGGAAGCCCAGGCCAAGGTCATGCAAGAGGAGGGTGCCTTCCCGCCCCTCGGTGGTTGCCTCCCGATGTTCGTGCAGATCCCGATCTTCTTCGGTCTCTTCAGTGCACTGCGCACAAGTTGGCAATTACGCCAGGCGGATTTTGGATTCTGGATCCACGACCTGTCGTTGCCTGATCGTCTTATGGTCCTGGACGTGAAGATCCCGCTCTTGATCACGACCTTGGATCTGAGCTACCTGAACCTGCTTCCGCTGATCATGGTGGTGCTATGGATTCTGCAGCAACGCGGGATGCCCCAGCCCTCGGATGCACAGGCGAAGCAGATGCAGAAGATCATGATGTTCATGCCGGTGCTCTTCGGCGTGTTCCTCTACAACTACGCGGCGGGTTTGTCGCTCTACATGATCACTCAGTCTGGTCTCGGAATCGTCGAGCAGCGTGTGATCAAGAAGCTCTGGCCCATCGACGACACGGAGGTTGTCACGGAAAAGAAGAAGAAGGCAGGCTGCGGGCCCTTCGCCGGAGCCCTTGATAATCTTGCCCAGAAGCACCGCGCGGAAATGGAGCGTGTTGAGAAGGCCAAGCGTGCAGGGAAGACCGGCACGAAGAAGAAAAGGAAGTAGTTCCATGGGGATGACCATGGGGCCAGCGCAATCCTCCGGCACGACGATCGTTGCGATCTCGTCGCCACCCGGTCCAGCCCAGCGTGGGGTGCTGCGCGTCTCCGGACCCGGGGCGGTGTCGCTTCTCCGTCAGACAGTGTTGTCCGCTAGTGGGGGGCACGGACTTGACGACTTTCTGAGCCAGCGCGGCCTCCTGAGGACGCGCTTTGACGACGGTATCGGCACCCAACCGGTGCTGGTCCTGTGGATGCCGGGCCCACATTCCTACACGCGCGAGGATGTGTTCGAGTTGCATCTGCCCGGTGCACAACCCCTCTTGGAAGTGGCCCTCGAGAGACTTCTCTCCCTGGGGGCGCGGCGCGCGGAACGCGGCGAGTTCACCAGGCGCGCTTTCCTCAATGGACGCATTGATCTGACGCGGGCCGAAGGAGTTCTTGAATTGGTCTCCGCGAGCACGGAGCTCGAATCTCGTGCCGCAACGGAACTCCTTAGCGGCGGACTTGCCAACAGAGTTGGCGTGATTCGTTCTGGACTGGAAGCGCTGCGTGCCTTGACCGAAGCTAGCCTAGACTTCGACGAAAGTGACACGGGGCACGTGCCGCGGGAAGAGCTTTGCCAAGCCCTTGCGCGCACCCTCGAGCAACTGCAGGAGGCCCTGGGTTGGGAGCTGCGGCGGCAGTCGCCTTCGGCACTTCCGCGTGTCGTTCTGGTGGGGGCACCGAACGCGGGCAAGAGCACGTTGTTCAATGCGCTCGTCGAGGATGGCAATGCACTGGTGAGCGACCACGCGGGGACAACGAGGGACGTCATCGCGGGTCTTTGGGATTTAGCTCCCGCTGAGTCCCCCCGGTCACTCCCTGTGCTCTTGATCGACACGGCTGGCGAGGACGATCTGGCGGCCGGCGTCGACGGCGAAGCCCAGGCCTTCGCTGCACGAGCCGCCCGGGGCGCGGATCTCCTGCTGCACCTGGTCGCCCCCCTAGATAGCGAGGATTCCGGCGGCGAGCTCGTCCCCGATGTCCTCGAAGGACCCTTTGGTGCCCAGGCCTCGGAGGTCCTGCGCGTGGGAACGAAAGCTGACTCGCTACCTTCGGGCAAGCAGCACCCGGGCATCTCTATCTCAGTGCAGACCGGATCTGGCCTGGGAGACCTGAGGCAGGCGGTTGCGCTTGCCCTCGGGTTTCTGGCGCCGACGGACACTCCCCAGGGGCCGGCCGGCCAAGGGGCCGACCCAGGGGGGGAGCCCACACAGTCCCGGGGCAGCCTTGGCGCGGAACTCTTCCTGCGCCACAGAACTGCCCTGGTCGAAGCCCAGGGGGCCACGGAGCGCGCTGCTGAGGCTCTCCAGGCCGGTGTGCCCCTTGATCTGGTGGCGGAGGCCATGCGGGAAGGGACGGACGCCTTGGACTCCATCGAAGGGCGTACTAGCCCCGAGGACCTCCTAGACCGGATTTTCGCTCGCTTCTGCCTCGGCAAGTAATCTCGGCAAGTCCTCGGCTCTGGGGATCGCCCTAGGCACCCCTCAAGAGCGGCTTTCGAGCCACTGTGGATAACTTCGGGACCACTACTAGGGGTGGCGTCCTCTTTCAAGCGGCCCACGTTGACACACAAGATGTAGCGTGGTCTCTTGGGTAGTACTCGGTTGTGCGCCAGCTCGATCGTGGACCACCAAATGAAGTGTCCCCGCTGCAAATCAGACAAGGATCGCGTCGTCGACTCGCGCGCATCAGCCGATGGGACTGCGATTCGCCGTCGGCGCGAATGTCTGGTCTGCTTCCTGCGCTACACGACCTACGAGCGCATTGAATCGACACCGCTGCGGGTCGTGAAGAAAAGTGGCGAGCGCGTGCGCTTCGATCGTGAGCGAATCCTAGCGGGCATGACTCGCGCCTGCGAGAAGCTCAATGTACCTATGGAAGCCCTTGAAGATGCCGCTGGCCGAATCGAGTTGCTTTGTCACGGTGAGTACGACCGCGAGGTGGAAAGCGCAGTCATCGGTAACCTCGTGATGGAGGAACTGCGGACCTTGGACCAGGTCGCCTACGTGCGTTTCGCCAGTGTCTACCGAGAGTTCAAAGACGTCACGCAGTTCGACGAGATGGTCAAGCCCATCCTGGAAAGTGGGAATGCCAATGGGGACTCCTGAGCCGCCGGACCAGGTTCGCCCTCGTCACGTTCTGAGCGTGATGAAGCGCGATGGCCGCGAAGTCCCCTTCGACACCGCCAAGATCGAGGTGGCTATCACCGCAGCCATGGCTGCCGTCGGGCACGAGGACGTGACCTTTGCCCGTGAAGTGGCCAACGTTGTTGAACTGACCCTGGCCAAGCGCAAGGGGGATTCCCTGGCTGGAATGAATCCGGGTGCCGAGATCGGTGGACCTCCCCAGATCGAGGCGATTCAGGATCTCGTGGAGACGGCCCTCATGGAACTTGGCGTGCCCGAGGTGGCCAAGGCCTACATCCTCTACCGCGAGAAGCGCGCCCGAGTGCGCGACGCGCTGCGTGTGCACGCGGATGTTTCGAGCGCCACCCACGGTGGTCCCCGCGTACGCGAAGCGGAGGGGGTCGCCCCCTGGAGCAAGGGCCGCATCGTCGGCGCCCTGATGACCGAGGCGGAACTCGCCCGTCCCCAGGCAGAGGAAATCGCCGCCGCGGTGGAGCGCCGCGTCTTGAGCTCGGGTCTTGCGCGCGTCACGACCGGCCTAGTGCGTGAGTTGGTTGCGAGTGAACTCTTCGAACGCGGTTGGACGCGTGCCCTGCAACGCCAAGGTGCCATCGGGCTGTCGCGGGTGAACATCGAATCACTGCTCGAAGGCCGACCCCTCGCCCCCTGGGAAGATCGCGTTGATTCCCGACAAAGCACACCGCGTGAGCGCGCAGCGGGTGAGCTCCTGCGCCGCTATTCCCTTGAGGAAGTCCTCGAGGACGAAGTCGCGGAGCTAGCCCTGGCCGGCGACCTACACGTGGAGGACCTCGGCGCACCGCACCTGCCCTTGACCATTGGCGTAGAGGCCGAACTGTTCTCCGCCGGCGGTGGGGCGGGCGATGCCTTCCAACTGCTCGAGCGAGTCGGAGAACTCACGCGCCACGTAGCCCATGGTCTTGTGATTGAGGAACCGGCCAGCGTGCTCTCGCCGCTCCTGCGCGCCACTCGCTCGGACAGTTCCCTGGGGCTTTCCGCTTGGCTGCGGGCATGTTCGGCCTTGGCTCAAGCCTCGAGTGTGCGCATCGATCTTTCCCTTGGGGATGCGAGGCAGGTCGTCCTGGCCGCACGATTGGTCGAGCAGCTTGCCGAATTCCTGGCGGAGTACCCGACCGGTGGCCGGTTCGATCGCCCTGGGCCGCCGCGCTTGTTCCTCGAGGGGCACGCCCTCGAAGGGCTCCTGGCGGAGCGTCCGGGACTGGCGGATTCCCTGGAGGAGCTCTTGGCTCGGGGAGCCGTGCTGCCCACCTGGGGCGAAGGCGACCTGCGCTGCGTCGGACCTGGGTTGCAACGGCAGAAGGGACAGCGCACACCCCAGTCCGTTTTGGGGGCCGTTGCATTGAACCTGCCGCGATTGGCACGACGTGCCGGTCCCTGGCGCGAGGAGATCGTCCAGGCGGGACTGGCAGAGCTGGTGCGAGCCGCCCTCTCCGCCGGTCGTTCCCTGGAGTCCTTCCAGCGTCGCACCGCGGAGGCGCGCCCCGGCGGGCTGCGTGCGCGACCGAGCCTGGCCCTGGTGCCGGTCGGGTTGCGCGAGGCACTTCTGATCCTCGGTGATGGCGTGATCGATCCTGACCAGGGGGCGCGTCTGATCGGTCTGATCGCCGACGCAGCAAGGCGCTTTTCACCGGCCGAGCGTGTGGCCGTCACAGTCTCACCTTTCCACGGTGAAGCCGCCGCGGCTCGTTTTGCTTGGCTAGACGAGCGCCTGGCGCGTGCCGATGGCGGCGTGCAGCGCTGGCTCTTCAGTGACGTGGAGGGAGCAAAACCTGCGCGTCCCTATTCAACTGGCTTCGGCCTCAAGCCCGCGGCTGGCGTACCCACCTTCGGTGCCGGCGGTCGCGGTGAAGCGGAACTCCTGCGCACACTTTCCTCCGGTGCCTTATCGTTGGACGAGGTTGTTGGCCCCGGCATCGAAGAGGAGCGCCCGCATCTTTCGGCCTGGCGCCGCTTCGAGGTGCGCCGCCGTGCCTTCGCCGGCGAAGTCGCCCTCGAGCTCTTTCCCTCAGGCAGCGGACGCGTCCTGCGACCGGTGCGCTAATTCAATCGTCCTCGGGCGATTCTCACTCACTTGAATGAACGGGCTTCGGCCGCGTTCGGCATAGCGCGTAAGCGCTGCTTGCGACAATTCACCCACGCCTTTCCCACCTAGTTTCGCATGCGCCTGAAACGACTCGAGCTCTTCGGGTTCAAATCCTTCGCCGACCGCATGGTGCTCAACTTTGAGCGCTCTGTAACCGGAATTGTCGGCCCCAACGGGTGCGGCAAGAGCAACGTCGTGGACGCCATTCGCTGGGTACTCGGCGAACAGCGTGCCAAGTCGATGCGCGGTGGAGAGATGACCGACGTGATCTTTAAGGGCTCTGCCTCGCGCGCGGCTATGTCCGTGGCCGAAGTGACCATGGTCCTCGACAACTCTGATGAGACAATCGAGGAGCGTGGTGACGAAATCGCGATCACGCGCCGCGTCTATCGCTCCGGCGAGGGGGAGTACCTGATCGACGGCGATCGAATGCGCCTGAAGGACGTGCGCGAGATGCTCTTCGGCACCGGCCTGGGGAGTCGTGGATACAGCGTGCTGGAGCAGGGCCGTATCGATGCAGTGCTTTCCGCCAACGCCCAGGAGCGTAGAGCGATCTTCGAGGAAGCCGCCGGTGTTTCGCGCTACCGCCAGCGCAAGAAGGAAGCGGAGTCTCGTCTGCGCCGTGTGGATGCGGATTGCCTGCGACTCGACGACGTCCTTGGCGAACTCGAACGCCGCGAACGGTCCCTCAAGATTCAGGCCGGCAAGGCTCAGCGTTTCGTGGAGGCGCGTGACTCTTGGCGCATCGATGGAATGCGACTGGCGCAACACCAATCCCACGATCTGGCGGTCTCCCTCGGAGAGATTGGGCGTGAGCTGACGGGGATGGAACGCCAGGTTGAGGAACAGCGTGAGCTGCGCGCAGCAGCGGAATCCGACGTCTCCACACGCGAGCTCGAGCAGCAAACTCTCGGTGCGGAGGTGCAGCGCGCCGCCCAGGAATCCGCAGAGATGGGTGCGGAATTGCGCGCCCTTGATGAGCGTCGCGGACAGCTCACCGCGCGCGTGCAAGCCTGGCGTGCCTCCTCCTCTGAAGAACGTGGACGTGCAGCTCATCTGCAGGAACGCCTTTCCCAGCGGGAGTCAGAGAGCAACGAACTCGATGCCGTACGGACTGGCCTTGAGTCAGAAGCTACAGAGGCCCGTTCCGGTGCGGACGCCCTCACGGAACGTGCCCGCGACCTGCGCGATCAACAACGCCAGTCGCGTGCGGATTCAGAGGCGAAGAATAAGCAGGTGCTCGGGATCCTGCAGGAGCGCACCGGTCTTCGGAATCGTGTGCAAAGCCTGACGGAACGACAGGCACCCCTGGCTGAGCGCGGGGAGCGTTCCGACGCTACACGCCTGGAGGCGAGCAAGCGTTGCGAGGACGCGCAGTCCCACGAAGAGCGCGCGGCCCGTGAATTGACCCGTCTCGAGGGGGAGTTGGAGACCCTTGACGCGGAACGTGCCGTTGTCCTTGCGGCTCGGAATCTCCTGGAGGAGCAGCTGCGGGAGGCTAAGGCGCGCCACAAGGAACTCGAACTTGACGTGACTCGCTTAGGTAGTCGCGTGGAGTCGCTGCTCGACTGGGAGCGCGAACGTGAAGGACTTGAGAGCGGTGCCCAGGCTGTCCTCGAGGGCAGTGAGGCGGATGACTTCCCGCGACTCTCCGGTCAGTTGGCCGGGCTCGTGGCGGACCAGCTGCGCGTGGATACGCGCCTGGCCCGTGCCCTCGATGTCGTGCTGGGGGGACGCGCCCAGGCCCTGGTCGTGAACTCACCCGCGGACGCTCGTTCCCTCGTGGAATGGCTGCGCGAAGGTGAACGAGGTCGAGTGCGCCTGGCAAGTCCCGCAGGCGTCGTGGAGGTAGCGCCCCAGGAACTCCCCTCCGATCTGGTCAGCCGGACCGGGGTCGAAGGTCTACTTCTGACCCAGACACACATCGCGGAGGGCTTCGCTAATCTCGCACAGGCACTCCTGGCAGGTGTTGTCCTGGTGGAGTCTTTGGCACTGGCCCTAGAGCTGGTGCAAGCCCACCCGACGCTTCGCTTTGTGACACCCGAGGGTGATCTAGTTGATGCTGCCGGCGTTAGCGGTGGTCACATCGACGTGAGCCAAGGAGCTGTCGGTCGTCGCTCCTTCGCGGCGGAGCTGGATGATCGGCGCGCCGCCATCGCCGCCGAAATGGAGACCCTTGATATCCAGGTTTCGGAGCAGGCGGCAGCCCTGGCAGAGTGCGTTGCCAAGACTGAGGAGCTGCGCCGGAGGGCGGAGCAACTCGGTCAGGAGCGCGGGCGCGCCCGCGGCATCGTGGAAAGCGTGAAGCGCCGTGTGGCGGATCTCCAGCGTGCCCTTGAAGTGGCCGAGACCGAGTGCGGCAACTTAGTGCGCGAGCGAGAGTCTATCGATGCCGATCTGGTGACCGCATCGGAACGCCTAACCCTGGTGGAGGCGGACTTCGAACAGGAGAACGCCGCGCTTCAGGAAATTGAACACGCGCGTCTTGAGGGCGAAACGGCCGTCGAGGCCGTTGGTCGTGAAGAATCCAGTGCACGCGTCGGCGCCACGAGTCTTGAGGAGCGCCTGCGGGCTACCCGCCGTCGCTGTTCTGATTTGAACGCGACGATCGAGGAGGCGCGTCTGGAGGCGGAGCGCTCCTCGCGCCTGGCGGATGAGCACGATAAGGCAGCTGACGATGGCGACACCGAAGGCGAACGCCTGGTGGGACAGCACGGCGAGATGCTGCAGGAGCGCGGTCAACTCGAAGAACGCCTGACGGAGCTGCGGGAACGCGATCGCTCCGGGCGCGAGGCGATTGATTCCCTGCGCAAGCGCGGTGAAGCCGTGACCGTCTCTCTGGAGGGTCTCTTGGACTCCGTTAGCCAGGGGCGACTCAAGCAGCAAAAACTCGAGCTGGCGGATGACGAACTCGGGCGTCGAGTTCAGGAGGACTTCAGTCTTGAGCGCCACCAACTCCTCGAGGACTTCGAGCCGGAGGAGGAACTTGCCGATCCCAAAACTATGCGCGAGTTGTTCATGCGCGTGCGTGACCTCAAGCGTCAGCTCGACAAGATCGGTCACGTCAACCTGGATGCGGTTGAGGAACTGGAGGAAGTCGACGAACGCTTGACCTTCCTACAGAATCAGCGCAAGGACCTAGAGGAATCGCGTCGCCAACTGCTGGAGACCATCGCGCACCTGGACGCCGAGAGCGAGAAGCGCTTCCTCGAGACTTTCTACGAGGTTCGTGACCAGTTCCGCACGATCTTCCGTCAGCTCTTTGGCGGCGGTAAAGCTGAGCTTTCCCTCGAAGAGGGTGTGCCGATTTTGGAAGCGGGAATCGACATTGTCGCGCGTCCCCCCGGTCGCGAATCCCTTCCGATCACGCTGCTTTCCGGTGGTCAGCGCACCCTGACGGCATTGGCTCTGTTGTTCGCGGTGTTCCGCTCACGGCCGAGTCCCTTCTGTGTGCTAGACGAAGTTGACGCCGCCCTGGACGACGCAAACATCGGGCGTTTCCTGTCCCTGGTCCAACATGCCGCGGACGATACGCAATACATTATCGTGACCCACAACAAGGGCACCATGGCTGCCTGCCGCATGCTCTATGGCGTGACGATGCAGACCAAGGGCGTCAGTCGGGTCGTCGGTGTTGAGCTGTCCGAGGTGGACGAGATTGTCCCCACGGCAACCGGAAAGGCGGCGGTGAAGAGCATGCCTGTGGAGGCCCAGCTCGAGGACAGCCAGGAGCCAACGGTCGAGATCATTCCCGTTCCTCGGGGTGGTCCCGCCTCGACTGAGGGGGCGCCGCTCGCCGAAAAGGAAGCCC
>JBLHLB010000109.1:0-11065 GCA_047618505.1 Planctomycetota bacterium
TCCAGAAGACTGATGTCCCCGGACAAACCCATGGCCCGGGCTAGCACCGTGTAGAAGCCAAAAATCGTGAACCAGAGCGGTACAGTGCACAGGAGCGCCAGCCAGATGCGACCGCGATCGGCGGAAATTCGCAGTGCGTGGGACAGGGTGTTGAGCTTCCCCAGGAACTTCTCACCGTGACTCCAGTGGTGCAGCCGGATCCAGCGTAGGCACCAGGACAGCAGGCGAAAGAGCAGGTCCCCGCGCAGGGATAGCGAAACAAAGAAGACGCTACCGAAGGAAAGCAGTAACCCGACCAACCCCAGCCACTCAAGCCCGGGGAATCGACCGCTCGCCCGTAACACCAGACAGGCAGCGGCGAGACCCGTGCACATCATGGCGGCGTCAAGGAACCGCGAAACCAAGAGTGTCGCCAGGCCGACCGAAGACGGTACGCGACAACGGATACGCATGTAGAGGGGAAAGGCCGCCTCGCCCATCTTCGCGGGCAACACGTAGGAGGCCATGTTGTGCGCACTGGAGATGAAGAAGGTCTGTCGGAACCCAGGGCGCCACTTGGCTGGGATCAGGATCCGAAATCGAAGGGCCCGCAGACAGTAAGTCGTGACGTGCAGCCCCAGTGCCATGGCGTAGGCACCGGGTGGCAGGCCGACAATCGTCCGCACGACTTCCTGGGGACTAACGCCTCCCCAAGCCATCAGGGCCCCAAGCAGCCCAGCCGCCAGGAGCACGGAGAGCAGGAGGCGAGTCGAGAGAGTTTTGAGGCGTTGCTTGGGCACGGCAGGCGGGGTCGGGTTCGGGTCCCCGCCTCAGAGAATACGGATCGAGCTACTGGAAGCGAACGTGCTTGCCACCACTGTCTTCCGCCAACCACTCCAGAACCTTCAGGGAGCCCCCCACGGCCACGGTGTGGATCACCACGTTGCGATTCTTGTTCCAGGCCGCCACGCGACTGCGGATCCCGCCGGGGTCCGTCACGCTCCCAACCGTGGGCTCGCCGTCGGAGAGCACGAAGATCGTGTCGACCTCGGCATCTTGGAAGGCTAGCTCCAGGGCTCCAAAGAGATTCGTGCCGCCCCCGGCCCCCAGCCGCGACACGTAGACGCGCGCGTCCTCCAGGGCCTCCTCGTCGAAGACTGTGATCGACTTGCGCCAGGAACTCACGCCGCCTGAGAAGACGATCAAGTTGAAGAGGCTGGCACGGTCGAGCGCCTCGACAACCCTGGCGAGTTCCTCCTTAGCCACGGCAAGTCGTGTCGCACCGCGTTCGCCCGAGTAACGGGCCTGGGTCAGCTCCAGCATCGAACCGGACACGTCCAGGATGAAGATCACGCGGTGGGACTCCACCTTGACGCCGAAGAATTGGGTGCGTGTAACCTCGCGCTGCTCACGTTCCAGGGCGACCTTCGCCACCTTACGCAACTGTGCTTTGGTCAGGACGGTGAACTCGGCCTGGGCATCCCCCCACCAGTTCGCCCAGCGCGTTGCATTCGTATCAAAGGGCTGTCCCGTCAAGCTAAAGAGAGCCCTGGACAACTCCGCTGCCAGGCGACCGTCCTCCACCTTCATCCGATCGATCATGGGCCCCACGGCCAAGGGCGTACGCATGGATTCGAGGGCCTTGATGGCCGCCATGCGCGTGGACCAATCCGGATGATCGAGTGAGAGCAGAATGACCTCCACCAGGCGTGTGTCGCCACGGGTCCCAAGGGAGCGCAACGCAGCGTTGCGAATCGCGCGGTTGGAATCCTGGGCGTAGGCCACGAGCGCCTCTGCCCACTCGGGGTCATTGCGCCGCAGGACCGAAAGGGCGTCGACGACATCGGCGACCAGGTTGGGATCATCAGTCTTCTCGGCCAGCTTCTCAAGGTCCGTGCGTGCCGCAAACATGTTACGCACGGCGATGTAGGTCGTCGCCAAGCGCACGACGTCCGAGTCTTTGTCCCCGAGCAGCTTGGCCATGGCCTTGTCCACCTTCTCGCCTTCCAGATTGAGCGCCGCGCGCATCCAAAAGCGCTTCTCCAGGCGCTTGCCCTTGCCCAGCTTGCGCAGGATCAGTTTGTCGATCCCGGCGTCATCCAACTCGTCCAGGAAACCTGCTACACCGAACACGAAGGCCTCCCCCTGACCGGATCGCAGAGTGATTTTGATCAGCTCCTCGGCGAAGTCCGCGCCACCCTTGCGCAGGAGAACACTCGCTGCGTAGAGGCGATCCTCTACACCCGCACCGTTGAAGGTCAGCTGCTGGTGTAAAAGCTTGTCAACGCGCTCGTCGCCGCGTGCCTCTAACTCTTGGACCGCCCGGGCACGAATGACCGGGTCGCGTTCGGCCGCGGCCGCCCTGTAGATTTCTTCAACGTCAAGCGCTGAAGCAAGGGTGGCGAAGGCAATCGTGCGCAGCACGGGCAGGGGTCGCGCTTGGGGAACAGCGGGTTGTTCCTCTTCGTCCTTGTTTCTTCCTCCCCGGCGACGCTTGCCACTGGGCTCCGAACCCTGTTTACGGCCCTCCCAAAGCTCCCGATACCAAGGGGTATCCGAGACTTGAAAGCTCCCCGCATGCCGACGCAGAGCCACTTCTCGAACCTCATCGTCCGCAACGGAGTTGACGATCAAGACCAGGAAGGGTCGGCCCAGGTTTTGACAGCGAGCGATCAGGTCCACTGCCGACAAGCGCAGGGTCCGATTGCCGGACAGGGTCGCGGCATCCATGAGCAACTGCAAGGCCCGTTGCTGCTGTCCTTCGACGTCGTCGAAGAGTGCAATGCCACGCAGAACCGCGTTGCGCATGTAGACGCTGCTGACCTGGCCTTGAACGGTCACGAGAGCATCGAGCGCAGCCTCGGTCTTGATGTTCGCAAGATGCCGAATCGGCTCGATCTCACCGGCATCCCCGCTCTTCAGAATCACCTCAAGGAGTCCCTCAATGGTTGTCGGAAGGGGCTCTGCGGCCTCCTCTTCTTGCCCTGGGGAACCCATTTCTGGGGTGGCCCGCCCGGTCGCCGAGAGGGGCACGATCAAGGCCCCGAACAGCGCCCGAGACAGCAGCCAGAGTCCCAGGGAGCGAATTCGCAGGCTGAATCGTGTTCTCGTGTTCATCGTTGGATCAAGGCCGGAGGGGTCAGCTCGACCGGGGGTCAACCTTTCGTGGAATCGCGCCGAAGAGGGTGTTCCATCCTACCGGGAGATTTCAATGCCTAGCGCAAACCACAGATCAAGTTACACGGACGCCACCAGCTCCCCCCCCGCGGCGGGCCAAACCAGCGGGATTCCGCAGCGCTCCGCACGGGCCATTCTGCGCAAGCTGCGCGACCTCGACCTGCGCGTACGTGGCCTGCTGGTGGATTCGAACAGCTGCGTCCAGCTCGAGGGCTGCCTCTGCCCGGACGCCCCCATCGAGGAGGGCCTTACCTATCGTCTTCGGCTAGACGACGGCAGTTCTGCAAGCTTAGACCTGGCCTGGGTCCAGGGCGCGCTCCAACTTTCGCTCGAGGGTGCCCAGAACCTAAACCAGACTCGGCGGGTCGAGTTTGTCACCGACGACCGCGGTCGCGCCACGGCGCCCACGATTCAGGCGCGTATGCACCCAGATGCCTGCGATCCACGCGAGGTAGAGCATTTCCTTCGGCGCCTGATCCGCGCGGCCTTTGCGGCGCCGTCCGCAGCCTAGTCCGACCTGAGACGAGTGGACAGCACGCGCTTCAGTGCCTTGCGCGTGAGCCCGGTCAGTCCAACGCCCGAGAGCTTGTCCACGTCAAACCAGGCGGCCGTGTTCGCATCGGTGAAAGCCATCACCGCGGGTTGAACAAGGGCCTCCCGCAGGTCAGCGGTGATGCGATGTTTTGTGATGCTATGTGAGAGTTGGCCCAGTAGAGAAGCGGGCTTCTCCTCCACCAACCCCGCAGGGCCATGGGGAGCACGCGGCCAAAGATACGTCTCTTCGCCTGTGCCTGTAAGCACCTCACGCGTCGGCATTTCCCACATGCCCCCCATACGATCCTCGATGGGGCGGCGAACCAATAGAACGTCGTTGCCGCGTCGCGCGACCAGGACCTCGATGCGAACATCGATGGGCGGTTTCTTGGGACGTTTGCGCGGGAGCTCGTCCACAAGTCCTTCTGCGTGTGCAATGCACACCGAGCGCAGGCGGCAGTCCTCACAACGCGGCGAACGGGGCGTGCAAAGCAGCGCGCCGAACTCCATTATGGCCTGGTTCCAAGTCCCCGGTGCCTGGGCCGCGCGCGCATCGTCGTGATCATTCGGAACCAAGACCTGAGCCAAGTCCCAGAGCATACGTTGGGTCGGCCCACGATCGATTTCCTCCAGCACTCCAAAGAGGCGCGCGAAGACGCGGGCCACATTGCCATCCACTAGGGCGACGCCCCGGCCATAGGCAATCGAAAGCACCGCTCCCACGGTGTAGTCCCCCACGCCCGGCAGGGCGGCGGCCGCTTCGACTTGATCGGGGAAGCGACCAGCGTGTTCCGTCACGATCACCTGGGCAGCGCGGCGCAAGGTGCGCGCACGGTTGTAGTACCCCAGACCGCTCCACATGCCTACGACGTCGTCCTCCTCCGCTCGGGCCAGAGATTGCACCGTTGGGAAGCGTTTGAGAAAGCGCGCGTAGTGATCGAGAACCGCCTCGACGCGCGTCTGTTGCAACATCGCCTCGCTGATCCAAATCGCGTAGGCGTCCTGGGTTCGGCGCCAAGGCAAGTCCCGCCGCACCTCGAGATACCAAGTCGTGAGCACCGTCCGAAGGTGTCTACGGCGAGCACCGTCCTGGGCCAGACTCTCGACACGCGCATCCCGCACCCGTTGTTTCCTGGTGCTCATCGCTTGATTCGCTACTCGGCGCGAGGTGTCACGGCGCGCACTTCCGCAACCACGTTACGCGCGCCCGGAGCGTCGATTTCGATCAGGAGAATGTGATCGGACAGGGGTCTCTCCGCCCGCGCATAGATTACGTCTCGCCAGGCGACAACCGCTTTTTCACGCAGGACCCAGCCCTCATGTCTAGCATCCCTCGGTCGCAGCGTGATGCGCACATTACCGCCCCCTACAAAGTCGCCGGCGACACGCACGAGGATCGCTTGGCCCTCGGGCAGGTCCGCCAAGGAGAGGGTCAGGGTGGTCGAGCCGGGTGCCTCAGCAGTTGCACTGTCAACGTGGAATTCGGATGCGCGATAGGTCCGCATATGCCCCAGGTCCTGCACCATGAACTGTTCGTTCCTCGGCAGACCAACGTTGCGCATCAAGACGCGCTCTCCGATCTCCTGCACGACAACATCCGGTCGCTCAAGGGCCATGATCGCGGGGTCGTGGATGCGGTATTGCCAGTAGAACGAACTGGTGGAGAAGGCCCGTGCCAAGAAGGGCACCAGCTGGCTTCCGTAGGAGTCGCGGAACATCAACAGGCGCGGAAGATCGGTCCGATTCTGCACCAAGCGAAAGGGCCGTTGGCGCTCCTCCGCGAGGTTCTCTTCCGCCCCTAGGGCTGTGTCGGGGATACGCACGGGGACCATGCCCTCCAGTTCGCGCGTAAATTCGATCGGAGTGCGCGCCGTGCTACGCACGATCTCATCGGAGAGCAGGTCCGCCAAATTCAAGATCGCCGCCAGGTCGCCACCTCCGGCGGGCACCCGCTCAAAGGTAAAGTCCGCCGAATCGATGGGCAACAGTCCAGGCACGGCTTCGCGCAGGCGTTCAACCAGGGCTGCTGAGGCGATCATTGCGCCGGCGGCATTCCAATGGGTATCGGTGCGTCTGTAGAGACCACCGAGAGACTCCTTCGCGGCCAAGAGATCCGGGCGCAGGTCCACCATGGGGACGCCGGGGTAGCCGTCGCGTGCTTCGGTTGCAGCGAGCCACTCGAGCAGCTGATCGAGCCTCGTTACGGGGTCCTTGGACGACAACCCAGGGGGCAGGAACTCAGGATGAATCGTTGGTTTCGAGGGCGCGATCGTCAGGTAGTAAGACACGCCGCGATCCGCGAACCAGTCGCGACATTCCTCAAGGAAACGCTGCCACTCCAGCAACTGCGCCTGATTGAAGGGGAACAGTCCGCGCACCTGATCGAGGGCGGCCTGTTCCTGGTCACTCGCATTGGTGAAGAGCCAACCCTGCTTGCCAATCACGATATCCGCACGGGGCGAGACGCCGAGTCCCAACACATACCCACGGTGATGCAAACGAATCAGTTCTGTGCGGTAGGCGAAGTGGTCATCGAACCAGGTCTCGTAGAGCTTGGGCCAACGTTGCAGGGATTCGCTCCAGGCGTCCCAGTCGCTTCCGTGCGCGGCGGCCACGGAGGCGCGCAGTTCATCATCCGGGGCGAGAGCCGGGAATTCGGTCAGCACCCGCTTCTCGGAACTGGAATCCGCCGCACCCCAGCCGGCCAGTTGAGCCACCAGTGGGAAGGCCAACCCAAGCGCAAAACCAAGAATCAGAAGGCCGTCGCGCAGGCGCTCAATTGCGCTCTGTGCTCGCTCTAATGCGGGCTCGGGTTTGCGATCGGAGGAGGACATCGGCTGATCCTAGAAGCGGAAGTAGATGAAGGGGTTGTGCGTCGAAGCGGCCAGCTCAAGGGCCGAGAGGAAGAGCAAAAGAAGAACCGCCACGTTCACAAGAACAGCGCCCAAACCCTCGAAGCGCGCCCGTGCTGCCCCAGCTAGGCTGTCGCGCTTGCCCGCGAACCAACGCTGAAGGGCGGGCAACAGCGGCAGGGATCCAATGGCTGCGATGGGGAAGGCCAAGCTCACCAGGGGCGTCAGGAATTCAGCACTCGTGCGCAGGCTCTCCCCCACAGGGAAGCCGTGCATCGTGCGCAGGAAGACCCAGGTCTGCCCCATATTGTGCGCCTGGAAGATCGCCAACCCGATCCACCAAACGTAGATCACGTAGACGTGCTGCAAAGGACGCCAGAGGTTGTCGATGAAGTTCCGATAGCGCGGCACCCGCTCCATAGACAGGAAGATTCCGTGGTAGAGCCCGAACCAGATGTAGTTCCACTTTGGCCCGTGCCAGAATCCACAGAGCACAAAGACCGTCACCAGATTCAGGGCGATGCGCCCCGCCGAGCGACGGCTACCTCCCATGGGAATGTACAGGTAGTCGCGGAACCATGACGTCAGGGAAATGTGCCAGCGCGTCCACAGATCGCGCACCGTGCGGGCCGCGAATGGATAGCGGAAGTTCTCGGGGAACTTGAAGCCCAACATGTGACCCAAACCGATGGCCATATCCGAGTACCCCGAGAAGTCGAAGTACAACTGCAACATGTAGGACACGACACCGAGCCAAGCGATGGCCGGGGTGAGGGCCTCGTCCGGCAAGGCGAAGATCGCCTCCACGGGTACCGACAAGGGGTTCGCCAGGAGTACCTTCTTGCTCATTCCGATAGCAAAGCGGCGCACCCCGTGGGCGAATCCTGGGATCGAATGCAGTCGGTTTGCGAGCTGACTCTCCACCTCGCGATAGCGCACAATCGGGCCAGCAATCAACTGGGGAAAGAGCGATATGTAGAGCGACAGGCGGAAGGGACTGCGCTGCACAGCCACGTCCCCACGGTACACGTCGATCACGTAGGACATGGCCTGGAACGTGAAGAACGAGATCCCCAGGGGCAGGTGGATGTTGGTCCACTCAATCGGCTCCAGACCGAGGCGCAGGGCCAGCGTGTTCCAGTTCTCCACCGCGAAGTTGGCGTACTTGAAGTAGGCCAGGGTGGCGAGGTTGACGACGACGGCCAGGGCCAGCCAGCGCTTCGCCAGGGGCGTACCCCGGTTGCGCCCGATCAAGAGGCCCAGGCCATAGTTCACGCTGATCGACGCCAGCATGAGCAGAACGAAGAACGTCTCTCCCCAGGCGTAGAAGAACAGGCTCGCCAGGAGCAGGACTCCATTCTTCCAGCGGCCAGGTACCAGGAAGTAGATCCCCAGAACCACGGCGAGGAACTGGAAGACGAAGAGGGTCGAGCTGAAGACCATTGGGGGAGGCCGCGATGGGCAACGCGGACCCGCAAAGTCTATCGCGACCAGGGGCCTGGGGCGGCCAAGCACGGGGATCTGGGGCGCGACTTGGACAAGAAAAGCGCCAGGGGCAAGGGGGACTTGGCGGAGCTGGAGGGCAGGCCCTACTCTTGGGCCCTACTCTTGGGCATGGCCAACGCGACCACTAAGGCCGCGCCCGACATCCTTCCTCCCCTGACAGCACAACTCCGGCATCAGTCTTGTACGTACTCCTCCATGGCCTGCTGGTTGGCCTGCTGCTCTCCGCCCTGCGCGTTCCCCTGGGCTTCTCCATCGTTGAGATTCCCGCGGCCACCGGCGCATCCATCGCGCGTCTCCGGGGTGGAGCTCTCTTCGCCATCGCGGCCTTGATCATGCCGTCGCGCCCCCTGTTTCGACGGGGCGTCTCCATCGGTCTATGGCTGACGGGCGGTCTGCTCGGGTTGGTCCTGCACGGCCTGGTTGTGCTGCCGGTGTTTGAGCCCTCCAGTCGGCTGGGGTTCGGCCTGATGCTCTTCGTCGCCCTGCCGCTCTTCGGCCTACTTTCCTCCCGCGGCGCCGCTAGCGAGGACGCACCACTAAGCCCGCCGTTGCCGCCACTCACGCTGCCGTCCACCCTTGGCGCCGCCTTGATCGGAGCCGGCGCGGCCCTGTGCCTCGATGCAGTTGCGCGACACGTGCGCCTCTTCAGCATGGGACTACCGGAGGATGACACCATCACGGGGATCATCCTGGGCGCGGCTCTGCTCCTGGGCTTCCTGGCCTTCGGCCGCCCCCACACGCGCGCCCGCGAAGGGGAACTCCTGACCGGCGGCACGGCCCTGGTTGTCGGTGCCGCTCTCCTTGGACCGGCGGCGATCGTCGGGCTGCGCTTCCTCGGCGGACTCGAGCTAGACCCCTTCTATGTCTACCTGAAGCGATTCGGCCTCGACTACACCCTGGTCGGGACCTTGAGGGTCACCGCAGTGGTCGCGGCGGCGGCCCTGGTGGCACCAGGTTTCGCCATGGGCCTCACCTTTGGTGGTCTGTCCCACCCGCGGCGACTGCGGGCGCTGCTCTTCGGCGCCGCCTTCGGCGTCATCGCGACGCCCCTGGCGGTGCGCAGCTTCAGCTTGGCGAACGACTACCTTGGCGCAAAGAGCGATCCCTTCGCCTGGCGCTTGGCCGCCCTCGGCGGAGCGCTGGCCCTCGCTGGGGCCTGCGCTTCCCTGCTTTCCATCGAAACCAGGCGTCGACGCAGCGTGTCAGGCATAGCGATCGTGCTCGGGGCACTTGTACTCACCCTAGGACCTCGTCCCGATGTATGGCAGGCGAGCCCCTGGTTGCGCAGAGCCCTCGAACCGGAGCTTCTGATCCAAGCCCCCGAGGGGCTGATGACAGTCGAGACCGAGTACGCCGGCGAGGCGCAGATCGTCACCTTGGATCGCAAGCGATTGACTCCGCTCGCGGGGGAGGAATCCCTCGACGCGGAACGCATCTTCTGGTCCTGGTCCTTGCTGCCCGTGGAGAAGCGCGCCGACGGTTCCGCGCGCGTTCTATTCGTAGGCCAAATGACACCGGCGCGCAGCGCGACCTTCGCGCTACTTCCCCCCCACACCCTAGAGCGTTGCGCACCCTGGGACAGCACTGTTGAGGAGATCGAGAAGTTCCTCTTCGCGGATGAATCAACGCCGCCCGTCGGGCAGCTCGTGACTTCCCTGGACGCGGAGAAGAGCATCGCGGCGGGCGATTATGACCTGGTGGTTGTGGCACCGATCCACGGGCCCATGCTCTATCCTAAATCTGCGCAGTTGATCCACTGGGCCTCAACGCCGGCACCCGTTCTTTCGGGAATAGACCTCCCCAGCGACACTCTGGCTGTGATTTGGGTGGATGCAAACAGCACGCTTAGTCAGCGTAATTTGCCCGGGCCAGTGATTCCCGCGGCCACGGCGGGCTGTGTGCAACTGAGCTTCGGCGTCGTCATCGGTGGCCCCGTTGCGGACGCCGGTAGCCTCGAGGAGGGTCGACCAATTCTGCTGGCCAGCGGCTCCCCCACGGCACGCCCCGGTGCCCTGGATTTACTCCGGGAACGTCCCGAGTTCCGCAACTACAACCTGCGCCGCGCAGTCACGGCCCGCTTCGCCGCCGCGAACGATCAGCAGCCCATGGCGGGCGTCGCCGGTGCCCTCGCCCTGCACGCCCTGCCCCAAGAGCACAGCTCGCCCTATGACACGCGAGCCGAGCAAATCGAGCTCTCGGAGGAGGCCCTGATTGCCCTGGTCGAAGCAAGCCGAAACGCAATCCCCGACCCCGCGACACGACGACTTTGGGAAGGCTTCGCCTGGCTACTCTTCGAGCGCCGGGAACTCAGCAAGAGCCTGGCCTACCTGGAACCCATGGCGGAGGCCTACGGACCCTGGCCTCTTCTAGAACGAGTAGTGGCCCGCGCCTATCAGGAATTCGACATGCCCGAAGAGGCTTGCGCTTGGCTGGAGCGAGCCTTGGTCAGCTCGCCCTTCGACATCGAGCTCCTCCTGGAGGTCGCCGAGTGGCGCGCCCGTTCGGGCGACTTCACGGGTTCGGCAGGCTTCCTGGAGCAAGCTCACAATCTTCAACCGGGCCGCAACGAGCTGCGCCGCTACCTGGGCATGATGTGGGTGCGCGGAGCCGATCCGCGTGGGATCGAGCTATTGACCGAGCTGCTGGTCGAAGATCCTTCGGACGAGGAAATCGCCCGCTACTTGGGTTCCGGACCCCTGCCTCCGCTTCCAGAGGGGTTCCTGCCGGCGGGTGGGCTGCACTCTGACGAGTAGAGGCGCCGGAAGAGGATGCCGAATGGGGTCTCACCGGGTCTCACCGGGTCTCACCGGGTCTCACACTGGGCCTGTTTTGCCTCGGGCTAGGGGGGGGCCAAAGTCGATCCCCTGGGGGATCACCCCCCGTTACCCCAAAACTCTCCCCTCTGGGTTAGTATTATTGGGGAGATGTCCCGAATCGGGGCTCCATTGCGACATTC
The DNA here is from genome assembly GCA_047618505.1 of Planctomycetota bacterium. Lineage (GTDB taxonomy): Bacteria > Planctomycetota > UBA1135 > UBA1135 > JBLHLB01. Next base: position 11,005 of record JBLHLB010000109.1, read on the forward strand.
GACCCTTCCCAGGGAACAAGCGGGGGGGGTTGGCAAGACTAATCCCCTCAGGCACGCCTCT